>JAXMKZ010000005.1 GCA_034370385.1 Coriobacteriia bacterium
GCCACGTCAGGCGGTCCATCTTGTCCTTGGTCACTGTCTCCTCCTTGGTTCGGGTCTTGGTCGACCTCAAGGATGGAGCAGTGGCCGCCTGTTTGTCAGGCGACCCTCGGGAACTCGTACACCACTACCGGGGACGTTAGCGGTGTACGGGACAACGAAATCCGGGCGGAACCCTCGCTGCTGAAGGGCTCGTCTAGCAACGGGGGGATCGTAGGTCTCGTTCTTCACGAGCAGACTGGGGGCCACCTGAGCCACCTCTGCTTCCGAGGCGCCGGAGAAGTAGAGGCGAATCCGCGACTCGAGTCTCGCGCGGTCGATGTCGACAAGTGCGTCGTCGCGCGCAGTAATGACACCGGAATACAGGGTTGGCATCAGTTCGGGTAGCCGCGGCCATGAGAAGTACTCCGCGTTAGCGGTCTGCGGCAACAGCGTCAGCCCTAGATCCACCGAGGGCTCGAGCGTCTGGTATTCAGGTCCGGGGGCTTCGGCCGCGTCATCGAGATTCCGCAGTTTGTCGATGCCCCAGAAGTCACGGTACTGAACGACTGCTTCGCTGTCATGGGGCGCGCCCCGCCTAGTCAGAAGCGAGATAGCTGTACCGACTTGGATGCCTTCGCGGTTCTTAGGCGTTGAGAAGATGCTCGGATCGGGAGCCCCCTCCGGAGTGACCTTACCGGGAGCTGGGCTGGTGCTGCCAGCGTCGGACTATTCGCTCGACCTCCTGCGCAGCTGCTTCAGCTTCCACGCCATGCGCGGACTCGCGATGGCGGCGTCCAAAGCCTCGGACGAATGCACCAAGAGCAGCTCCGGGCGGTAGATGTTCTCCTGGGATACGAGCCAGCTTCAGGGCATCTGAGGCCCATCTCGAGGCGTCAGCCCTTCCGCGCGATGCTCAATCTCACGAACTGAGAGTAGGCCCCCGAATCCTTGCGCGCTCCGTTCGCACACGGTGGTTTCCCCTCGTAGCAGGTCAGGGTATGTTCACCGTGTTCGACATCTCTCATGGGGGGAGATCATCATGAATCCTGAGTCCGAAATTCCCGTTCCCGAGCAACCTCTCCAAACTCCGCCTCAGTACCAGCAGCCCCTGCCCGCGCCCGCCAAGAAGCGTCCCGTCGGTCTCATCATCGGAATCGTGGTCGCGCTCGTGCTGCTCCTGGTCGGCGCAGGAATCGCGGTGGCGGTGGCCCGAAATGGCCTCGCCGCCCGCAGCTCCGCAGGCGAAGCAATCAAAGCCGCCGAGAAGACCTGGGACGAAGCCCAGATCGCCGTCGAGCCTGGCAGCCGAGAGGCCGACGAGAGCGAGCAGTCGAAAGCCGCCCTGTCGGAGGCCAAATCGCTCTACCGTACCGGCTTCTTCGTTCTGGCGTCGAAGTATGAGGCCGCCCAATCCGAAGCCCAACGTGCCGAGAAGTTGGCGCTCGCCATCTCGAACCGAGTGGCAGAGCTGACTGCCGAAGCCGAGAAGTCGAGCGGGAGCGAGGCCATCTCGCTGTACTTCGACATCCGCGAGCGCTACCCGCGCACTCCGGCGGGCGCCGAAGCGATCGACAAAGCGGCTGATGTGCTGGTCAACGGCTCTTTCAGCTCAGACCGAAACTGCCTAGACCGTGTGAGCACGTTCATGACCGGATGCCCGGATCAGGTCCCTGAATCGGTGAAGTCACTAGCCAAGACACGCGTGAAATCCGCTGCGAGCACCTCGTTGAACAGGCAGAACTCCCAAGTGAAGGACCATCTCAAGTGGGCCAAGGACATGCGTTCAGGCAAGAGGGTCAGCATGGCGCTGGTGCTCACCAGTGGAGCTTCCGCCTCCGATCTCGATGCCATCATCAAGCGCCTCGAGAGCGTCGAGTGCTCCGAGTATCGGACTGCATTGAACCACCTCCGAGCTGCGGCCAAAACCGACGAGAAGGTACGCAAGGCGGCCTCGTCCCCTTTCCGGAGATCGGGTGGCGTGAGCTACTTCAACAGCTCGCAGATCTCGAAGATCGAGAAGCTCTCCAAGGAGATGCAGTCAACACTGAAGAAGGCGAAGACGGCGCTGGACAAGACCTGATCCAGGGCTCTGTCGCCTTCAGATCGGGTCTTCCTGCGGCGCGAAGCCGATCGGGTTACGTGGTGGTGCGGGAACCATCATCAACTGGCGGATCGCGTCGAAAATCACACTGAACTGCGCCGCAGGAGTCGGCACCTAGAGACCGAAGATGTCCGCCGCAGTTATGGCGACGACGCCCTCCGGCACTCGCCTCAGGTGATCACGCGCGCACACGGCGTAAGCCCTGTTCGCTGCGGCGTTGGGAACGGCGTCCGCTTTGCGGGCCAGCCCGCCCAGAAGGGTCACGGCATCTGCTTCCCGGGCCCACTTCGCTTCGCCGAACAGTGTCGGGATACGGGACCTCCCCACGAGCCCAACGGCATCGATCTCGACCGAACTCGACTCATTCCACCAGGGGCCGAGCGCGCTGACCTCAGGCAGCTCGTCTCCCCTCCCGACCATGCGGACGAGGTGATGCCTGAACGCCTCCTCCCACGGCGTCCCCATGGCGTCATCAATCGCGGACTCGAGCAGTGCGGCGACCGGGCCTCCTAGGCCGCGTTCTATCTGCGAGCGATAGCGCTCAACATACCCCAGCCAAAACGCGAGGAAGTTGTCGGCGATGCGGTAGGTCTTGCGCCGGGTTCGCTGCGGAGACTCCGTAACCGGCACCAGCTGTTCCACCAGCCTGAGTTCGATGAGACGCTCAAGCAGCCGAGAAGGCTCAACTCCAACAGCATCCTTGATCTGGTTGTGCTTGGTGCGCTTGGCCGCGATAGCGTGCAGAGCGATGCCGGACAGACCCGTCAGATCGGCCTCGGTCGCGAGCACCAACTGACCTTCATTGAGCAGCGGTGCCGCCGGTGTGCAGAAGAGCTGCTCGATGTTGTCGCGAATCGAGGCGCCTTGGTCCCACCATTGCAGGTACAGCGGGATACCACCCACGATGCCCCATACGACGGCCCGATCCGAAGGACCCAGATCCGGCAGCATGAGCGCAGCTTCGTGCGGCTCGAACGGATGCACCTGCAGCGACAAGCCGAAGCGTCCGTACAGCGGAGCGCGTTCTTGCTGCACCGCCTCCATCGTCCTGACCGCTGAGCCGCACAGCAGGATTCTCAGCTGCGTGGCACCCGCCGCCCGATCGAGCAGGGCTCGCAAAACGCCCTCCAACTCCGGCGAGTTCGACTTGAGCTCGGGAAACTCATCGAACACAAGCAGCAGCGGCTCAGACGCTGCTGCGACTGCGAGGAACTCCAGCGCGTCATCCCATGTCGTGAACGGACGTGCCTCGAGGTCTCTTATCCCCGGTACCTGGGCCGCCGCGACCGACTGGGACAGAAGTGACAGCTCATCGGTGACCGGCCGTCCCGCTCCCGTGTGAAACACGACACGCTTGTCTGCCGAGAAGCGCTGGAGCAGCATCGTCTTGCCCACTCGGCGCCGACCCCACACTATCGCCAGCGAAGAGGCGTCGCCGGAGTACCAGCGCTCCAGCCGATGCAGTTCGTTGACTCTGTTGACGAAAGTAGGCACCCGCGTATCATACTCACACTTGATGTTACTAACAAGCCATGTTAGTAACGAGCGCCGTAGCCCACTGTCGAAACTGCATGCCGCGAGCTGAGCGGACGCGATACCCGACAGCAAGGATGGCATCGAAGCTGTAGTGCTCGATGGATCGGCTGACCGAGCGTGACCCCTCGGTTCGAACTGTCCGGAACTTCCGGACAGTTGCGTTTGAGTCGTGCTCGCCCTCGCCGCACACGTTCAACAGATGCTCGCTCACGGTCTTAACCGAGCTTGCGGCGCTCAGACTGCGGTGGCGCCTCGATTCGATTTCCCCGGCAGCTGAGTGCTTGGTCTCAATCGCATGCTGGCCCGTGCCCCGAACGGGAATAGCCTCACGAGACGCCCATTCGCGAGGAGGAACACCGTGGCTGACTTCATCGAACTCACGAGCACCGACGGCTTCGAGTCGGGCACCATGCACGAGGTCGAAGCCGAGGGCCACCACCTGCTGGTGTCTCGGGTCGGCGACGACTACTACGTCACCGATGCCCGCTGCCCACACCTCGGCGGACATCTCGCAAAGAACGCGCTCGAGGGCACCGTCGTCACCTGTCCGCTCCACCACTCGCAGTTCGACGTCGCTGATGGAAGCTGCCTGCGTTGGACCGACTGGAAGGGCGCGGTTCTCACGATCGCCGAACTCGCTCGCCATCCCCGCCCCCTGCGCGCCTATGAGAGCAAGGTCGAGGACGGCACGATCTTCGTCGGGCCACAGAAGCCGCCAGGCCGCGTGCCGGAGTAGACCCGGACGCGCGCGGAATCGTGATCGGGGCCTTTCGAGGCGATCGCGACACTATCGATTACTCATGCGCAGCGGTTGCAGCTGTCGTAGCGAACGGCCATCGAAGGCGGGAGTCGATGGTGGGCGATGCTATTCACATCAAACCTAATGACATTCACTATTTGACTTGGAATAACCTAAGGTTTACTTTGAATACATGAGACCCACGCACACGATAGAGACACTCTTGGGAAGCCGCAGCAAGTTGTCGGTCCTTAGAGTGCTGCACGGCGTCGCCGTCCCGCTCAACGCCTCGCAGCTCGCCCGTCGAACCGGGCTCAGCTGGACCGCCGTCTCGACCGTGCTGGACGAACTTGCTGGGATGGGCGTGATCAACAGCAGCTCCGCTGGCCGCGCAAACATCCACTCTCTCAACCGTGAGAACGTCTATGTCACCGACCTCATCGATCCGCTCTTTGCCGCCGAGGAGCGAATCCCCGACAGAATGCTTGCCGACCTCACCGGGACGTTCGAGTCACAGGCAGTGGCAATGGTGATCTTCGGCAGCTACGCGCGCGGCGAACAGGTTTCTGAAAGCGACATCGATGTAGTCATCGTGGCCGCTGACACCAAGGCGAAAGACCTCGCTGAGGAGACGGTGGACGGCTACCAGGCGCACTTCTTGTCAAGATATGGCGCGCCGCTTTCCGCAATCGTGTATGACGCAAGGGAGGCCTCGGCGCTCCCAAAGACGGCGCCATCATTCGCCGCCCAGCTTGTTGACGATGCGCTCGTCGTGTTCGGCCCGAATCCTCGCGACTGGAGTGACCTGTGGCAAGGTGAACGACGCTGCGAACGTGCCTCGCGGCGAGGCGCGGACGGCACTCGCTTGACGACGTAGCGCATGCACGCGCTCGATAGCTGGTCCGCATCTCGGATATCCGAGTTCTCGCACAAAGAGCCGGCTTGGAGCGAGACGAGCGATTGCGACACCATCGACTACTCATTTGCACAGCGGTTACAGCTCACGATCGCCGAGCTCGACCGCCAGGCCGCGTGCCGGAGTAGACCCGGACGCGCTGTCTACGACGTCGCGACCGCGCGGATCGTGTCCTCCGAGCAATTGCGCTCGCCAGCGTTAGTCGTTATCATGTGATTACGCTTACGAATAGGGAGGGGACGTGGTTGAACGTGACCAAGTCGCCTTGTTCTTGCGGCTTCTCCGAGATTGCGCTGCCTGCCAGTTCCGCTTCGAGAGGCGCCCCGAGAACATGGCGACGCTTGCTCGGTTGGGTCTCACCGTTCGCGATGCCAAGCAGCGCATTCTGGCACTGACGCCGGCGGACTATGTGTCTGGACCGACCCCTCGATCCGAGGGCTCATCCCAGGAGGCCTGGGTGTTCGGAATCACCGTGAACGGGGCGCTCGTATATGTGAAGGTCAGCGTCCGCACCGAGCCCGCACGCTGCCTATGTGTCTCGTTCCATGACGCGCAGCATCCGTTGCACCTGCCCTACCGCGATGCCAGACCAAAGGAGGACGACAAGCCGTGACGCACCTTGAATGCTTCGAGTGCGGCGCTACCGTCGAGCCGCGAATCGATGAACGCAACGAGATTCTCCCTGTGCGCGGAGAAGATACCGAGGTGCTCGCCAAGGTCGCAGTCTGCCCGAAGTGCGGCGCTGACATGTCAGTCGAGGAGTTGGACGACGCCACGCTGATCGCAGCGTTCAACATCTACCGCGAGCGACACGGGCTCATGAGCCCCGACGAGATGCGCGAGCTGCGCGGCCGATACGGTCTGGGCGTGAAGCCGTTCGCGCTCCTGCTCGGATGGGGCGAGATCACGCTACACCGATACGAATCGGGCTCGCTCCAGGATGCGGCACACGAGGCGACGCTGCGCCTGGCTCAGGACCCAGGGAACATCCCCACCCTACTTTCGGCAAACGGTCACAAGCTGACTGCTCGGCAGCGGGCACGCCTCGAGGTGAGTCTCGCGGACATCGAAGCCGGTACCCTCGTAGCCGAGGCAGATGAATTCCGAGATGCGTTCGTCGTGCGGGAGGAACCGGGCTCCTACGCGGACTACCATCGCGTCGTGCGTGTCCGAGGAACCGCCCGATATCCGGTCGAGCAGGCGATCGACTCCGTCACTGAAGCCATCCATGCTCGCATGGCGGAGCTGGGGCTCACCCGCACCGATCTTGCCGCGCGTCTTGACGTCCCGCCCGCTCGAATCACGAACCTCCTGCGCGGCCGCAGCGACTTTGCACTGGCATTGCTCACCGAAGTCGCGGCTGCTCTCGAGTGCGACTTGGTGGTCACCTTCGTGCCAGGCGCGGCAGACACGTCGGCCATTCAGGGGCAGCCGGGTGACGGACCCGTGAAGAGCTCGCCCTAGACTCGCGGCAGCGACCGTAGCCATCTCGATCTCGGCGTCGGTCGGCGTCGGTCGGCGCCCGCGGCCCACGGTGGCAATCGCACCCGGTGTGGTACGAACCCCACAAGGCGGCTCACGAAAGGGCACTTCATGCGGACATGGCCGAAGTGGCTCAAGGTGATCGGCTGGGTGGTGGGCGGACTGTCGGCCCTCGCTCTGCTGCTCGTGGCCGTCCTCGCAATCAGCGTCGCGGTCGATCGCCGTGGCGGCGACGAGCGGCTCGCCGAGGTCTCCAACGGCTCCATCCCCGGTCTTGCCGGCCCTGCCGTACCGGCCTACGTCGCCACTCCCGAAGGTGCCGGGCCGCACCCGGTGGTCATCATCGTCCACGAGTTCTGGGGGCTGAATCCCGACATCGTCAGCAAAGCGGACCTGCTCGCAGCCGGGGGTCGACCCCTCCCGTGTCGGCATCACCGGATTCTGCTTCGGGGGACGAACCTCACTGCTCTATAGCCTTCACAACCCGACCCTCCAGGCCACGTCCGTGTTCTACGGACAACCCGTGACCGATGCGGCTCGGCTCGGTACGCTCACAAGCCCTGTGCTGGGCATCTTCGGCGGTGCTGACCAGTCCATCCCGCTCGAGGACGTGCGTGCGTTCGAGGCGGGACTCAAGACCGCCGGCGTGGAATCGACGGTGACGGTCTATCCCGACCAGCCTCACGCCTTCGTGAAGAACGCCGAGGGCATCGCGACCGACCCCGTGCAACAGGCGGCCTGGGACCAGATGGTGGCGTTCTTCTCGGGCACACTCAGAGGAACCGTGGACGCGTCGACGGCGCCCGCATCGCTAGCGCCCGTCACCGACTTCTACGGCTGGGCACCCATCATGCGGTTGGGGCTGGGCCATCTGGGACACCCGAGCCCCTGGCAGTCGACGGACGCAGCCGCCCACCACTAGGCGCGTCGCTTTCGCGACTCGATCCAGGTCATGATCGCAGAGAGCAACAGCCCCGTCGCCCCCACCGCGATCGCAATGCCCCACTCGGCCGGCCCGAGCGGGTCGGTGCCGATGATCAGGTCGGTCGCAGGACTTGAGACGGCGACCCACTGCAGCGCGAGACCCGCGAGCAGCCCAACCACCAGACTTCGGTTGGTGAAGACGCCAAGCTTCGTGAGCGGCACGTTCCAGGAGCGGCAACCGATCGCTTGCGCCCACTCGAAGGCGACCAGCGTGGTGAACGCCATGGTCTGGGCGTGGACGACGCTGGAGTCCTGCAGGTAGTAGCCGAAGACGGCGAGCATACCGACTGCTTTGAGCACCGCGCCCGTCCCGATACGCCAGCTGGCGCGGCGATCGACGATGTCGGCTGCGGGGTCACGGGGCGGCTCGGCGAGGACGTTGTCGTGCTTCGGCTCGATGCCCAGCGGGATGGTCAGGGTGCTTGCTACCACCAGGTTCGCCCACAGCACCATCACCGGGGTGATGGGCAGCGGCCAGCCCAGCACCAGGCTTGCCGCAATCGCCATGACCTGCCCCAGCGCCACCATGACGAGAAACGCCACCACGCGCTGCAGGTTGCCGTAGATGACGCGCCCCTCTTCGACTGCTGAGACGATGGTCGCAAAGTCGTCGTCGGCAAGCACCATATCGGCGGCCTCCTTCGAGACCTCGGTTCCGGTGATGCCCATCGCCACGCCGATGTCGGCACGCTTGAGCGCGGGCGCGTCGTTCACCCCGTCACCCGTCATCGAGACGACTTCACCCAGTTGCTGAAGCGCCTCGACGATACGCATCTTGTGACGGGGCTCGACCCGCGAGAAGACCGCGATCTCGCGCACCCGCTTCTTGAGCGCGCTGTCGTCGAGCTGGTCGAGTTCGACTCCCGTGATCACCGCGCTCTCGGGTGCGTCCTCGGGCAGTATTCCTACGCGCTTCGCAATCGCCGAGCCGGTCAACACATGGTCGCCCGTGATCATCTTGACGGCGATGCCTGCCCGCTGGGCGGCCGCAACCGCCTGCGCGGCTTCGGCCCTCGGCGGGTCCATCAGTCCCCACAGGCCGGCGAAGATGCAGCCGTGCTCGGCGTCGGCACGCTCCGCCTTTGTGGCGCCCGTCGGCATCTCGCGATACGCAGCCGCAATCACGCGCAGGGCGTCAGCCGCGAAGTCGGCCTGGGCCTGACGCACCGCGGTTCGGAGCTCCTCGGTGAGCTCGACGACACGGCCGTCAAGAAGCATCCGATCGCAGTAGCCCAGCACGCGGTCGGGCGCGCCTTTCACGTGCAGTCGGCGCCCGCCTCCTTCGCGGCCATCGAGCGTAGCCATGTACTTGAACGAACTCGAGAAGGGAATCTCGTCGATGCGTGAGGCATCGCAGCGCGCACCGCTCGGGCGCATCCCGCCTTTCGACGCAGCCACGAGCACCGCACCGTCAGTGGGGTTGCCTTCGATGCGCCACTGGCCGGCCTCGTCCTCCTCAAGCAGTGCGTTGTTCGCAGTGCATCCCACCTCTAGCAGCAGCTCGACATCGGACCAGACCACCTCGGTCTGGCCGGGGTCGGGCACGATCTCGCCCTCAGGCGCATAGCCGTCCCCGGTCACGTCGAAGCGCTCGCCACCCGCCCACAGCCGCGTGACCGTCATCTCGTTTCGCGTCAACGTACCGGTCTTGTCGGTGCACACGACGGTGCAGCCGCCCAGCGTTTCGACGGCCGCGATCCGCCTCACGAGCGCCCGACGCTTAGCCATGCGCTGCACGCCGAGGGCAAGCGACACGCTGACCGCGGTGGGCAGGCCCTCCGGGATAGCCGAGACCGCGGCCGCCACGGCAAACAGCAACATGTCGATGACGGCCTCGCCGCGCGCCACACCCAACGCGAAGATGACCGTGGCTGCGACGACCGAGAGAATCCCGAGCCGCGTCGAGAGCCTGGCGAGCCGCCTCTGAAGCGGCGTCTCCTGGCGACCGGTCGCCCTGACCTCGCCGGCGATCTCGCCCACGATCGTGCTCATGCCGGTGGCGGTCACGACCGCCGTCGCTCGCCCTGCGACCACAGGCGTCGACGAGAAGACGAGACACGTGCGATCGGCAAGCACGGTGTCCGCCGGGAGTTCCGCCAGCTCCTTCTCGATCGGTTCGGACTCACCGGTGAGCGCCGACTCATCGATGCGCAGGTCAGACTCAGTGAGCAGACGCGCGTCGGCGGCCACCCTGTCACCGGTCTCGATCACGAGCACGTCGCCCACGACCACCTCGGTGGCGTCGATTACCCGCACATCGCCGTCGCGTAGAACGCGCGCGCGGGGGCTCGAGAGCCGCTTCAGCGCATCAAGGGCGCTTTCGGCGCGGTACTCCTGCGACACGCCGATGATGACGTTGGCGACCACGATGAGCGCGATTACGCCAGCGTCGAAGGGGCCTTTCGCTACGAGCGAAACGACAGCGGCCGCCGCCAGCAGGTAGACCATCGGGTTTGCAACCTGCTCGAGTATGAGTCTGCCGAGCGAGGTGCCGGCTTCGGCCTCAAGCGCGTTCGGACCGTTCTCGCTCAACCGACGAGCGGCGTCTTCAGACGTGAGTCCATTCGAAGCGGAGGTCTCGAGACGCTCGGCGGCGGACCCCGGTGACAGCGCGTGCCATGGCTCGGCAGCCTGTGCGGGCTGGTTGGCGAGAACGGCGGGGTCGCTCACGGTTGATTGGCCTCTCGGTAGGGTTCGAGAAGTAGATACCATACCCAAGGGCTGGCCAGAGCGATATGCCCGCCGCCGCGGCCGCCGCCTTCTTCCTTCACATCTTGAGGAAGTGCATCAGGTCATAGACCACGAATCCGGGCCAGAAGAACGCCTTGAAGAACCCGACCAGCCCGTCGAAGAAGCCGGTGGCCGTCTGTATGTAGTAGATGACCGCGCCGAACCAACCGAACGCGTATACCGCCCCGGCCCCTGCAGCTGCGCCGCTGTCACTTCTCGTCATGCCGCTCCCCTCGTCGTGGACTCCTTCGTACCGAGAGGCTTCTACCCGAAGTCGAAGCCTGTATCCTGTGTGCGAACTCCACACACTCTCGGCAGTGCCGTTTCGGCTTCTAAGCGAGGATGACGTGACACAGCAGCCAGATGACCGCGATGACGCCTCCCGTCTAGGCTTGGGTAACGACTCTCGCCTCGTGCGCTACGACAACCTCTTGGACGCATGCGGCGATGTCAACCACCCCACGCCCATCGTGCGACTCAACCGAGTGCTCTCGAACCCCGACATCGCGCTCTACGTGAAGTGCGAGTGGGTCAACCCCTTCGGGTCGATCAAGGACCGTACGGCGAAGTGGCTGATCAACGGGCTCATCGAGCGCGGCGAACTCGACGACAAGACGGTTCTCGAGGCGACATCGGGCAACACCGGCATCGCACTCGCAGCCATCACTGCACTTCTCGGCAAGAAGATGGTCGCAACCGCGCCGCACGTTCTGTCTCCCGAGAAGACCGCGCTGCTGCGCGCATTCGGGGCCGAGGTTCGGCTCACGTCACCTGACGACGACTCGGGCCTTCACCCCATGGACATCGCATTCAGGCTCGCTGAGCACACCAGCGCCGAGAACCCCGGCGAGTACGTGATGCCCAACCAGTACGACAACGCCGACAACGCACGGGCACACTACGAATCGACCGGCCCCGAGATATGGCGGCAGACCGAGGGCCGCGTGAAGTACTTCTTCGCTGGGCTGGGCACGTGCGGGACGGTGGTGGGCACGGGGCGCTACTTGAAGGAGATGAACCCGGAGATCCAGATCATCGGCATCGAACCGGTAGAGGGGCACCACATCTCGGGACTGAAGAACATGGTTGAAACAGCAGTGCCCGGCAACCTGGACCGTTCGGTCATCGATGAGATCGTGATGGTCGACGACGAGATGACCGACGAATGCGCCCGGCGGCTGTACCGGGAGGAAGCGCTCATGGTGGGGCCATCCGCTGCCGCAATCACCGCCGGCGCGCTCAAGTACCTGAGGGAGGCCGGCCGCCGGGGAATCGCGGTCTCCATTGCGCCCGACAGCGGGCAGAAGGCCACGACCTACCTGAACGAGATCCTGGGGTAAGCAGGTTCGATAACTTGCGCGCCATGTATATCTTCTACGTTATACTAGCGGCATGACATCTCCGCTCGATATCGGACAGCAGCTGGTTGCGACTCGCATCGCAACCGGCGTCACCCAGCGCGAACTCGCCCGGCGTGTGGGCGTGAAGCAACCGCAGATAGCGCGCTGGGAGGCAAACGCCTACCGTTCGGCAGCGCTCGAGCGTGTTGACGACGTGGCCCGCGCCCTGGGCGTGGACATCGGCGTGACGCTGCCGCTCGCTGCGGAAGCGCCCGCGACCTACAACGCGCCCTCTCTCGCCGATACGGGCGCCCGCGCGCTGGCTCGCCTGGGCGTCGCCCCCGAGACCGTCGCGGCGTTCTGCCGTCTGCATGGTGTTCGCGAACTCGCGCTCTTCGGCTCGAGCGTGCGCACGGATTTTGAGCCGGAGAGCGATGTCGATGTGCTGGTGACGTGGGCCGAGGACGCCGAACCCCTGGACTTTGGGACGCTCGACGATCTCAGCATCGAGCTTCGCGGCATCTTCCGCCGCGATGTCGACCTCGTCGACCGCGAGAGCGTAGAGCGGTCCGAGAACTACATCCGCAAGTCCCGGATCCTGGACGGTGCGCGGAGCGTCTATGTGGCGCGATGACGCGAGCCTTCTCGACATGCTCATCTGGGCGCGGCGGGCCCATGATTTCACGGCGCAGCTCAAGCAAGACGCGTTCGAAGCCGACCAACTCGTGCAGAGTGCGACCGTCCGCTGCCTTGAGGTGATCGGCGAAGCGGCGAGCCGCGTGTCCCCAGCCTTCCGAGAGGGCCATCCCGAGATCCCGTGGCGCGAGATCATGGGAATGCGCAAACGCCTCGCTCACGAGTATGGCCACGTGGATCTGGCCGAAGTCTGGCGCGCGGCCACACGCGACTGTCCGCAGCTCATCAGTCAGCTTGAGCCGCTGGTTCCCGCGGATTCGCTGCCGCTGCCCGATGAATGGGAGTTCCTCTAGGGCGCCCACCGTCCCGAGCCGTTTGCCTCGTTCTTCCGCACAAGTAGGGTCACACTCACGCAGGGCGCATAATCCCGTGTAGGCTACGTACTCCTCGGACTCCCGACTGAAAAGCGGTTCCCATGATCGACATCGACCTGAAGCGCCAGTTCGCCAAGCTCAACAAGCCAAGCCCCCTCGCGCCGTGCTTCGCTAAGGTGCCGAATACGCGCTTCCTGATGCTCGATGGGTTGGGTGACATCGGCGGGCCCACGTTTCAGGACGCCGTGAAGTCTCTCTACGGCCTGGCCTACCCGGTGAAGTTCGCAGCCAAGAAGCGGCTGTCCGTGCGCTATCCGGTCATGCCGCTCGAGGGGCTGTACTGGGACCCGGACGGAGAGGTCGAGTTCACGCCCGCCACAAGGGAGTCCTTCGCGTGGCGGCTCATGATCATGCTCCCGAACGAGGTCACCTCGGACTTCGTCGATGAGGTCAGGGAGTCAGTCGCGCAGAAGAAGGAGTTGGCGCGGCTCGCCGACATACGCGTGGCCACGTTCTCCGAGGGGCTGAGCATCCAGATCATGCACCTGGGCCCCTACGCCGACGAGAAGCCCGCCATCGAGAGCCTCTTCGCGTACGCGGACGAGACCGGCGTCGAGGTCACCGGCCGCCATCACGAGATCTACCTGGGCAAGCCCGACCGCGCGGACCAGAGCAAGCTCAAGACCGTCATCCGCTACGGAATCCGCAAGCCGAAGAAGGGGCCACAGCGATGAAGCGGATCGGTGTTCTGGGCGGCATGAGCTGGGAGTCCTCGGTCGAGTACGAGCGCACGATGAACACCGCCGTGCGAGAACGACTGGGCAGCGCGCACTCCGCCGACCTGCTCGTGCGCAGCTACGACTTCGCGACGATCGAGGCGCTTCAGAAGGCTGGCGACTGGGACACGCTCGCCGCGCTGCTGGCCGAGGATGCCCGCGTGCTCGAGGCTGGCGGCGCGCAGCTGCTGATCATCGCGACGAACACCATGCACCTGGTCGCGCCGCAGGTCGAGGCGGCGGTCACGATCCCGCTGATCCACATCGCCGACGCCGTGGCCGAGGCGGTCACCGCCGCGGGGCTCGACACCGTTGCGCTCCTCGGCTCGCGCTACACGATGGAGCTGCCGTTCCTGCGCGAACGCCTCGAAGGCCACGGCATCACCGTGCTTGTGCCAGGCGAGCCCGACCGCACGATGGTGAACGACGTCATCTACGACGAACTCGTGCGCGGAGTCGTGTCGGACCTGTCGCGGGAGCGTTACCTGCGCGCAATCGATACGCTGCTCGAGACGGGCGCCCAAGGCGTGATCGCGGGGTGCACGGAGATCGAACTGCTGATACGACCGCAGGACCTCGACTGCCCACTCTTCCCCACCGCTCGTCTGCACGCACTTGCGGCCGTCGATGCCGCCCTCTCGAAGGAGCCCCGATGATCTCTCCGGATGCGACCCCCGCCGAACTGCTTACCGCCTACCGCGAGGGCCCCGAGCTGCTGCGCCAGGCGATCGAGGGGCTCGACGCCGATGCCCTGCGGGCACGCCCCATCGCCAGGAAGATGAGTTCGCTTGAGGTGGTGTGCCACATCGTGGATTCGGACCAGTTCATGTGCGACCGCATCAAACGGACCATCGCCACCGACAAGCCTCTGATCATGGGTGTCGAATCGGCGGACTATCCGGGTCCGCTCGCCTACCACGAGCGCGACCTCGAACTGGACCTGCGCCTGCTCGAGATCCAGCGCGAGCAGTTGGCGGCCGACCTCGCGCGCCTCACCCCGGAGGCTTGGCAGCGCACCGCGGTCCACTCCGAGGGCGGCACCGTGACCGTCTACGACCTCTTCTACCACGCCGTCGAGCACCTCGAAGCACACCTTGCCGCAATCGCCGACAAGCGCGCGGCGCTGGGAATCTGAGGACGGTCTCGCTGCGTACTTTCGCCCCTCGGTGGAATGAACCCCTTATCGCGGCGTGCGCATAAGATGCCGCCGCTGTCTTCTGGGGAGGCACCACATGAGAGAAATGCTACGCGTCAACATGGCCAACCTGTCGGTTACGACGGAGCCGATTCCTGAAAAGTGGGCGAACTACGGCGGTCGGGCGCTCACTGACGCCATCATCTACAAGGAAGTCCCCGCGGACTCCGACGCGCTCGGTCCCGCGAACAAGCTCGTCTTCGCGCCTGGCACGCTCGGCGGAACCACCGCCCCCAACGGAGGCCGCCTCTCCGTCGGAGCGAAGAGTCCGCTCACGGGCGGCATCAAGGAGTCGAACTCCGGCGGCCAGGCCGCGCACGCGATGGCGCGCATCGGCTTCTCAGCCGTCGTCGTTGAGGGCATCCCATCCGACCCGGCCGCGCGCTACGTACTGGTGATCGAAGCGGACCGCTCGGCCAAGCTCGAGCGGGTCGACGACTGGGCCGGTCTGGGCAACTACGAGGTCGCGGACAAGATCGCCGCGATGCGCCCCAGCGGCGACAAGTTCGCAACGATCTCGATCGGGGCGGCCGGCGAGGCGCTCGCCAAGGCCGCGGGAATCGCCGTGTCAGATCCTAAGGGCTACCCGAACCGGTTCGCCGGTCGCGGCGGTCTGGGCGCGGTCATGGGAAGCAAGGGGCTCAAGGGCATCGTCATCTCGTACGCTGGCACATCGTCGCTTGAGCACGCTGACAAGGAAGCGTTCACAGCGGCCAGCAGGCGGTTCACCGCTGCGCTCAAAGAGCACGCGGTCTCTGGCACCGGACTTCCCACGTACGGCACGAACGTCCTCACGAACATCTTGAACGAGGCCGGCGGCCTGCCCACGCGCAACTTCTCAGCGGGCAGCTTCGAGTTCGCCGATGCCATCGGTGGCGAGACCCAGCGGGACACGATCCTGGCGCGCGGCGGCAACGCGAGCCACGGCTGCCACAGCGGGTGTGTCATCCAGTGCTCACGGTACTGGATGGACAAAGACGGCCATTACAAGACCAAGGGCCCGGAGTATGAAACCGCATGGGCGTTCGGTGCCGACTGTGGCATCGGTGACCTCGACGGGATCGCGGAGCTTGACCGCACGTGCGGCGACCTCGGTCTCGACACCATCGAGATGGGCGCGACCATGGGCGTCTACATGGCGTCAGGCGCGATTGAGTTCGGTGATGCTGAGGGTGCCCTCGTGGCGCTGAAAGCCGGCCTCGACCCCTCAAGCGAACTCCGCGTCCTGTGGGACGGCGCTGAGGCCACCGGCATCAAGTTCGGCGTGGCGAACATCCCGGTCGTGAAGCATCAGGCACTCCCTGCCTACGACCCGCGTCCAATCCAGGGGATCGGCGTCACCTACGCGACCTCGACCATGGGCGCCGACCACACCGCCGGCTACACGATCACGGCCAACATCCTCGCCGTCGGCGGCACCGTCGACCCGCTCGGAACCGAGGGCCAAGCCGAGCTCTCCAAGAACCTGCAGATCGCAACGGCGATGCTCGACTCGCTCGGGCTGTGCATCTTCGTCGCGTTCCCGGTCCTCGACATCCCGGACGCCTTCGTGGCCATTCACGACATGGTCCAAGCACACACCGGCGAGAAGTGGGACGCGAACGATCTGATGCAGCTTGGTCGCGAGACGCTCACCATGGAGCGGATGTACAACGCCAAGGCCGGCTTCACTGCAGCCGACGATCGGCTTCCCAAGTTCTTCTTGGAGGAGAAGCTCCCTCCGCACAACGTGGTGTTCACCGTCACGGACGCGGAACTCGACGCCGTCTTCGACTTCGTGGATGAGACCGCAGTTCAGATGGGGCTTTCGTAGCACTCGGGCCACCTCGCCCGCGCCACCGCCGCAATCCGGCGTGGCGCGGGCGATTCGGCTCGCGGATCCAGTCGCAAGGACAACCGGCATGAACGTCCACCTGGCACTCTTCGCGAACCTGTCGCAGTACCAACCTGATGGCCAGGGCGGGCGGAGTTCGCGCGTTCTCGCACTCGCGAACGGCTCCACGGTCGGAAGCGTGGTCGCGCTGCTCGGACTGCCGGACGATCCACGCATCATCTTCGTGAACGGGCGTCACGCCGAGGAGGACCGTGTCCTTGACGAAGGCGACCGGCTCGCGATCTTCCCGCCGGTCGCAGGGGGCTAGCATGACGGATGTCCGCAAGCCGGTCGGCCCAACCGACGACCCGGCGGTCCGAGCGCGATTGGCCGCATGTCACGTCGCGGTGGTGGGCTGCGGGGGGCTCGGCAGCAACGCCGCCCAGATGCTCGTCCGCGCAGGCGTGCGAGAGCTGACGCTCATCGATTTCGACGTGGTGGACGAGAGCAACCTGAACCGCCAGCTGTTCTTCCGCGACCAGCTGGGCAGGTTCAAGACCGAGGCGCTCGCGGAGACTCTGGGGAGAATAGCGGAGGACCTGACGTTGCACCTCCATACGCTGTGCGCCACCTCGGATTCGCTCGTCGGCTTGGTCTGCGGCTGCGACGTCATCATCGAGGCCGTGGACGGGGCCGAGACCAAAGCGATGATCGCCAACGTGGTCACGGGCGAGTTGCCCGACACGCCGCTCGTGGGGGCATCAGGCCTCGCGGGCTTCGGCTCGGCCAACGAAATCGTCACTGAGCGAATCGCCGACAACTACTACCTGGCGGGGGACTTCGAGAGCGACGTGCGCGACTGCCTGCCACTTCTCGCCTCGCGCGTCATGGTCGCGGCCGCACATCAGGCCCACGCCGCGATTCGAATTCTGCTCGGGCACCCGGAACCGTAGCGCTTCATCTTTGAGCGCCAAAGGCTAAGCGTCGTCGTCTCTGCCCGCGTTGAACAACCCCAGGAAGAAGCGGTGCGGACCCGGCGTGTCGTTCGGGCAGAACGCGATGCGGTCCCCCGGCATGATCCGGACACCCAGCCCGTGAACCACGTGGTTCACGAACACGCCTTCCGTGCGATCAAGGGGTAAGCCGAACTCGGTGACGAGCTGACGTGCAACCACGCCGTCGGCGGGCACAGCGTGCGAGAACTCGTAGGGCAGTCCACGGTCGGTGCGAAAGGGACGCAAGCTGCCCAAGACGCGGACATCCACCTGGGGAAGAGCACGATCACTCGGGTTCATCGCCAACCCATCTCCTTCACGCCCACTCGCCGAGACAGTGAGGTCACGCCCGCTGCAGATGGAACTGCGCCCTCGCCTGTATCTTCCCCGTTGACCTGGGTCAACGCGTCGCCCGGCCGCAAGCGCTACCTTATGTCCATGCGACACATCGCTCGACATCTTCTTCTGGCTTGCGGGTGGCTGGCCCTCGGGCTCGGGGTCGTGGGCATGTTCATCCCGGTGCTGCCCACCGCTCCGTTCATTCTGTTGGCTGCGGCTTGCTTCATGCGCAGCTCGAAGAGACTCCACGGCTGGCTCGTGACGCACCCGACCCTGGGGTGTCACATCGAGGACTACCAAGCGGGTCGCGGCCTGCAGGCGCGGACCAAGCTCGTCGCGCTGACGACGCTGTGGGCAAGCGTGCTGTTCAGCGCGTACTTCTTCGTCCCGCTACTGGCCGCCGACGTGGGCCTAGTCGTCATCGCCGGCGCGATGACCGTCTACATCCTGCGCCTGCCTACGTGCGCGGCACCCGGCAGCAAACGAGAAGGCCCGGGGTCCTGAGTGCGGGGGCACTCAGCAGTCGCAGCTCGGTTCCGAGCCGGTCAGCCAGCCGTTGATGATCGCAGCAGCGCACCCGACGCCGGGCTCAAGTGAGATCGCTCCCTGAGCACAGTTGCGCGAGCACGCTCCGCACTCCATGCAGCGGTTGCGGTCGACGACCGCGGCGCGCTTGTCTCGCATCCTGAACACCCCGTGGGGGCACACGAGCGTGCACTGGGTGCAGCCGTTGCAGCGCGAGACGTCGAGCTCGAGCGTGACGACGTCGTCGATGTAGCGCATCTCGGTCATCTCATCCCACCTGACCCATCACGAGGGACACCACGAACAGCGCGAACCCGACGGACGCCGCCGCGATCTGCAGGGGAATGGCGCGCCGCATCTCCCACTCGACGCCCGACGGCGAGGTGTACGTCGAGGACCCCGTGAAGTTCATGCCGACGAACGAGGCGAGTGCGGTGCCCACCGACAGCAGCCCCCACGCCCACAGCTCGAGAGGCGCACCAACCGTGACAGCGAGCAGCACCGCCAGCAGCAGGGCGCCTGCGATCGCACCCTTGAGCGCGAATGTGCGACCGGGAAGCCACGGCAGAAGCAGCGGCATCACGACGGCACCCGCGAGGACCGCGAGCACACCGACGGCCATGGTGAGCAGCCAGATCTCGCCGGACAGCGAGGTAAGGCGAGGCAGGATGAAGGCGGCGGCAACGAGCACGCCTATCGCGATGACCGACCTGCGGCTCCAGAGAACCGAGGCTTCCACGCCAACAAGCCGTGCGCGGTCCTTGAGCTCAAAGTGCACGCGGCGCATCGCCGGGGTCGCCTTCATTCCGGCGTCGAGGAAGGCGGGCAGGTCGCCCGCGCGAACGGGTCCCCAGACGGCCGAGAACCCGGTGGCGGCGCGGACCTCGTGGGCCGCAACGCCCGTCGCACCGAGCTGCGGCAGCACCACTCGCGTATGGCTCACTGTCTGCTCGAGCCTGGCGTCACGGATGCCGCGTACCACTTCGGCGGTCGAGAAGACGCCCTTGCCCGCGGCGCACCACACGTTCACCCCGCGCGAGTCGATGACAAGGAGCCACACATCACGCCCGCCGAGTTCGCCACGCAACGTGTCGAAGGTGAGCTTGTAGTTGCCGGTCACGAGCACCGGCGAGGTGTCGTCCGGCGCCCCGATGGCGTAGAGGGCCGGCCGGACGCGGTAGTCGTTGCGCGCGATAGCCAGGCGCACGCGCAGCGCTCCGAGTCGATCCTCTGAGGAGAGCTCTGTCGTGACTCGTTTGACCGGTCCGGCGAACGTGTCGACGGTACCGTCGACATAGGGCTCGGGCCCGTACTCGTACTCCAGTGCCGGAGTGCCACCGCAGCAGGGCTGGGAGGGTCCGCAACACTCACTCATCGGCTTCCCACTCCTTCGCAGTGCAGCAGGGACCCGCGACTGACTCGCTGCTGCGGTTCGCCAGCGCATTGAGCGAGCTCGCCAGCCCCGCGAGCTTGTCGGGGTCGAGCCGGCAGTGCAGCCATGCGCCCCGTCGATCCGTGAGCACCAGGCCCGCCGCCCGCAGCTTCTTCACGTGGTGCGAGGCAAGAGCGCTTGAGATGTCGAGCGCATCTGATACGTCGCACAGGCATTTCTCGCCGTCGGCTAGGAGCTCGACGATAGCCAGGCGACGTTCATCAGCAAGTGCCTCAAGGGTGATAACGTCCATGGTGTGCAGGTTACTCAAACGCACATTTGAGTGTCAAGTACTCGTTTGAATGCCGTACGCCCGACGTCGGGTTATCATCGGACTCAGGAATCGGGGCGATGGTGCAACCGGAGGCGTCGTGCGACTCGGAGTGACCAGTGCGAATCCCCTCATCTGGGCCCTGGCGGCCGTCGGCTGGCTGCCGTCACCACTGCTCGTCGCGTTCTGGGGCATGGAGTCGAGCCGCGCGCTGATCGTCGCGAGCGAGGTGGGGCTGTTCGACGCCCTCGCGAGCGGCCCGCGCACTGCGGACGAACTGGCGGCGGCTACCGAATGCGACCCCCACGGCGTCCAGACGCTCGCGAACGCGCTCACCGGCTTTGGCTACCTCAAGCGGCGCAACGGCTCCTACCGGCTTCGCCGCGGTGCGCGCCGCTGGCTGCTCTCAGACTCCCGCGTCTCGCTCAAGCGACCGATGGGGCTTCTCGACGTGATGTGGGACGAGCTGGGAGACCTCGAGACACGCGTGCGAGAGGGCGGGTCTCGTGACTTCCACCGTCCTGAACGCGACGCCGCTTTCTGGGCACGCTACCTTGAGGGCCTGGGTGCGGCTGCGGCGCTGACCGCCCCTTTGGTGGTCCGCTCGATCGACGTCGGCCGCGGCCGGCGTCTCCTCGACGTCGGCGGTGGCCACGGGGCGTTCTCGGTGGCGATGTGTCGGCGTCACCCGGGTCTGCACGCAACGGTGCTCGATCTCGAACCCGCCACCGTGGTCGGTCGACGTCTCGTCGCTGAAGCGGGGCTCACGGACCGCATCGACTTCTCAGCGGGCGACCTGACAGACGCCGAGTGGGGCGAGAACCACGACGTGGTGCTGCTGTTCAACCTGCTTCACATCTTCGACACCGCCACGGCAGCTGCGGTCGTACGGCGAGCCCACGACGCGCTCGCACCGGGCGGCACCGTTGCCATCCTCGACGCATCGCACAAGGAATCCCGCGGGGGTGTGAGCGCAGTCGGAGGCGGGAGCGAGCTGCTCTTCTTCGCCATCAATGACACCCAGGCCTACCCCGAGGCGACCCTCGTGCGCTGGGTCGAAGAGGCCGGATTCGCCGATGTGCGCGTGCGCCACACCCTGGGCATGCCTGAAGTGCTCATCACCGCACGCCGTTGCGTCATAAACACCTGAAGGTCGGCGAGTAGCCCGCAGCGGTCCGCCAGATGACGAACGCGGCGTCCCGGGCGGTCAGCCCCGGCGTAGTCTTCACCAGCCGCACGATGGCAGCATCGAGGAGCATGTCCGTCTCTTCTGCCGCCACCTGGCGCCCGAGCACTTCGGAGAAGTAGTCTGCCAGCCACGGTGCGCCTGCGGCGTCGAACTCCGCCACCGACTGCATGAGGCGCGCCTCTCCCGCTGCGGCGATACCGCGGGTGGCCTTCACTACCGCTGCGATCGCGTCACGCTTCTCCGGATCGCGCGCATCGGCTTTCGTCAGCACTCCCGCCTCGGCGAGTCCGCGGCACAGGTCGACAACGACCCGCGCTCTGGTGAGGTCGGGGCAACCGAGCGCCTTGGTGTCGCTGCCGAACACGTCGCTCGCAAGCTTCGCGTCCGTGACGCCCTTCAAGCCCGCGACGAGGTCTGTGGTGGTGAACTTCGCCGCGTATGCGGTGGGGCGCCATGACTTGGACGCACCGTATGCGGTGAGCGAACAGACCGGTCCGGTGGCCGTGAGGCGCCCCCGCTGCACGAAGACGGCGTCGACGACGCAGAGCACGAGGTTGGGGTAGCCGGCCTCGGGAAGCGGCACCGACGCGGATATCTTCTCCGCCTTCTTGCCAGCCTTATCGGACTTCGCGTCTTTGCCTTTCTTGTCCGACTTCGCGGCCTTCTTGCTCGCCTTGTCGGACTTCTTGCCCTTCGACTTCTTGCCCTTCGACTTCTTGCTGGGCTCCTCTCCCTTGTCCGCCTTCAGCTCCTTCGCATCGGTTGACGGCTTCGCGAGTGGTTTTGCGCCGAGTGCAGAGAGCCTCTCCGCGATGGCTTTTGTGTCGTTCGTGTCGGCCATGTTCGCCCCTTCCCTGTCGGGGGTCGTCAGATACGCTACTACTGGTTTACCACTCCTCGACGGATTGCGCGAGCATTGCCGCAGCTCAGGTGACATGTCTGTGAAGTGCGTGTGAAACTCAACACGGGCGCCACTACACGCTTGAGAGCTCCGGTGTCTGCTTTCCGCCAACGCCGCTGACAGCGTTGCCACCGGACGCGCAGTCGCCGGGACCCGTCGGCTCCTTCAGCTGCTCGAACACCTCATCCCACGAGTAGAGGAGGGCGTTCTCGCGCGCGGCCGCGCTCAGGCTACGGTGCGTTTCGCTACCTTCGCGCACGCCTTGAACGAGGCTTGCGATCGCCTCGGCCCAGGTCACCGCGCTCTGATCGCCCACGATGAAGCCGCTGCGTCCGGGCACGATGACCTGCTTGGGCCCGCCCGAGGCACTCACGAGCGCCGGCAGACCGCTCGCCTGGGCCTCGAGCACCGCCATGCCGAAGGTGTCGGTGACGCTAGGGAAGACAAGGAAGTCGACCGCCGCGTAGAGCCTCGCCAGTTCGGCCTGGTCGAGACGACCCGTCAGCACCACGCCGGGCGTACTCAGAGCGCGGTCCGCGAGGTGATCGGCGTGGGGTCCATCACCGGCCAACACGAGTGTCGCATCGGGCACTTCGCGTGCCACGAGCGCATGGGCGTCAACGAGGAGGTCAAGGTCCTTGTCCTTCGAGAGCCGGCCCGCGTACAGGTAGATCGGCCCGTCGCCGAGCCCGTGAAAGCGGCGCACCATCCGGCGCGCGTGCGGGCGCGGTGCGAAGCGTCGCGTGTCGACCCCGCGACGGAACAGCCCGATCCTCTCCGCCGGAATACCCCTGTCCCGCAGGAGGCTTGCGTACTCCGACGACGTGGCGAGCACCTCGTCGAACTGGTTGTAGAACCACGTCACATACGCGTCGACGAGTGCGACGGGGGCATCATCGCCACCGATGCGCGCGAGTTGGGCGCCGAAGTCGGTGTGGAACACCGCGCGGCAGGGCACGTCGAGAAGACGCGCGGCGAGCAGCCCCGTGAGGCCTACCGGCCCCGGCGTCGACACGACGATCTCATCCGGTTCGTACTCCTGGATCAGGCGCAACGCGCCCAGGACAGAGGGAACCCGCACCTTCTGGTGCTCGTAGAACGACAGGCCCGTCTCCATCATCCACGGAAGGGCGAGAACGCCGGCGTCATCGGCACCCGGGCCCAGGCAACCCACGAGCTCCAAGCTCCTGCCGCGCGACCGCGCTTGATGCGACAGTTGGCGCAGCGTCACCGAGACACCGTTGAGGTCGTCGAGCGTGTCCGAGAACCACAGCGTGCGACGGTCCCGCTGCAATCGCCCCACGGCGAACCGCTCGCGAATCGCGTCCGCCAGTGCCCGTCCTCGATGAAGCGCGTTCATCGTGGTCAGGAACGGCGCGGCGACGAACGCCGCCGGCAGAGCCGCAGAGACATCTCGGACCAAGGCAAGCACATCACCCTGCTCGATGTGCCGCTTCGCCGACTCCAGAAGCATGAGCACGAGCTCGTCGGCGACAAGAGCCATGCGGTCGTAGGCGAGATCGAGGCGCTCGTCGAGTGACGAGGCGCGCTGACTCCGAAGGGCCTCGATGAGGTCGGCCACGGCGGCACCCAGAGGCGTCGTGCGCATGCGCATCACCGCTACGCGCTCCTTGAGCGACAGCCCCGGAACCTTCGCGGGCGCCTCGGCGAAGAGCGTCTGGGAAACGGTCGACATGAGCGAACGCGCGGCAGGCGTGCGCCCCGCCTGCGAGAAGTCGCAAGCGATCTTGTAGACGGAGAAGGCGAGCGTCCGATAGTCGTTGTGTCGACCCTCGGCCCGGGTCTCGCGCGCCCCGACGCGGGCGAGGAACTCCTCGGGCGAGGACGCGGGAGCCTCGGTCCAGGTGCGGCCGATGAGGAGCCCCGCATGGTCGTCCGACCCGCCGGTGAACCCCTTGATCCACGGACGCTCGCCGAACGGCTCGATATGATGCTCACGCGCGAGGCGAGCCATGCTCTCGGGCGTGAGACTGCTCAGCGCGCGGCACCACAGATCGTTCTGGCGCTGCGTCCGCGCTCCGTTGACCACCTCGAAGCAGTCGAACAGCACGACGAGTTTCTCAAGATGGTGCACGGTGAGGCGCTCATTCACCGCGAAGGTGGCATGCGCGACCGAGTGTGCCAAGCTCTGCGCCCGCAGGTAGTCCCGCAGCGCATACGCATCCTCGCGCAGCTCTTGGACACGGTCGAACTGCGCCTCGTCGAGCCCCCAGATCAGCAGATGGAACTTGCAGCCGTCTTCGGGAAAGTAGACGGTCGACTCGACCCCCACGAATACGTCGTGAGGGTGTGCCCGTTTCAGCGCGACCGCCCCGTTGATGCTGTTGTGGTCAGTGAGGGTGACGAAGTCCATCCCCCGGGCCTTGGCGGCGGCGTACACCACCTCGGGCTCCGTGTAGGACTCGGCGGCGCCGATGCGCTTGAGGAACCACTCAGACGGGCGGTCCGAGTGCCGGGAGTGAACGTGCAGATCCGTTCTCGCCACGTGCCAGCCCCTTTCTCGCAGTCGAAAGAGGCGCATCGCGCCCACTCGTAGTACACACGAATCCACGGCAGCCGTGGTTGCACGGACATGAGGTGGCGGTTAGGAATCAGTGACACGCTCGTGAACGGTAGGTGAATCCGCTAACGCGGTGTATCAAATCGGCATCAGGATTGTTTCTTGTTCCGAAGAGGGGTTCCCCTTGGAGCCGTGGCGTTGAAGAATGCCCGTGAAGACGTTGCAGCATGAGACGCAGCCGTGGGAACCGAACGTCTATCGGCACCTTCGTCGAAGGAGAGCGCTCATGCTGACCGCCACCGCTGTCACCCCCGCACTCAGGCCACCCGTACTGCCCGAACATGCGGTCCCCCAACTGGCCATAGAGCTGTTCGAGCACCTGGCACCACTTCACGGTCTCGACCCGCGCCACGCCGCGACCGCTGAGCGCGCCGCATTCGGACTGCCCTGTATTCGCGCGTTCGACGTATGGGGCTCTTGCTCGCGGGTGCTGTTCTATGTCGGACTCGATGACAACGACCCGGAAGGGGGCATCGTTGCTGAAGCGGCGGCGTGGTACGCGTGCGACCTTGCGCCCGACCCCGCCATGTGGGAGATGCTCGATTCTGCCTCTCAGGCGCGTGTGATGTGGATCGCCGCCGTGCTTCGCGTCGCCGAAGCGGTCGTGCTGGCTGCCCGCGGTGCGGTCTCGGGCGTCCACGTGGCGTGGACCGACACGGTCCTCCACCTTGAGTTCGACGGCGTCGATCCCACCCGCGACGTAGCGCGCGCGATCAACCACGCGGCCGCACTCGAGATGGTCACGGGCCGCCAAGTGCTGCTTACCTCATCGGTCCGGCGCCGCAGCTGGTTCGCCGCCTAGGGATGATTCCGCGCAGGCTGAGCGCGCATCGCCCATGAGCGTCACAATGGGGCCACGAGCGAACATCGAGAGGATTTGAGCCTGTGGCCAAACGACCCGACTTGCCGATGCCCGAGGACATGCAGCAGGCCCTGGAGGCAGCGTCGCTGCTCAATGCCTTCGCCCTCAGGCCCGATAACCAACGCAACGGCTATGTCTCCTGGATACAGGAGTCCCGCCGCGAGATCACGCGCCGCAAGCGCATCCGCCAGATGCTTGAGGAGCTCTACGCGGGCGACGTGTACCGCGGCGCGGCGTGGGGCACGAGTTGCGCGCGCCCCAAAAAGCACTAGGCTCGGCGGAGCTGGGGCCCGACCACCCTCAGGAGGGGCGACCGTCGCGAGCAAGAGCGGCATTCTTGTAGCGCCCGTCATCGGTCACATCCGCGTCGAACCACCCCGGAGGCTCGAACGCGCGTGCCCTGTCGAGCGAGACGAACTCGACCTCAGCCACGGCAAGCCCGGCAAGCGGTCCATCGTACAGGTCGACTTCCGCAACCAGGTCCCCGGGCAGCGGCACCGCGTGACGCCGCTTCTCGATGCGGCGGCCCTCGGTCGCCGGCCACAACGATGCGAACTGCTCGCGCGAAAGAGCGATCTCGTACTCGCCGCGCCGGATGCCCGCGCCCGACTTGACCGTCAGGGTATACGCGTCATCGGCCTGACGGATCCGCGCCTCCTCCTGCGTGCCCACCACCAGATAGCCCTGGCGCACTGACACTCCAGGCGCGGCGAGCACCTCCTCGGGCACGTTTAACAGCAGGAACTTGCGCTCGATCTCCACGCCCGTGGGCGGCGATGCTGCATCGTGGCTGTTCATCATGGGCGCGGCCTCTTTCCCTTTCGTGGTCATGACTACGGTGTAGCACGCCTCCGACGTGCGCGCGAGCCCTGCAGCCTGCGTCGCACCCCTTTTGCCAGTGCCCGAAACGGTCCACAGACGCGCACGGGCTTGCGCTACAATCGAAACGGTTGGGTCACGCAGAGGGGGCGGCGAAGCATGGCGAAACAGGGAACGAGCACCAAAGAGGCCGCGGCGGCACTCGGCGTATCCACCAAGTGGATCCGGGCGCGCATCGCCGAGGGCGCCATCGCACCGAGCCGCGCAGGCGGCAAGCGAAGCGGCTACGTGCTGTCCGACGCGGATATCGAGACCCTGCGCGCGCTCCACGCAGTCAAGACCGCGGCCGCCGAACCGGCGGGGCTGCCGGAGTTGGCGCCCGAGGACGGCAACGTGCCGTCGAACGCCGTGCTCGCCCGAGTGAGTCGGCTCGAGGCCGACCGCGCCAACCTGCTCGCCCAAGTGGCATGGGAGCGCGCTATCGCCCAGGAGCAGCAGAAGACGCTTGAAGTCGAACGCGCTCGGGCCGACCGGTTGGCTGACGAGCTCGACTCACAGCGTACGCGGATCGAGCAACTGAAAGCGCTCAGCGCATGGGACCACGTGCGCGGGCGCCACAAGTCGATCTAGCGCCACGGCACCCTCCCCGCCCCCGGCTAGGGGATTCACCTGCAACACGGTGTTTCCCCAGAAGTACGCGGGGCCTTACGGGGTTGATACACGCCTTTCACCAACCGTCGTCGGGGAAGGCATAGGCTAGGCGCTCACGCTGATCATCAACGGCTTGGAGCGCGCATGGGAGCAATCATCGAGTTCATCCACACGTGGGAATGGACGCTGTTGGTGGCGGTCATCGTCCTCGAAATCAGCATCCTCGTGAATGCCGTTCGCGAAGGTAAGGAACGAAACCACCTCGTGCGCGAGATGGAAACGACACGGGTGGAGCTGGGCCGAGAGTCCTATGTGGCCATGAAGCGCAGTGCGCTACTGGAAGCCGGCCGTCGTCTCGACTTCATCAGCAGGACGGCCAACTCGGACCTTGAGACGATCGGCAACAACGGGACTGAACACCTCTACAAGCCCAGCGTGCGGTACCGGTGCATCACGGCCACCGACCCGAGTCTGCTGCGCGCTGTGTTCCAACTGCACCTGAACGGCGTCGAAGTGCGCGTGAGCTCTTCTGTCGTCCTGTCGACGTTTCGATTCCACACGTGGGATGACCGCGGCGCGGTGATGGGGCTTTCAGCGGAAGCCGAGGAGCACGAGGTTCGAGGAATCGAAGCCATCAACCCCCACTTCAGCCGGGTGCTTCGCCAACACTTCGACCGCATCTGGGAGAACTCCGTACCTTGGCAGGAATGGGCCGCTGCCCTCCTCATCGATGCCCAAGGGTTCGAGGATATGGAGCCCATCGCCGAGCTGGCAGCGCAGTGGTCGCTCAACGAATCAGACGCAAGCAGCCTCGAACGCGCACTGGCAGGGGCGAGCAACTAGCTCAAGGCCGCGACAACGATGCAGCATACGAGCATCACCGTGATCACGGGTACCCAGATTCGCCGCTCGCCTTTGCTCGGGGTGATGAGGTTCATCACGAGGCCAACCCCGAGCAGCGCTGCGACTGTCCAAGCGATCCACGTGGGCGTTGCGCCCCAGGGCGCTGCGTAGACCCCGGCAACCGAGAGGATCGCAAGCGCAGCGACCCCGAGAATGACCGCCTGGACCGCGGCCGCAACCCGCATGGCGGGCGGGAACCTGCCGGGGAACGCACCGCCCATCGCAAGAGCACCCCAGGGAGCGCCGAACGCCAGCGCCAGCTGAAAGGTCACAACAACTAAAGTGGCAAGCGCGAACACGATGGCGAAGATCTCTGTGCTACTCACTCCGTGCTCCTCACGAGTGTGACCCCTCAGCCCGGCTTCTCTCCCTACACCGGCACCTGCTCAGCCCACGCCTTGATCGCGTTCCAGTCGCGTCCATCGCCTTCGATATCCCCGCCGAACGTCCGGAACATCGTACGCGTGAACCAGTTCGATTCGGCGTCGTTCGGACCGACGCCGACGAAGTAGCCCTCGGCCACGGGCTTCACGGTCTCGCGCACCTTGTCGAGGTACGCCTGCCGGCGGGCGACCTTCTTCGCCTCCGGTCCGGTGTTCATCGCGTGGACGCAGAAAAGCGCGACAGGCACCTTGCCCAGAGGGTCGCCGTTGGCCACCACGAAGGCTTCAGCCTCGGGCAGCCAATGCCCCCCGTTGACCGCGCTACCCAGTATGACCGCCTCGTAGCCATCGAGCGATGGCTGATCCTTCATCGGCTTCACATCGACGTCGAACCCACGCTTGCCCAGCGTCTCGCCGATCATCTCCGCGACGCCCACGGTCGACCCGGTCCCTGTGGCGTACCCGACGAACACTCGCTTACTCACCGACAGACCTCCTCCGTAACTCGTTGATGGCGTAGGCACCAGCGCGCTGTCCTGCTCCACGCTCGCAGCGCAACCCGTCAGGCCACCCGCCGCAGCCGCCGCTCCCAGCACCGCAGTGGTGGTCACAAACTCTCTGCGAGTCATCTGTGTGGGCATCAGCAATCTCCTCCGCTGCCACCCTCGCGTTGGGGCGACTGTGTTAACCTAACGCCGTTAGACTAGCTGGATGCAGTATCACACCTAACACTGTTAGGGTCAAGTGCCGTACGGTGATTCCCCGCTCGCATCGCGATGCCGGGAGGGAGGCGTCGAACATGGTTGCTCCCCGGAAGCGGACCGTGCCGCTCACATCCGATGAGCTCTACGCGACCGCGCTCAGAATCGTCGATGCCGACGGTCTCGAAGCGCTCACGATGCGTCGGCTCGCTGGCGAAGTCGGTGTCGAAGCCGCGTCCCTCTACCACCACATCCCGAACAAGGACGCCCTCATCAGCGGGATGCTCGTGAAGATGCGTTCTGAGGTGCAGCTGCCCGACCCGTTGCCTGAGGACTGGACCGACCTCTTCGTAATGATCTTTGCCGAGTACCGCCGCGTCCTTTCGGCACACCCGAACCTGGTTATCTATGCCGGGCGTCGCGTGGAGTCCGACCCCTCCCCGGACGGGTTGCAGGGTCTGGTTCAGCTGGGGCTGAGCGAAGACGACGCGGTGGGTTTGTGGCAATCGATGATCGCGTTCGTGACCGGCTTCTCGCTCTTCAGCTCCCGCGCTGCCGAGACGGACACAAGTAACCAGCCTCCGGAACTTGACACTCGCCTTGCCGAGTGGCGCGACGAGACCGCGGACAAGACGATCCGGGCCATCATCGAGGGCTACGCTGGCGGCCGATAGCCGCGATCCGGCGGGGTTGCTCGTGCGGCCCCCGCACTACGCAAGAAGTTAACCGCCGATTCTCGGCTCGCGTCTTGACTCGGTCGTCCCGTGAACGTACGTTCTGAGCGAGTGATCCACCGAACCTGATGTGCACGCTGAGAATCAGCCGAACGACTTTGGAAGGGAAGGACGGGCAGCCGCCTTCGCATCCCCCGGCCCTCAACGCGAGATTGGTGAACTCCTCGCCGTGCCCTTCCGGGCGCTGTTCACTCCGCACCGCAGCGACGCTGCAGCCGTGGTTCTCTCTCCCTTCTGGAACCGCCCGAGTTCTGACAGCATCGGCGTGCTCGCGGGCAAGCTCGGCGCACACTGTGCCCACCACCGCTTCGGTCGCCTCGGCCACCTTCGGCACATCCAGCTCAACATCTGGCGCATCGGCGTCAAGGGCTCCGGACGCAATGTGCGCGTGCCCCTCGTGAGGCTCAGCAGCGTGACGCGACTCATGGCGTGGGCGCTTCAGTCTGCGTCACGCCGCCCAGAGGGTCCCTCCGCGCGAACGAGCGCGAGGCCGTCCGTTTTGGAGGTGCGGTGATCAGCCACTCCGTCCCCAAGCCACGCGCACGTTCACACCTCAAGGCGAAGCATCGCGCCGTTGCGCGCCCGCGGCGGGGCGGCCATCGCCCCCGGCGCGGCAGTCCCTGTGAACCGCTCGCTATCGATTACAGCGGACGGTAGCGCCCTAGTCCCTCGGATCAGTTCGGCACGTCACCAGCGCGTAGACCACCCTGTCGATGATCTCACCGTCCTTGAAGATGCTCGCGCGAGCCACTCCCTCGCGAGAGAACCCGCACTTCTCCAGCACGCGCATCGACCCGGGGTTCCAGGCGAAGACCGAGGCCTCAAGACGGCACCGGTCGAAACGCTGCATCGCGTAGGGAGCCACCTGGTGCACCGCAGCGGTGGTGATGCCTCGCCCCCAGAGGGGTTCAGCGAGCCAGTACCCGATGCCGGCCGTACGCACGGAGACGCCCTCGCCCAGCTCGAGCCCGATACCACCCACCGCCTGTCCCCCGACCTCGATCGCCCAGTGGGTGGGTTCACGCATGCCGGCGAGCAGGGCGAACCACGCATCAGCCTCAGGCTCGCCATAGGGGTGCGGGAACATGTCGGTCATGTTGCGCCAGATGCTGCGGTTGTCGGCGGCGCTGATGAGCGCGTCCTTGTCACTGGGTGACCAGTCGCGCACGACACACTGCGAACACTCGAGTCTCAACACTCCCAACCTCCCAGGATGTGGCTGCTCAACCCCTACTCTGCTTCGACGAGCGGTCGCGCTGTTTCGCTCAGCAGGCGATGACCCTGCATCGTCATAGTGGTGAGCGTGAGATTGGGAAGGGTGTGGCTCATCGCCTGCTGCCACGTCTCGCCTCGCAGCAGTCCGTGGAACTGAAGTAGGAACACCTCGTGCGAGACGATCAGCACCGTACGCCCCGCGAACTGAGACATCACGTACGCCCTGAAGCGTGCTGCCCGCTTCCTCAGCGCAGGCAGCGTCTCGCCACCCGGCGGGTTCAGGGAGTGGAAGTCACCGCCGATCCTGAAGTACTTGATCACGGGCCTGAGAGCCTCAGTCTCGCCCGACGCCAGACCCTGCATGGCGCCGAAGTCCCGCTCCTTGCACAGCTCGCTCGTGACGATATCTCGCGCACCGCCGGTAAGCAGGCGCGCGGTCTCTACGGCCCGGCACAGCGTCGAACTGACCACCACGTCGACCGATAGACCAAGCTGCTGTGACGCCCGCGCTGCGTCCGCTAGGCCCTCAGCGTTGAGAGGCACGTCCAAGAAGCCGGCGTAGCGTTTCTGTCGGTTGAAGTCAGTAGCACCGTGCCTGACGGTCACGAGGATGGTCGGCTCACCCATGCCCGACCCCCGTGAGTCTCAGAATGTGGTTGAGCCTGATCACGGACGAGTAGTCTGAGAACAGCGGACCGATCTTGATGTAGGGCACGTTTCGCTCGCACGTCACATCGCATACGAAGGTGGATTCGGTGCTGATCGAGCGGTGTGACGTGATCACCGTCAACCCTCCGGCTTGGGCCGTCTCGATCGCGCCGACCGTGGCCGACACCGTCCCGGCCTGATTCGGCTTGACGATCGCAGCCGTGCTGTGGCCTCCCCGTGCTCCGGCCGCTATCCGGTCAGCATCCGACGAGTACAGGTTGTCTCCCACGACCATGCAGCGATCCCCGCATTGATCGGTCAGGGCCGTCCAAGCGGCGAAGTCCTGCTCGTGGAACGGGTCCTCAAGCACGCCGATGGAGAACTCCTCCACGAGGTCAAGCCAGTAGGCGCACATCTCCTCCGAGGTGCGCGAGGATCCATCGGTGACCGGGAAGTGGTAACGATCCGAAGCCCACAGATCTCCCGCCGAAGCATCGACCATCACGTCGTACTCGCTTCTGAGCCCCAGCTCCTCAAGAACCTCGACCAAGAACCGGAACGGCGCCTTGTTGTCTCTCTTGGCGAACGCATTGACCTTGTGGTCGTTGACGACCACCTGGCTGCTCGTCAGAAGCCGGGCCGCGATCGCGTCCTGGATACGCCCGTGCTCGCTGAGCGAGCGGAGCAGGTCGTCGTGGGTCGGGACCACCAGGAACTCGGCAAAGTCGCTCAGCACGGGGTTGGTGTAGGCATGCAGCCCGCCGTTGAGCACGTTGAAGCAGATTCGGGGGGGCTTGAGCCCATCGCGGCGCTCGGTGCCCGCCGAGATGGCGCTCGCATCAGAAAACGCGAGCGAGAGGGCGAAGCAGGTGTTCCTTCCGAAATCGCCCATCCTGCTGTCCAGGTATCGGTCGAAGCCGGCCTGGTCCATCTCGCCACCGAGGATACCGTCGCGGACAACCGCTTCCACCACCCGATTCGGGTCCACCGCCGGACCGTGGTCCTCGTAGATGCTGATCGTCTCTCCCTGCGACGACGAGCCCGTGCCCAGTGAGCCACAGCCGAGTTCCACCATGAACTCAGTCGTTGGTCCCCCGTGCGAGTCCAAGATCACCCGGTGTTGAATCGAGCTTATGCTGTGTCGGCTCACGGCGACCAGCCCTCCAGAACGTTGCCGGCGAACTCTTCTGCTCGAGTCTAGCTGACCGAGGTGCTCTTCTGGCGCACTACGTCGATCAGGGGCCGCCATCGAACGCACTCAGCATCTGCCTTCCGTCCTCCAACACCAACCAGCCACCGCGACCTCGCTAGCCGATGCCGAGAATCGCGAACGCTGCAAGGGCCGCCGCCGGCGCGTAGATCACTTCCGAAAGCACCCCGAGCATGGCTTCCGACCAGCTCGATCGAGTCGACACGGCATCTCCGATCTCGCTCGCGGCGAACATGCCGAACCATATCAGCGAATAGGTCAGCCATCCGACACTGAACGCGGGCGAGCCCAGATGGAGGATGAGGACGAAGGCCACTGCCGTGCCGAGCTTGGTGATCAGCACGCCAAGAAGGAATCGCTGCGGCGAAACCTCAGCCGGGATCTCGGCCAAGCCGAGTGCGCTGGCACCCGCGTAGACGACGAACGGGACGACGTAGATGATCGCCAAGACCGCGGCGATGGCGAGCACTATCGACATGGCGAGCCCCCCTCACTCTCCGCCACTGAACGACGGTCCGGCACGCTTCATCAGTCTAGCGTCTATCGTCTTACCTCTGAAGGTAAACTGGTGCGACCACGGCGGGCAAGCAACTCCCTGGCGGCCACGTGCCTGTGCGAAAGAGGGGCTGATTTGAGCGCGTTCGTTCGTACCGTTCAGGATGCGGATTCCTCGGCGCTGAACGCCGACCGGATCGACACGCTCATGCTCAACGTCGGGCTGCGCTGTGACCAGTCCTGCGCGCACTGCCACCAGTCGAGTTCGCCCCAGCGCACGGAAGCCATGCCGCGCGACATCATGGATGCGTCGGCAGCCGTGGCCGACGAGGTGCGTCCGCTTCTCGTCGACATCACGGGGGGAGCTCCCGAACTCAACCCCGACATCCGCTACCTGCTTCATCTGCTCCGGGACGCCGGGCACCCTGTCCGCCTCCGCACGAACCTGACGGCCCTGCTTTCGCCTGAGGCTGAAGGGCTCGTGGAGCTGCTCGCACATCGAGAAGTGGCGGTGCTCGCATCGGTTGCGGGAACGACTCCGCATGAGACCGCTCCCCTACGAGGAGACGTGTTCGACCGCAGCCTCGTGGCCCTTCGCCAGCTCTCTGAGGCGGGCTATGGACGCGATCCTCGTTTGCGGCTCGACATCGCCGTCAATCCACCGTCCGACACCCTGCCAGAACCACCGCTTGCGGTGGAGGACCGATTCCGCGACGAACTCACGGGTCGCCTGGGAATCCCGTTCGACGATGTGCTGGTGATCACCAATACGCCCGTCGGACGCTTCCGGGAGCTCCTGGACCGCAGCGGTAGGCTGGGGTCGTATGCGCAGGAGCTGCGCGACGCGTTCAACCCGCAGACGCTCCCTCTGTTGGCGTGCCGCACCTGTCTCGTGATCGCGTGGGACGGCACGTTGTGGGACTGCGACTTCAACCTCGGGCGCGGCGTCGCGCTGACCCCCGGGTTGCCGATGCACGTCGCGCAGTTCGACGGCTCGCTCCTCGCGCGCCGTCCGGTTCACTTCGCCGAACACTGCTTCGCCTGCACCGCTTCCGCGGGCTCCGGTTGACAGGGCAGCCTGCTGTGACCCGGTCGGGCCACCAACTGAACTCTCGCCTGATCGTCATGACGCGCTTCCCGCGACCCGGGCACGTCAAGACGCGCCTCATCGGTGCACTCGGCGACGAGGGAGCCGCGGCGCTGCACACTGAGCTCGCGCGCCACTGCGTCCGCCGCATGCATGCAGCGGCGCTTGGCAGCGGCATCGAGCTCGTGGTGCGGGCGACGGGTGGTTCGGCAGGCAAGGTCAGACGCTGGCTCGAGCGAGGCGTGCGCGTGCGCGATCAGCGCGAGGGCGACTTGGGCACCCGCCTGGCGACCGCTGCGCGCGGCGCATTCGATGCCGGAGCCGGGGCGGCGGTCTTGGTGGGCTCCGACGCTCCCGGCGTTGGCGGAGTACATGTCCGAGCGGCACTCGACGCGCTGGCGCAGCACGATGTCGTGCTCGGTCCCGCGATGGACGGCGGGTACTACCTCGTGGCGCTCGCGCAGCGCTCGGCGACTCGATCCGTTCCTGCGCTTCTCGGCCCGCAGATCCCCTGGGGAACCTCGGGCGTCCTCGAAGCGAGTCTGGCCGCTGCGCGTTCTGCGGGCCTGTCCGCGCACCTGCTCGACCCGCTCGCCGATATCGACAGACCCGAGGACATCGCGATCTGGACGGCTATCCTCGACGATGAGGAGCGCACCCGCCGCGATCCTCGGCTGAGCGTGGTCATCCCCGCTCTGAACGAGGAGGACGGGATCGCCGCAGCGGTCGCCTGCTCGTGGGCCGCGGGCGCACACGAGGTCATCGTCGCCGACGGGGGCAGCACCGATCGGACCGCGGAGATCGCGCTGGCTGCCAACGCTCGCATCGTGCGCTCGGCACGCGGACGCGCGGTGCAGATGAACGCCGGTGCCACAGAAACGACCGGGGACATCTTGCTCTTCTTGCACGCCGACACGTCGATTCCGGCTGATTCCCTCGACTCGGTCCGCAGCGTGATGGCGCATGCGGACACCGCGCTGGGTGCCTTCCGGTTCGCCGCGGGCGACCCCGACAGCGCCGTCGATCGGCTCATCACCGCCGGCGGCGTGCTGCGGCACCGCGTCTTCAGGCTGCCCTACGGCGACCAGGCACTGTTCGTGCGGGCACGCGACTTCGCGGACCTAGGCGGCTTCCCGGTGCTGCCCGTGATGGAGGATCACGAGTTCGCGCGACGGTGTCGGCTGCTCGGGCGCCTCGAGACCGCCCCCTTGTCAGCCCGAAGCTCGGCTCGCGCCTGGCACCGGCACGGCCTGCTGGAAACGACCCTGACGAACGCAGCCGTCATCGCCGGCTACCGCGTGGGCGTACCCGCACAGCGTCTTGCGGCTTGGCGTTCGAGGATCGCGGAGCGTTTAGCCCGCTAGGATCTGCGGCGCGCGACCCCGCTGGGTCCGCCCAACGTGATTGCCCATCACCGACGGCACGCCTGCGAGCGCTTGCCGCCCGAACCTGCCTTGGGGGGCGTGCCGTCCGCGGAGCGCTTGTCAGGCGCGTCCAGCCGTGTCGGCCTTACGGGCCGTCGGCATCAAGAAGCCGAGGTGGTGCGCACAGTGCAACCGATGCAGGGCATCCAACTCCTGGGCGCCCAGCACCCCGACACTCGGCGAGGAACTGAAGGCACCGTCGTGGCCCTTGGTGCGAGCCACCCAGTCCCTGAGCGCATCCAGTCCATCGGCATCTACGACATCGCTCGAAGGCACCATCTCGGGGAAGGTTTCGATGCTGCCGGTAACCGTGCGGATCAGCATCTCTCTCCCGCCACCGAATCGCGCGAGCGTGTTGCGGGTCAGCCAAAGGGGAAAGCGCGCGGAAGACGGCGGCTCCGGGAAGCCCTCGATGAAGGCGCGCATCACGGATGACAAGTGTGTGCAGGTTTGGCCGAGACTCCACTCCCCCAGCGAGCTGTAGCCAGAGCGCTGCAACGCCTCTGCGTCCGCGATCACCTCGGACAAATCGTCGAACTGCACGACACGCGGCGAAATCTCCATCTCGACTCCCCCCGACCCCTAGGCGTTTCCCCCGACTGCTCCTAACGCATTGCTCATGACCTGCAAACCGACCACGCCCCGTTCCCTGTCGAGAGCACCTCACACGGCCGGTTTGTCTACGATGCGCTTGTGGGCGTCGGTCTGACATCGAGCGCCGCCTCGATGATGTCGGCAGCTTGGTCGGCAGCGTCCGAGAACGGCATCAGCGTGTCCACCACCCCGTCGCGCAGTCTGAGCCGTGCGGCATCCTCGTCGTCGTGTGCGGTCGCGATGAAAGAGCCGTCGAATCCCGCGACCTCAAGACCGTGCGCGACCGCTTCGTTCACGTCGAGCTGGGGGAGGGTGCTGACGACCATGCGGGCGGAGGAGAGGGGCAGCGCCAGCGCGAACTCCGGGTCGGCGACGTCCCCGTACTGAGTCACTAGGCCCGACTGCCGCGATTCCTGAAGTGCTTCCGGGTCGAAATCGACTCCGAGCACACCAAGTCCTCGCTGCGTGAGGCGTCTGGCGATACGGCCACCGTAGCGCCCCAGCCCCATGACGATGACATCCACGCGCACCGGACTCTCGTCGCGGTCGGTCAGCTCGCGATACGGCACGCTGCGCTCGAAGATGCGCAGGGGCTTCTGCAAGAGACCGTACAGCTGGGACGAGTAGATGATCAGGTAGGTGGACAGGCCTATGGTGACGATGCCCACCAGCGTCACCAGCCCAAGAGCATCTGCTCCCACGTGCCCCAAGGTCACGCCCAGCGTCATGAGGATCAACGAGAACTCGGATATCTGGGCCACTGTGAGGCCTGCAAGAAGTCCCGTGCGGCGCCGATAGCCCATGTACCCCATGATCACTATCACGATGAGAGGGTTGCCCACGAGCACGAACACCGACAGGACGGCGGCCGGCAGGATCTGATCGGCGATGCTCGTCATGTCGAGGCGAGACCCCAGCTCGATGAAGAAGAACAGCAGCAGGAAGTCGCGTAGGCTCGTCAGGCGCGAGGCGATGGCGTCCCGGTACTGTGTCGAAGCGATCGATACGCCGCCGAGAAAGGCACCCACCTCCTTGCTGAAGCCCAGGGCGTCGCCCACGGCAGCAAGCAGCACGGCCCAGGCAATCGCGAAGAGCACGAGCAGCTCTTGGGATCGGGCTAGGCGGTCGAGAAGTGCGGGCATCACCCAGCGCATCATCACGAAGGTTCCGCCCACGAATACAGTCCCTATGGCGAGGAGGCGGGCGACCTGTGCGAACAGCGGGCCCTCGCCGCCGCCGGCGAACGCCGGCAGAAGAATCATCGCGAGGATCACGCAGATATCCTGCACTATCAGGAACCCGACGGCGATACGCCCGTGCAAGGAGTCGATCTCACGCTTGTCGGACAGCAGCTTGACGATGATGATCGTGCTCGAGAAGGTCAGAGCGACGGCGACGTAGGCGGACGTGAGCGTGTCGAACCCGAGCGCCAGCGCCAGCCCGAACCCGATGATCGACGTGAACAGGATCTGCCCTATGCCGGTGCTGAGCGCCACCGGTCCCACCGACCTGATCAGCCCCACGTCGAGCTTGAGTCCCACGACGAACAGCAAGATCGCGATGCCGATCTGGGCAAGCGTCTCGATCTGGTCGCTCGCGCTGACCCATTGCACACCGGCGGGCCCAACAACCACCCCGACGATGATGAAGGCGATGATGAGAGGCTGCCTGAGCCTCAGCGCGATGATGCCGGCCACAGCGGCAAGCGCCAGAATCGCAGCGAGTTCGTAGAAGACGCTCTGGAACACGGTTGCTCCCCCCGGCGCTGGCACGGGCTGCACCCGCTCACGACCGCCACCCCGGAACTGCCAACGTATGCACAACGTGTGAGAAACGGGCGGCGGACGAGCGCCTCACTTCTGCAGTCTACCTGACGCCGTGCGCTCGCTCTTGGTTCGACACGCCGTCGCACTCATCGGTCGGCAAGGACCCCGGGCTAGTTCGCCCAGTCCAACGAGGGGTCCCGCTTGGACTCCTCGAACCCGAATCTAGCCGGCTGCGAAGCGGAACCGGCTTGAATGAATCGTCAGGTATCACTTGGCGAGCAAGAAGATGCTCAGCAACATAGCCAGTCCCGAGAGACCAAGTGCGCCAAGGAGCATCATCTTGTAGGTAGCGACTTGCTTCTTCGCGTCTTGCGCCGCCGCCTCGATGCCTTCTATGACTAGCTGGAGCTTGTCGGCCAGAACTTGAAGGGACTCTGCGTTGTGGGTGGCTGCTGCCTGCAGTTCCTCGATCTGCTTAGTGATGACGGGATCGCTCTTGGCAGCTTCTGCGGGCTTCGCGGTGAATGCAGGAACCGCCGCGGCGGCAATTTGCGCCACATACGGTGCGACTGCCTTGATGAATGGAAGAACTGGCACTGACATGAAGCCTCCCCGGTTGTGTTCCGCCTTACGTCTTACGCTTCACCCGCGAGCCCACAGCTTACAGCGCGAAGCGCGGAGACGCTTCTGTGAGTGGGACTGAAGCGATTGTTAGGACGACCCGTCGTTGACGTCCGCCCGATCCGCAAGACTAGCCGGAGATATCCTGTACGAAGGTGACCTTGTTCCCATCCGGGTCGACCGCATCGACCGTCTTGACGATACCCGGGTACTCAGTCAGTGCACCAAGTACCACGTTGGCTTCTGAGCAGGCCGCACGCTGCGCTTCAATGTCGCTCACAACAAGCACTACCGTCGTGCTGCCCGCCCGCTCCGGCTCGGTGGTCACTTGAAGCCAAGCTCCTGGGGCCAGTTCCCACTCGGCAACGTCTTCCGTCGGCACCACATCTGCGTCACGCCCCAGGAGTGCTTCGTACCAAGTGACGGCCGCGACCTGGTTCGTCACCGGCACCACCGCAACCACACTGTCCAAGCCTACTATCGGCATCTGCTCTCCTCTGCCGCGCGTTTCAGTTCGTCCTATCGTTGCTGCGCTTAACCTGCGCGCCGCGCGCTCTCAGGATAGCCGACGAGTTGTCGCGTCAAGTTGACTCGCTTGCTGGGTGCATCTCTACCACAGTTCTGGGTCACGAAGCGAGGCGACGCAGTCGAGCTGCAGCGGCGATTCCGGAATCCCTCTCTCACTCAGAAGCACGCCTTGCCATCCGAAGCTGTACTCGATGTCATAAGGGGGAATGCACCCCTCCGCTGCACCCACGGAGAATCCGAGCCTGCCGTAGTACGCAGGGTCCCCGTAGACAAGCAAGAGGTCCACGCCCATCTCCGCGAGGCGCCGCTTGCCGTCTTCGACGAGCCTTGACCCCGCGCCGCGCCTCTGATGCTCGGGGCTTACGGCCAAGGGCGCGAGGATGTAGATTCCATAGCCGTCCGCAGCATCGGTGGTCACCGGACTCAGGCCTATATGTCCAATGACATCGTCATCCACCTCAGCGACCAAGGCGATCGTCGGCGGCGAAGTGTCTTCCGAGAGCAGATCCACGGCTAGCTTCGCGACGATCTCCCGCTCGTCAGCGCCGAACGCCGACAAGTGGATTTCGCGTATCACATCTCCATCAGAGATGGTTGCCTCACGTATGCGCATGATTCCGCCTAACGTGTCAGGTTTGAGCGGCGGCCGAACCGCACTCAGGTGGATTCTATCTTGTGGCCGTCCGATACCTTTGTTGGGCCCGCCGAGACGTCGACTCTAGGTGAGCTCAAGCTGACGCCTGATGAGTCGATAGAACACCCGATTCCGCGTCTCATACACCTGTAGTCCGCGGCTCTCATACACCTCTTGCGCCTTGGCCATGATGGCGTCATCACCGGTGTAGAGCCGCAAGTACCTTGCGCCGGACTCCCTGGCCCTGTCGATCGCGAAATCGAGAAGACTTGCTCCCACTCCTTGTCCCCTTGCCTGAGGCGAAACGCAATACCAGCTGAGCCAAACCGCCTCATCCGAGTCCTTGCGGTATCGATACAGGCCGACGGTCCCGAGCACTGCTCCTTCGTCGTCAAGCGCAAGCCAGAAATCACCAATGTCGGTGACTCCAAGCAAACTCAGCCCGAAGCGCACCGCCAACTGGTCCTTTCGTTCCCATGCCCAGAAGAACAGCCGCTCTGTGGGCGCCTGATGCGGGAACACACTGTCCACCAGTGCCTTCGCCTTGTGCAGCGTCTCAGCATTCATCGGGACGATCTGCATACGCAGCTCCTCTGAGCTGGGGCTAACGATGAATCTACGGACTGCCGATCTCAATCATTCTGTCATCGGCACGTACACCTATGACAGCCCACCAGCTCCGCACGCTGCGTTTTCCGTGATTCGTACGGCATGCGATCCAGTCTGAATCGGCCCCGCTAGAACAGCCCGCCCGAGTCGGCCAGAACCTCGAGGGTAGCCACCCGGCCGAACGTCTCCTCAAACAGGTCCTTCTTCTTGTTGAAACCGTAGGACTCCGCGTGCAGATCACCCTCGCCGTGCACCAGAAAACGCGTTGTCGCGCCGTCGTCCTCGACGTTGACGCCCTCGATGCGCTCGCCGCGCCCGCGGTCCAGGCCATCGGCAATCCGCAGCAGGGACGCCAGCGCACGCACGGTAGCCCGATCCGCCAGCTCGACGGCCATCCATGCCTCGTGCCCCGCCTTGGGCAGCGCCTTGGTGTGATAGCGCGCTATCGCGGCCACCATCGAACGTTCGCGCTGGGTGAGTCCGGGCAGGGCGGAGTGGGCTATCAGGTGGTAGCTGTGCTTGTGGTGGCGGTCGTAGGCCACGTAGTACCCGACATCGTGCAGCAGCGCGGCCGATTCGAGCAGTGACCGGGTTGACCGATCCAGCGCGAGAGGGTCCTCCAGTTGGTCGAACAGCGACAGAGCCAGCCTCGAGACCTGATCGGCGTGCGCACGGTCGTAGCGGAAGCGGGCACCAAGGTCGCGCACGGCTCGGATCAGGTCGGGCCTTGGGTCCATCGCCCCCTCACTTGCAAGCGTGTCGATCACGATGCCGTCGCGAAAGCCCTTCGAGTTCACCAGAACGCTCGTCGCCCCGAACAACTTCATCACCTCGGCCAGCACCATCATGCCAGGCACGATGATGTCGACGCGGTCCTGAACCATCCCCGGCATGCGCGCTCGGTCAGCCGCGCTGCTATGACTCAACTGTGCGAGCAGCTGCATCAGCTCAGGACGTGCGATCTCGAGTCCGTGCACGGATTCGTAGCGCCGCCCTCTGGCCCCGGCGATGAGCGCGGCTATCGAGGTGACCGTCCCGCCCGAACCGGCGAGTCGAACGGCACTGGTGGCGATGGGGGCGACGCTGGCCCTCAGGGTCTTGCGCACGTGTCGCTTCAACCGCCTGAAGGCGACATCCGTGATGGGGTCTTCGGCGACGAAGCGCTCGGCCAACACCCGCACACCCAGGCGCATCGAGGCGATCGCCGCGGGGTCGCCCTCCACGGCCTGGACTACCTCGACCGAACCGCCGCCGATGTCCACAACCGCCGAGAAGGGCGCATCGGCAAGCAGGGGCGCCGCGCTCAGCCACACCAGCCGGCCCTCGTCCTGCGGCGAGATGATCTCGACTTCGACGCCTGCCTCCTCGGCCATGCGCCGAACGACCTCCTCGCCGTTGGAAGCGCGTCGCAGAGCCTCGGTGGCTACCGCTCGCACCTCGTCAACGCCCCGTGCGCGACCGATGTCCATCATCGCGCGCAGCGCCACGATCGTGCGCTCCACCGCCTCGGCGTCGAGCATGCCCGAGGCCTCGAGACCCTGACCGAGTCGCGTCATCGCCTTCTCGTCGTCCACTACGCGGTGACTACCCCCCACGGGGACTTCGACGATGATCGAGCGAACCGAGTTCGTCCCGATGTCTATGGCCTGCAGGAGCCTCACTGAGCAAGCCCGCCCCTCGTCCCTGGTTCGTCGGCCACATCGGTGCGGGCCCACGGCTCGGCGCCCACGACAACGGGTCCGACGATCGGCGTCTCGTCGCCAGGCACCGCCCCGTCGTCATCCGGCGAGACAAGGACGGCCTTCGTGGGCGCCTCGATCACGGGCTCCACGACATGTGCCTCCGCGATGATCGGCTCCGGCGCCTTGACTAGGGGCAACAGCAACGCGGGCAACAGCCGCTCGGCAGGATGTGCCTCCACAAGAGCCACGAATCGCAGGTAGTGGGCGTGTGCCCGCCTCTCCAGCAACTCGATGACCTCCGCGACGTCGGATTGCGAGACCCCGCCCCTTGACGCCGCCACGACGCGCTCCGGCAGGCGCAGCATGTCGAGGAAGATGTCCACATCATGCAGTTCGCCCAGCGTGTCCTGAAAAGCCGTGAGCGTCGCGTGCAGCTCGTCGAAGTCGTCGCCATAGCACGGCGCGAACGCCTCGACCGCGTAGCGCAGGCGCTTGTAGTCGATCCTGAGCGCGTGCTGCTCGAGCATGTTCTCCTCGGGCATGGCTGCGGGCTGCGCGCCGAACACCACGGCAGCACGCTGCGCTACGGCGGCGTGCGCGAAGTCCGCAAGCGGGCGTGCGGCGTCGGGGCCGTCTTCGACCGAGCGCACCAGCCGGCTCAAGTCGCGCTTGCTGCGCGCCAGATCCAGACGCGCCAGCTCGTGGTTGAGGGTCGCAAGCTCACCCTCGCGCTGGCCCATGCGATAGCCGACCATGAACGCCACGCATCGGCGTCCGCCTTCCCCAAGATCGGAGGACAGGCGCGAGAAGTCATCGATGAAGACATCGGAGTCGCGAACCGGCCCCAAGGCGCGCGTCACCCGCCGGACCCGCTTGAACCACGCGGCGAACTGCGGACCCGGATACAGCGGCTCCAGCAGGCGCATCACCTCGCGCAGCCGCCGTGACGCGACGCGCATGTCGTGCACCGCGTCCATGTCCGCGCCACCCGCGGCGGCCGCTTCGAGCTCAAACAGCGGCTTGGCCTTGGCGAGGATCATCGCGGGGGCAGCGACGCGGAGCGGGGTCTGCGCCTCAACGCCGTCGATCGCGAACTTCTGGTTCATCTCTCCCACGACCTTCCCTGAGCGTCCACGTCGGCCGCCGTCACCTACGCTACACGTCACCGGACCCCCGTGCCACTTCCGCACCTACCGATGTCGATAGCGCTCCACGAACACGCCGCGCCAGCGGGCACGCTCGAGTCCGCCGACCGTCTCGATGACGGCGCCCTCCCCCGCCCAGTCGAACTGCAGCACCACGTCGTCTCGCAACGGATGGTTGGGGTCGTAGATGCGAATGCGAACCTGTGCGTCGTCGTTGTCGATCCCCCAGGCAACGACCTGGTGATTCGTACCCAGGCCACTGAGCCGGTCGGCTGCGATCAGGCCCAGCGGCACCGGCAGTCCGGCCGCCATCGCGGCGAGCACCCGTCCGGCCTCGCGACGCGTGCGTCGGCCCACGCCTCCCTTGCCGCCCGCTGGCATGAACGTCCACGCTGCGAAGCGCACAAGGTTGGAGGAGCCCCCGCCGATGAGGCTGCCAAGCTGCCGCTGCCCGATGTAGCGCTCGAGCGGCGAGCCCTTCGGAGGCAGCTTCGAATCAGTGAGCTGTGCCGCAGGTGTGCCGGGGGTGTGGAAGAGGTCGAGGGCGGCAAACGCCATGCCGCCGCAGCGTCCTCGCAGTACAACGCGGAACACCCGTCCGCCCGGCAGCGTGACCTTCCAGGTGCCGTCATCCCACAGGTTCGAGAACGCGAAGCCGTGCAGCGAGGGCCGAAACTCGGTCAGGTGGGTCAACCGCACTAACGTTTCCCGCCCGTGATGGTGCCCAGTACGCCCCGCACGATCTGTCGGCCGACCTGGCTGCCCACGGCACGTACGGCGCTCTTTCCCATCGTCTCCAGCAGCCCTTCGCGCCGACCCCCGCGCGGTCCGGTCGAGCCGAACAGCGCGTCTGCGAGCGGGTTGCCCTGCTCCGCGGGCGCTGGTCCCGCCTGCCCGCCCGCGGTCGGGGCCGTGGTCTTCTCCGCCGCGGCCGCCGCCATGGCGTTGACCTTCGCCTGATCGGCGGCTGCAGCTGCCGCCTGCGCTCGCGCGAACAGCACCTCGTGCGCGCTCTCGCGGTCGATCTCGGCCTCGTAGTGCCCTGCGACGAGCGAAGCGGCGCGAATCGCAGCGCGCTGCTCCGGCGTTATCGCACCTATGCGCCCATGAGGCGGCACCACAAGCGCGCGGCGCACCGGCTCGGGGTTGCCGTCGGCCGACAGCACGCTGATGAGCGCCTCGCCCACCTTGAGATCGGTGACGGCCGTCTCGACGTCCACCTCCGGGTTGGGGCGGAACGTCTCCGCCATCGCCTCGACCGCCTTCTGCTCACGCGGGGTGAATGCCCGGAGCGCGTGCTGGATCTTGTTGCCAAGCTGGCCGAGTACCGTGTCGGGAATATCGACCGGGTTCTGCGTGACGAAGTACACGCCCACGCCCTTGCTGCGGATGAGGCGTACGACCTGCTCGATCTTGGTGAGCAGCGCCGGAGGGGTGTCGGTGAACAGCAGGTGCGCTTCGTCGAAGAAGAACACCAGCTTCGGCTTGGCCAGGTCGCCTGCTTCCGGCAGCCGCTCGAACAGTTCGGAGAGCAGCCACAGCAGCATCGTCGAGTACGCCCGCGGCGACTGCATGAGTCGGTCCGCGGCCAAGACGTTCACGTACCCTCGACCGGCCGAGTCAACCTGCATGAAGTCGAACAGGTCGAGTGCCGGCTCGCCGAAGAAGTCATCGCCACCCTCCTCTTCGAGGGCGAGCAATGCGCGCTGAATCGCCCCGATGCTGGCAGCCGAGACGTTGCCGTACGTCGTTCCGATCTCGCTCGCGTTGTCCGCGACGTACTTGAGCATCGCGCGCAGGTCCTTGATGTCAAGCAGAAGCAGTCCGTTGTCGTCGGCCACGCGAAACGCGACGGTCAGCACCGCCGACTGGATGTCGTTGAGGTTGAGCATCCGGCCCAGCAGCAGCGGCCCGACCTCAGTGACGGTCGTTCGCACCGGATGGCCCTGCTCGCCGAACACGTCCCAGAACATGACCGGCGTGCCGTCGAAGCCCCAGTCGCCCAGGCTGAGCTGCTCGATGCGCTCGGCGACCTTGGGGTTGTCGCCGCCCGGCTGCGATATCCCCGACAGATCCCCCTTGATGTCGGCCGCGAACACGGGGACACCGATGCGGCTGAACGCCTCAGCAAGGACCTGCAGCGTGACCGTCTTGCCGGTACCCGTGGCACCGGCTACGAGCCCGTGCCGGTTGGCCATGGCGGGCAGGAGCCGCACATCCGCGGCGTCCTTGGCGATGAGCATTCCTTCGAGCGGTTCGGTCATGGCGGACTCCCCGAGTCGGTGGCGATGCGACGATGAGCGCTGCTCAACAGATACCCTAAGCGGGCATCCGGCGAGCGCGCCGTATACTCAACGTCCACTATGAGCGAGCCGTCTGACATACACGTGATCGAACGAGGTGCCATCCGCACCCTGCGGATCGGCCGCATCGAACAGTCGTCGATGTACCTCGACTCGCCGTTCGAAACGGACTTCGACTACCCGGCCTACCTCCACATCACCGTAGCCATCGTGCCCGAGCCGCGCCGTGCGCTGGTCATCGGTCTGGGCGGCGGAACCGTGGTCAAGCAGCTGTGGCGCGATCACCGCGCGCTCTCCATCGACTCGGTAGAGCTCGAGCCGCGCGTGGCCGACCTGGCTCGCACGCAGTTCGCGCTTCCGACCGATGAACGCATCCGGGTCCACATCGGCGACGGGCGGGCGTTTGTCGAGGACACGAGTGAGACCTACGACATCGTGATCGTGGACGCATTCGACGACGACACGGTGCCGCTCCCGCTGCGCACCGAGCAGTTCGTCCGGCTCGCCCACGCACGGCTCGCCGAGGGCGGCGTGCTCGCGTACAACATGCACGGGTCGGTCGTGGGGGACCGGAGCAAGCCCTTCCGCGCGCTGCACCGCACGCTGTCCAACACGTTTCGCCGTGTCTGGACGTTCCCGGTCGGGCTGTCCGGCGGCGCTGCGGCGGGCGTGCACCGCGAGATCATCGTGCTCGCCAGCGATGCGGCTCTGACTGACAAAGCGCTCCTGGCGCGCATCGAGTCGCGCGTTGACGGGCGCGTGGGCGTGCTGGGCTTCGAGCGAACTGCCGCCGACCTGTATCGCGAGGGAGTCCGCTCCGGCGACGTGGCGGTGCTCACCGACCCGCCTGGGTAAACACCCTTTCAGGGGGGTGTTGAGCATGATCGATGTCGAGATCAAGACCACCGAGGCCGTGACTGTGGCCTACCTGCCTATGAGGGGTGCATACGCGCAGATGCCCGAGGCGATGGGTCGGCTCTACGGCTGGGTAGCACAGCATGGAATGCAGCCGACCGGGATGCCAACGGCGGTGTACTACACCGCGCCGGATGAGGGCCCGGAGGCTGAAGCGCTGTGGGAGCTGCAGGCGCCGATCGCGGGCGAGGTGGCCGAAGTGCAGCCCGACGAGGATGGCTGCGGCGTGAGGCGGCTTGAATCACAGCTGGTGGCGTCCACGGTGTACCGCGGCCCCTACGAGGGCATAGCGCCGACCTACGAGGAACTTGGGCGCTGGATCGTCGCCAACCGATACGCGCCGAGCGGTGCGCCATCGGAATCCTACCTCTCCGACCCGCAGGACACGCCACCCGAGGAGTACCTCACCGAGGTCCGCTTCCCGGTTGCTGCCGTCGGATCGTGAGGCCGCACGGGGCACGGCACTTCAGCCTGAGCCTCACTCCATCGTGACGTAGCGAGACAGATCCTCGCCGAGCACTTCGTCGAGCTCCGAGGTGTCTCCCGTGCGCACGTCCACGAAGGTGAACGCGAAGACGCCGTAGCGTCGAACGTCTGTGGGGCGCACCTCCAAGACGTGCGAGAACCTCGAGGTGAACCCCTCCAGATCCACCGCGGCGATGCGCGCACGGTCCACAGACGCCGGCAGGTCTGCCACGATCATCGCGGTGACTCGCCCGCCGCGCTCGCGAGCGATCGCATCCCAGTCCGGGCACGTCCCCTCCAGATAGCAGCGGTACGGGTTCACCCCGTAGGCGAAGTGCGCCAGATCGGTCGCGCACCACCCGCCGAACCGCATAGGATTGATCTCGATGGGGGCGACACTGCCGGCGGCGTCGATGCGCAGCTCCGCATGCACGGGGAAGTCACGCAGGTCGGCCCGCTTGCCCACCTCGGTCAGGAACTCCATCGCTGGTGCCCCGAGCCGCTCGATCACCTCCACGCTGGTGTAGTAGACGCGGTCGCTCACGTCATCAGCGGAGGCGAAACGGTGCGCGAGCACGTTGACAAGCACGGGCTTGCCCGCGCTATCGAAGTACGCGTCAACCGCGAACTCCTCGCCGTCTATGACCTCTTCGATCACGAAGCGGTCAAGGTCGAGCACCTGCTCCGGGTACATCTGGCGCTGTGCAGCGACCTCCCGTTCGACGCGCGTGAGCACCCCCGGCCACTCATCGTACGACCCGACCACGTGCACGCCGACGCTGAAGAAGCCGACTGCGGGCTTGATGACGAACGGCGCGCGCACCACCGACGGGTCGAACGAACGCAGCTCGGCGAAGGGCACCCCCGTGAAGCGGTACTCCGGGTACATGTCGGCCACGAGCTCACGGAAGGCGACCTTGTCCTTGAACAGCCGGATGCGCCGCGGCAGATCGGTTCCGCCAAGGTGCTCCGCGATCCAACCGATGGCGTTCTCGGAGTTCGCGTAGATTCGGGCCCCGGGGCGCGCGGCCGCCGCTGCGAAGGCGGCGTCATCGGACAGCGCCACACCACGACCGGCGAGCGCGAGGCGCGCCATGCGGGTATCGAGGACCGGCACACCCGACTCGGCGACGGTGGATGCGAGGAGTTCTGAGACGTAGGGCTCTTCCAAGATGAACACGGGACCTCCGAGGAGACGGGCGGTAAACTGCACGCGACTGAATCCCGATACTAACTCAGTCGGCACTTCTTTCGAGGGGGAACCAATGCCAGCGACCGTCAAGGGCTCCGTGGTCACCGCTGCGTACGACTACCTGCGCGCGACCTACGGCGAGGAGGTCTGGAAGCGGATGCTCCTGCGCCTGAGCTATGAGGACCAGGACCTCGTGAAAGCGTCGAGCCGCACTCTGGCGTACCCGGTGGCGGTGGACGGTCGCGTTCTTGCCGCGTTCGTGGCCGAGCAGTTCGAAGGAAACCGGATGCTCGCCGAGCGCGAGCTGCGGCGTGGGGGCTCCTCGCAGGCCGACACCATGCTCCACGGCGTCTTCAGCATCTTCGCCCGCCTGGCCTCGCCGAAAGCGGCCTTCAGCCGTGCGGGTTCGATCATCACCTCGGTGTACACAGAGGTCGACTCCGAGACCGAGGCGCACGCCGACGGAACCGGCGGCATCATCCGAATCCACGGTCTGGGAGAGAGCTCCTTCGTCGCTCCGTGGCAATGCGGCTGGATGGAGCGGGCGCTCGTGCACTTCGGGTCGAGTTCGCCGCGAGTCATCGAACGCGCGTGGCAGGCGGGGCGCGATGCCAGCGACGAGCTCGTCTACGAGGTCACGTTCTAGAGCGAGAGCACGAGCCCCACGGCGATTGCCCACATCACGACGCCGATGCCGATGTCGAGCACGCGCCACGTACCGGGCCGACGAAAGACCGGGGCCAGCAACCGCGCCCCGAAACCGAGCGCCGCGAACCACGCGAGCGACGCCGCAAAAGCACCCGCGAGAAACCACCAGCGCTCCGGAACCGGCTGGCTGGCGGCCACTCCGCCCAGCAGCACGACCGTGTCGAGATAGACGTGCGGATTGAGCAGACTGACCGCGAGCGTGGCCGCGATGGCCGCGTACGTGCTGGGCAGCGATGCGGGCCCGGCACCGTCCCCCTGAAGCGTCTCAGTCACGAGCGCCCTGCGAAAGGACAGGGCGCCGTAGACCGCGAGAAACGCGACCCCGCCCCACGTGGCGACGGCCGTGAACTGCGGAAAGGCCTCCACCACCACGCCGAAACCGAGCGTTCCTGCCAGGATGAGCAGCCAGTCACACAGCACGCACGTCGCTACGATCGCCAGGACGTGAGACCTGACGATGCCGTTGCGCAACACGAACGCATTCTGAGCGCCGATAGCGATGATGAGGCTCGCGCCGAGGCCGGCTCCGGCCAGGAACGCGGAGAGCGACGGGTCCAGCTTGACACTCCTTGGACGAGAAGGAACCAGCGCCCGAGTGTACCTGACGCGGCGGGGGCTCGTGCGCCCGGCATCTCGCGCAACTCGTCCTGAGCGAGCCGACCTGTGGCACTATGCATGGATGCCTTATGTACTTACAGCCGCCGGCTTCATCGCCCTGTTCGCAGGGGGCGAGTTCCTCGTGCGTGGGGCGGTCACGGTGTCACGACGGATGGGCATCTCACCCCTGCTCGTCGGTCTCACGGTGGTCGCGTTTTGTACGTCAGCTCCTGAGCTGCTCGTATCCCTCCAATCCGCTATCGCAGGCAGCCCCGGTATCGCGGTGGGCAACGTCGTGGGCTCCAACATCGCCAACATCGCGCTCATCCTCGGCCTCGCCGCGCTCGTGAAGCCGTTTGCCTTCGACGTCCCTGACATCCGGAATGATGCGCTCGTGGCCCTCGGGACTTCGGCGTTCCTCGTTCCACTCGGCTGGTTCGGCATCATCCCCCGATGGGTCGGTGCGCTCATGGTCGCGGCGCTCGCGATCTATATCGTGCAGTCCTACCGCAGGGAGGTAGGCGCAGGCGCCGAGTCATCCGACTGGCACGCCGAGGAGGCCGAGGTCTTCACTTCAGGAGCTCCGTGGAGTGTCGCCATAGCCCAACTCGCCGGGGGCCTTTTCGCGCTGGTGCTGGGCGCCGACTGGCTCATCACCGGCGCCCAGGAGATAGCGCTCACCTTCGGCGTGCCGGAAGACGTCGTCGGCCTGACGGTCGTTGCGCTCGGTACGTCGCTGCCCGAACTCGCGACCTCTGTGATGGCGGCGCGGCGCGGGCACGCCGACGTGGCAATCGGCAACGTGCTGGGCTCCAACACCTTCAACGTGCTGTCGATCCTGGGCATAACGATCATCGTCGCGCCGCTGTCGATTCCCGAAGGGATCTCATCGTTCGACGTCCCGGTGATGCTCGCGTTCTCAACGGTGGCAATCGGCGGCCTGCTGCTCCGCGGCAAGATCGGGCGGCTGTTCGGCGGCCTGCTGCTGGCTGGGTACTTGGGCTACGTGGCGTATCTCTACGCGCCCGTCGGCTGAGGCCGTTCGACGCTCAGGAAACGGCCTTCTGACGCCTCACCCGCATTCCGCCTAGCGAGCCCGCTGATTGACGCATATCACTACTTGTACGTTGTTTTTCACTACTCGTATGTTGTAATCTAGCTCTGACATGGGTGAGATTCTCGACATCGGGGCGGACTTGGTGAGGGCGCGGCGAGCGTCCGGCCTGTCTCAGCGCGAACTCGGGATACGCCTCGGCGTCCGTCAGCAGCAGGTGGCGCGCTGGGAGGCGACCGCCTACCGGACCGCGGACCTGCAGCGTGTGGACGAGGTCGCGCAGGCGCTGGGCATCGAGCGCACGATCGGTACCCTGCCGCTCGCGGCGGAGACGCCAGCCGTGTATGGCGAGCAGACCACGCGCATCACCCCCGTACGCGACCTCGGCGAAATCGTCGCGCGCATTCGAGCTCACGGCGACGAGTTTCGCGACCGGTTTCACATCGATCGCATCGGGGTGTTCGGCTCGTTCGTTCACGGAGAGCAGACGGCGGACAGCGACGTGGATCTGCTTGTTGAGACTGACGACCCCGGCGGCCTGCGCTATGTCGCAGCTGGCAACTTCGCCGAAGATATCCTCGGTCGCCCGGTCGACTTCATTCGGCCGCATCTACTCAAGGAGCGGTTGGCTCCTCGCGTACTGAGGGAGGCTGTCTATGTCTGGACCGCGTGACGACTCTCTCCTGCTCGATGATGTCGTCGACGCGGCGGAGCGACTAATCTCCTTGGGCTCGCGGGTCCCACGAGGGTGGTTGGGCCAAGACCGCGACGTGAACGAGATGATCCTGTGGAACGTTGTGGTTCTGGGCGAGGCCACCAAACGCATGCGCGAGCAGACGCGTCTCAGGTTCTCTGACGTTCCTTGGGAGTTGCTTGCTCGCACACGCGACCGGATCGTCCACCACTACGAGGGTGTGGACTGGCACATCATGACGCTGATTGCCTGCGACGAAATCCCCGGTCTGCTACCGCGCCTCATAGAGATCCGCGACACCGTCCGGACTGAGTTCGACGCCCAGGAACCAGCCCGCTGACGCCTCACCCTCTCATTCCGCGCCACGGGAGTGCGGTTCGCGCGTACTCGCGGGTGCTACCATCGTGCCTCCCCCTCCCGAAGGAGCCGCGTGAGTCGCCGCAAGCACAGCGCCAAGGCCGGAGTCATCGACGTCGCCCCGATTCTCATCGGGATAGTGCCGTTCGGCCTCGTGGCGGGCGCGGCGGTCATCCATGCCGGCATGGGAGTCACCGAGGCCATGGCCATGTCGCTCTTCGTGAACGCTGGCGCCTCACAGATCGTGGCGACGACCATCTTCGACGCGGGCGCCCCGCTATGGGTGGCGCTGGCGACAGCGCTCATCGTCAACGCGCGCATGTTCATCTACTCCACGTCGATCGCGCCGGTCTTTGCCGACACACCGGCGTGGCTTCGGCCGATTCTCGGCCACATGCTGGTGGACCAGAACTACGCCTCGACCATGACGAAGGGGCGCCTGCGTGACGACATCGATGCCGTGCCGTACTACGTCGGCGCGTGGATCGCGCTGGCCTCTGTTTGGCAGGTCTCGAACCTCGCAGGTGCGCTGCTCGGCCCGCTGGTGCCGCCGGAGTGGGGTCTGGAGTTCGCCGTGCCGCTCGTCTTCCTCGCCATGCTCGCGCCGGCGCTCAAGGACCGCACCTCGGTGGGCGTTGCCGTCGTGACGGCGGTCGCGGCCGCGGTCCTCGTGCCGCTCTTGCCGCTGCAGCTGGGACTTGTCGCAGCACTGCTCGCCGGGATGGGGTACGGCGCATGGCGCGACATCGTCAAGGACGGTGACGGCAAGTGACCGCGACCGCGCAGTTCTGGGTGCTGATCGTCGTGCTGGCCGTCGGCACTTGGGCGATGCGCAGCCTGCCGATCATGCTGCATGGCCGAGTGCCGCACCCGCCGTGGCTCGAGCGGCTGCTCAAGCACGTCCCGGTGGCCGCGCTGACGGCGCTCGTTGTGCCGGGCGCTCTGTACGTGAAGGATGCCGCAGGGGCGTACGCGTTTTCACCGGCTCGCACGGTGGCCGCCGTGGTGGCGCTACTGGTGGCGCTGAAGACCAAGAATGTGCTCGCCACTCTGGTCGTGGGGATGGGCGTCATGTGGGCGATGCAAGCGGCGCTGGGCGGCGGGTAGGGCCGCAGCGTCAGCGGTTCCACAATCCGCTGGTCGGCACAGCCCAGAGTCGATCCCCGAAAGGTACCAGCGCCTCTCCGTCGTGTAGCACGATGCCGCAGGCGAAGCGCGACCCCAGCGCATCTCGAAGTCGCCGGAGCCCGCGAAAGTCGCTGTCCCTCACGGTCCATGCCGCTTTGACCTCGACGCCAACCAGTCGCGCGCCGCGCTCTAGTACCACGTCCACCTCGTACCCGTCCTTGTCTCTCCAGTGAGAGAACCTAGTGGGCTCATCATCGAAGCTTGCCATACGCATCAGCTCATTGGCGACGAAGCTCTCGAGTATCCGCCCGTACCGGGATCGGTCATCCGCCAGCTCAGGGACTCCCATTCCCAGGGCCGAGGTCACGATACCGGTGTCGGCCACGTGAAGCTTCGGCGCCTTGATCAGTCGCTTCATCGTGCTGGAGTGCCATGCCGGGGTTTCGACCACTGCAAACACGCGCTCAAGAAGGGTGACATACTCGCGAATGGTCGGGCGGCTGACTGAGAACGGACCTGCCAACTCGGTGATGTTGAGCAGACAGGCCGTGTGTCCTGCGAGAAGCTCGATGAGTCTGGGCAGGACATCGAGGGAGCGAACGCGAGCCAGATCGCGAACATCTCGCTGCACGATCGCGTCGATGTACTCTCGGTACCATGCGGCGCGTCTCGGCGCAGACTTCCTGGCTAGCGCCGGTGGGAAGCCTCCGGCGACGATCAACTCCGGGAGCGACTCCCTCTCGACGCGCGGCACGGCCGCGAAGCCGTCATGGAAGGCCGCTGCCAAGAAGCCCGATCGAACACCGCGCAACTCGCACTGCGCAAGTGGATGAAGTCGAACCGTCTCCATCCTCCCCGCGAGTGACTCTGTCATCGTTGGCACCAAGAGGACATTGGCCGAACCCGTGAGCAGGAATCGCCCCTCCGTCCGCTCGCGGTCAATGGCGAACTTGAGCGCTGGAAACACCTGCGGTACCCGCTGAACCTCGTCGAGAATCACTCTGTCCGGCAGGCGGCTGACGAAGCCCATTGGGTCTGCGTCGGCAGCGCGGCGCACGGTGTCGTCATCAAAGGTGACGTACTCGTGCCCGAGATCAGCCCCGATCGCGCGCGCCAACGTCGTCTTGCCGCACTGGCGCGGACCATGAATCAGTACCGCGGGCGTGTCAGCAAGCGCATCCTGAACGCGGTCGCGGGCGAAACGCGGGTACAATGTTCCTTCGCTACTCACCGTCCGATTGTAGGTTCAAGCACCGGCTGATCGCAAGTTTGACTACCGGCTGATTGCAGGACAACAGCTCAGAGGCCTCGCGGCACCGCGGCTGGTTCCTCGCTACACGAGCCCCAAGCGGCGCCATACGCCGGCGGAGATGCCGAACGACGGCAGGTACCACACGAGCCCGCCGATGATGTAGATCACGAGATCCTTGCGAACGAGATCGGCGATCTCCCCAAGTCGTCCCACCTGAAACACGCTCACATAGACCACGACCGCCGCCAGTGCCAGCGCTGCCAGCATCGCGAGCGCCTGGAACATGGAACGAGCGTCGATAGGCCGGCGCAACCGCCTGACGATGCCCACAACCAGCGGCGAGACGAGCGCCACAAGAATCGCTCCGGCAACCGGCGTGGCGATGGCCCTGTGCTCCGGAGCCAAGAATGCGTTCACGGGCAGGAGCAGAAACGTGCTCAGAAACATCACGGTCACGCCGCTGATCACGATGAGGGGCGTGAGAATCAAGATACGCAGCGCAACCGTCTTGAACGGATCGCGGCTGTCGGTGAAGAACGTGAGCGCGATGCCCAACAAGAACGGGACGGTCACAAGCGAAACGTACGAGAACGTGTACGTGCGAAACGGCAGCTGGGCGATCGCGAGCACCCCGGGCACCAGGAACAGCAGCATGAAGGCATACGAAACAGCGTAGGTGTCGAGGACTCGGGGGGCCTCATCGTCTGGCTTCATCGTGACTTCGGTCTCATCCACGGGCATCTCCGCACTGTGCGCGCCGGGCTGTCATGGCACATCATGATGGCGAGGAGCCTGCCTCGAACATGACTTCAGTCAAGTGGCTCAGGTTTCGGCATGCTCGCTCACATGAGCTCACGCCGCCCGCCGAAGCCTGGACCCCATCCCCCGGGGCGAAGCCACTCGCGCGACCGACCGCCGTTCACCGAGCAGCAGGTCATAGTTGTTACATTCGGTTACATTGGCTATCTGCTTGCGTACACTTGACAGTGTGACGCAGTATCCCACCCGGTGGGGCACCCAGCCCAGGAGGCACTCTGATGGCACATGTACGCTCGCTCTTCTTCGACGGTCCCCTCACCGAGGTCGAGGACAAGGCGCAGTTGGCCGTCCAGCTCGGCCGACCCAGTGAGGTCATCTGGAACATCACCAACCGCTGCAACCTGCTGTGCGACCACTGCTACATGGCCGCCACCGGGCACGCGGCGCCTGAGCAGCTCACCGATGAAGAGGCCATCGCGATAGTCGACCAGATGGTCGACTCGGGCGTGCCGGTCCTGTTCATGAGCGGCGGCGAGCCGATGATGCGCAAGAACTTCTGGGAAATCCTCGAGCACGCGCGCGCGGGAAACATGCATGTCGTCGTCTCCACCAACGCCACGCTGATCGATCGCGAGGCGGCCAAGCGGCTCAAGACCCTCGGTGTGGACTGGATCGCGACCTCGCTCTACGGTCCTCCGCCCTTCCACGACAAGATGGTCGGCGTTCCCGGGACCCACGCCAAGGTCGTCGAGGCCATCAAGATCCTGCGCGAGGAAGGCGTCGGCGTCGCGCTCAAGAGCGCCGTCTCGAAAGACACTCTCCCCTTCATCCCCCACATCATCGCCAAGGCCAAGGAGCTCGACTGCGGCCTCATCTACCTGTGCGATCTCATCACGAGCGGACGCAGCGAGGGCGAAGAGGACGCGCGTGTAAGCGTTGCGCAGTGGAAGGTGATCGCCGAGGGAATCGTCGACGACATGATCGACCCTGACGTGACGCTCGAGTACGACATCGGCGCGCTGCCGTCGATGATCCCCTATCTGGCCCAGCGTTTCGAAGCCCGCGGCATGGACGTGACCAAGGGTCTTGAGCGCCTCAAGATCATCTCGGCGTGCCCCGTCGGCAAGGGTCACATGAACATCAACTCCGAGGGCGGCATCATGCCCTGCCAGTTCGCACAGGATTGGGTGATCGGCAACATCCGCGAGATGACACTGGCCGACGCGGTCAAGGAGCTGTTCGTCTTCGACGCAGCGGACGCCAAGGGCTGGTGTTCTGACGATGAGTGCGAGTACTCCCGCATCTGTCGTGGCTGCCGCACGAAGGCGTTCCACGAGTTCGGCGATCCGCTGGGTGTGGACACCACGTGCATCCTGAAGAGCCGCGACTCCGGTGAGGTGGAGGCGCCTCAGGACTTCGATCCCAGCCAGTCACCCGCTTCCCCCTGCTGCGCCCCGGGCGCCTGCGGCTGACGCTCGCCGCCTGTCTGGTGCTCGCGCTCATGGCGGGCGGTTTAGTGGCGTGCGAGTGATGCGGGGATGTCTTTCGCTGACGCCTATCTGCGCACGCGCTACAATGCGCCCGCACCAAGGATTCCCCCGACAAAGGATACTTGCAATGGCGCTTTTCATGCGGACCGATAAGGATCCTGAGGGCACCGCCGTACGAGTTGAGGCAGGCCTCAAGCACAAGGATGGAACGTGCTTCCTCGTGCTGCATCGACTACCGCCGGAGTACGCGAAGCCGCCGACGTTCGTCGTGCGCCTGTCCGGCGAGCGCATGGAGGTGCGCGGCAGCGGCCAGTCGCAGGCCTACTTCAAGGCATTCGCCTACCAGAAGTTCTCTGCGAAGGAGCTCAAGCTTCTAGTCGGAGCGCGCGAGGGGGAAGACCACCTCCCGTTCTTCAACTTCAGCTACCCGACCGTGATCCGCGTCTTGGGGAAGTCGTACTACAAGATGCGGACGGAAGAACTCCGGCCGCTTGTCGAGGAACGGACCTGGAAGCTCGTCGCGACCACGGAGTAGGGCCGCATATCGCGGCAGACTCGCCCTCGAAGATATCTTCCGGTGACCGGTACGGCGCCACCCGATCGCGTAACCACGCTCAGGTGCCCGCTCCCCTCGAGCTGACACCGAGGGCGTCGGCCGCCTCGACCGCCCACGCTCTTATCGCATCCCAGTCGCGATAATCCCCCGCCGCCATGGCACCATTCGGGTCGGCGGCCGCGCGGTTGAAGGGGAACGACAGCCGCTCGGGGATGATGGCGCCGGCGAACTTGGCCACAATCACCGGTTTCACCGCTTCGACAAGCGGGGCGATGAACTTCGTTGCCTCGGCCTCGGCCTCCGGCGTGTCATCCTTGGGGGCCAGGCCCACCGAGAAGACCGCCACCCGCTTCGAGGTGAGCTCGGAACGGCGCGAACTGACGAACCGTCGCATCTCGCCCAGGGGCTTGAACATGCGGATGGCGGTCCCCAGAACGACCGCGTCGTATCCGGCGAGCTTCGGCGCCTTCGACGCTCGCACCACGTCGACCTCGGCACCCGCCTCGCGAATGATCTTCGCCACTTCCTCGGCTATTTCGCCGCATGTCCCACACTTGGTCGCGTAGACCACGAGAACCTTCGCCACGAAGAACCTCCTCGGTCGGATTCGCCGATACGTCGGGGCGGCTCGCCTGCGCCCTGCACACGGGCTTCTACCCTAGCGGAGTGAAGGCACAACGCGAAGAGGGCCACCCCCGATTGTGGCCTGGAGAGCGGCTGGACCCGACCTGTATCTAGGCGTATCGTTCGCATCGAGGGGAGTCTGGGGAGACTCCCGGTGCGGCGTCCTGCACTTGGGCGCGCTCTCAGCCGCCAGGGGGGCGGCTGTATCACTCCGGGCACTGCCGGCGCAAGCCGATGCGAAGGCCCTAGTGACCATATGGGGGTGCGCTCCTTCCGTGGGAGGAGTTGCGATGCGTTACGCTCGCTGGTTTTCGAGGATAGTCAGCCTGTCCGTCGCGGTCTCGATGCTGGCCACAGGCGTCCCGATAGCACTCGCAACCACCCCAGGAATCGTCTCGGCTTCGACCGTCGAACCCACCACGCTCTCGCAGAACTATGTTCGTCTGACGGGCTCCGGCCCCAGCGGCAGTTCTGTGGCGGTATCGAAGCGCGGCTGGTCGAAGTCCCCGTATGTCGTTATCGCATCTTCATCGTCGGCGCTGGATCAGCTCGTTGCCGCACCGCTCGCAGGCGTGTACTCGGCTCCGCTGCTGCTGACCGACGGGAAGACCCTGTCGCGTTCAGTCAGTGGCGAGATCCGTCGGCTGGGCGCCAGAACCGCCCTCGTGGTAGGTGATACGAAACGCGTCCCGAAGAGCGTGACGACAGCACTCAAGAAGGCGGGAATCCGGACCACGAAGCGCCTGGGTGCGGCCAGCTCCTCAGCAACCGCACGTCTCGTCGCCGAGCAGATCCGCGCCCGGAGAGGAGCAGTCCCGGCGGTATTCGTCGTGAACGCCAAGTCCGTCGCGTGGGGAGCTGCGGCTGTTCCGATGGCGACGAAGTTCGGCATGCCGATTCTCTACTCGGGCACAGCGACCCTAGCCACCGACACTCGGCGCTTCCTCGAGGCTCGGAAACCGAACCAAGCGATTCTGATCGGCGGCCCGTCATCCATCACCACACCTCAGGCTGAGGCGATCAAGTCCGCTGCCGGCATCGACGATTCGAGAGTGATGCGGGTGTCGGGCACCAGCGTCTATGATTCGGCGGCTCAACTGGGCGAGATGGGATTCGCGCAGGGCTTGTCATACGCAAACACGGCTATAGCAGCTGCTTCGAACAACTCGGATCTCTACGTCGCGGCAACACTGGCGGCACGCAAGCGCGGCATGTTGATTCCGTCTGCAGGTTCAGCAGTTCCACAGTCCACCTATGACTTCATCGAGTCCCATTGTTCATCGATGAAATCGGTGTGGCTTGTCGGAAGCAGCAACTCGATTCCGAACGCACAGCTGTCCGACCTGAAGGAGGCAGGGCAGACCCTGTTCAAAGACGACGTGAAGGTCGTGAAGGAGGCGCTGAACAGCGATCTGGCCAGCATCTCACCGGACGCGCGGACGCTTTACTTCAACAGCGGCACGGACCTTTCCGGCATCGAGGTGGCGGACGTTCTGGTCTCGGGCCCGACGGATGCCGCGCCGTACGGCTACCTCAAGCGAGTGGTGAATATCGAGAGCGCGGGGGCTCTGGTATCCGTGGTCACAACGGCCGCAAACCTGGGAGATGTTATCAAGAAAGGTTCCCTCGACGTGAAGATGGGGGAAGCTGGAGAACTGGGTCGCTTGCCGGGTGCCTTCGCTGTCAAAGAGGCGCGGGTCGTGGATGATACACACGTCGATGTCGAGTTCTCTGGACTCGAGGCCATCAGTGGTGAGTCCTCGGATTCAGTAGCTGCGGGAGTGCCTGCGGGTCAGATCGGCGACCCGATGAAGACCAAGATCGGTTGGTCGCGCGGTGTTCCGCTCAATCAGGAGCTCTACAAGAGCACTGCTGCTCGCGTGTGGACTGAAGGCAATCTCACGGTCGGGATTCAGATCGCAGTCAACGCCAGCTGGGGTGTGACCTCATGGAGAACAGAGCGCGTCGGGTACCCCCAGCTCGTACGTTGGCACTGGTGGGGTCCGGAGTTTCGCCAAGCGTTCTACGAAACGCGCATTCCCACAGGATTCGGGCTGGAGAGCGCATCGTTCGTCACGCACTTCAATGAGGCCCTGAACCTCAAGATCCTGTGGACGGGCGCATGGACTATGGAGCGCACGAAGGACCTAGGGCGCATCAAACTGGCAAGTGCGGCCTTCCCAATCGGCTTCGTGCCGGTCGTCATAACGTTCGGCATGACTCCAACCGTCGGAGTCCAGGGCGCTTTGGGGGTGTCGGGCAGCGTTCAAGTCACCCAGAGCTTCAACGCAAGCGCTGGGTATGCTTGGCACTACGAGAGGGGCGGCACATCGCTTTCCTCGAGCACCAACAGCTGCAACTTCCAGCTCCCGACCGGGTCCCTGACCGGATACGCCAAGGGGTGGGCTGGCGTGCGCATGGACGCGATGTTCTACGACGTGGCGGGACCTTACGCGGAGCCTCGCGCGTTCCTGCGCCTAGACGGCAACTCGGCCTGGAGCCCAGCGTTCAAACTGCGCGCCGGGATCGAAATGACATGGGGAGGACAACTCGAATTCTTCGGAATGCGGAAGTCCTGGGGGTTCGGTCCTGCGACGCTGTGGTCAACGCTTCTGTACCCGCGGGTGAAAATATTCCGCTCAATGCCAGCGGGGGCAGCAGCAGCGTCGCCTGCCTTGCTACGCGCTCAGAACGCACCTGAAAGCCAGGCTGAGACCGTCACCATCGACCCGGCAACGGTGCAGCCAACGGACTTCTCACTGGAACCGACCGGCACGCAGGTGCTCGACGCGCAGCTCCTTCCCGACGCCCGTACTGTCCGACTCACGACGACCCCTCTCGTCCAAGGCGTAACTTACGCAGTGAACGTAGCTGACCTGCTCATTCTCGATGTGGAGGGTCAGCCCGTCGTAGCCTCTGGAGCTCCGTTCAGCCTGCGGGAGAGAGTCGCACCCACCACATCGCTCTCTGTTCCGCCACCCGATGGGCTGGAGGGCTGGTATCGAACTCCGCCGCTTGTAACGCTGGCGGCGGATGAGCCGGGCTTCACGAAGCTGGCGTGGGGCACGACGACCCCCACTGTCGACGGCCCGGGGTTCAGTGCAGGCACCACGACAACCGCCCCATCAGGGGAGAACCGCTTGTACTACTACTCAACCGATCTCGCGGGCAACAGCGAGCCGGTCAAGAGCGCACCGTTCAAAGTGGATCCGCTCGCACCCGTGAACCCGCCGTTTACTGCCGGGACCGCTGTTTCCTCTCCAACCAACGCCGCGTCAGTCAGCATGGGCTTCGCGGGGGCAATTGATGGCGCGTCAGGAGTCGCTGGTTACTCCACGTCGTGGACCTCGGGATCCGCGGGTTCTCCAGACGCCACGATAGACACAACGCTCACATCGACCACGCAGGCGCTGAGCGATGGATTCTGGTACTTCAATCTCCGAACCGTGGACAGAGCCGGCAACTGGTCTGCCGCGTCATCGATGGGCCCGTTCGTGATTGACCGAACACCGCCTACAGTGCTCTCCAGCGTTCCCCTAAATGATGCAACGGCCTCGAGCCTTCGCCAGCCGGTCAGTATCACCTTCTCTGAGGCCGTGGAGTTCGAGGACGGCGGGGTCTACGTGCAGTATCCCGATGGCCCGAACTGGCTGAACTACGCGGGTGCTGAGGCATACAATCCCGCGACTCGAACGTGGACCTGGATACCGGATGCCGACTACCCGAGCTGCGAGGTCAGGGTACTGATCGACGGAGTGCGTGACCCGGCGGGGAACTGGATGCCACCCACCACTTGGCGCTTCTGGGCCAACTGTGAGTAGCATCGTCAAGCCAACCGCTTGATAGACCCTTCGCTGCCAAATGCAGTTCCAAATAGTCATTGACATTGAGGACAGATACGCGAAGAGGGCCGCCCCAACTGCAGGGGCGACCCTCTTCCTTCATCGCTGCGGACAGCGACGCGTCACGTACTCGTCGGTGGACCGTCGCATGAGCAGGACCGTCCCTGCCGATGCGCCGCCGTCTAGGCGGTACCGGCCTCCGCTCGACTCGCGGTGGACCGGACTAGCGCAGCGATGGTGTGTTTACTCAACGCTAGATCACCTCCTCAGTCGGCGGTGCGCCCTATCGCGCCCTCGGGCGTGCGCCCGTGGCAAAGCGCGTAGCGACTAGCGTGCCGAGGAGTACCATGGAGCGCAAAGAATCTCCTCGCGCGAAAGGACCTCTCGTGCCCATCGTCCGCATCGATATCACGGGCCCACAGACACCCGAGCACGTCCACGCCATCTTGCGTGGGACGCGAGCCTCGATCACCTCCTCGCTCGGCGTGGCTGACGGTCGCATCCATCTGCGTGTTGTCGAGACTCCCGCAAGTCACGTCGATGCCCCAGCGTGCCGCACCGTGCGCTACACGGTCATCGACATCGCGCTGTACGAGGGCCGCACGCCCGAGCTCAAGGCCGCCTGCGTCGCGGCCATCCGCGCAGCGCTGGCCGCCGACCCGGGCATCGAGCCCTCTGAGGTCGCTGTGGCGTTTCGCGACATGAGCACGCTCGACCTCGACGTGCTGCCCGGCGAGGCCGACGAGTGAAGCCGCAGGGGGCGATTCGGCTCGCCGGTGAGACCTGGTACATCCCCGGGCTGACGAACTCCGGCTACACCGACGGCCTCGTGATCGACACGGGCGCCGAGTGCGAGCCGTACCGGGAAGCCACTCTCGACACGCTTGTCGTGACACACGGACACGCCGACCACTTCTCGACAGGCGCCGTCGTGCGAGGCCTGGGCGCGCGGGTGATAGCCGCACGCGACGACGCCCGGCTCGTGGAAAACCCCGAGGTGAACATTCGGGGCATGTTCTCGTGGGCTCGGCCGGGAGACCAGCTCATCAGCAAGCTGTTCATGGGCACGCCGTGCCCGGTGGATGGGCTCGCAGAAGAGTGGGCGGATGACCGCGCTCGCGTGGTTCCACTTGCGGGACACACGCTAGGGCACATCGGCGTGCTCACCGCAGACGGAGTGCTCTTCAGCGGCGACGCACTCTACCAGCGCGCTTTGTGGGAGCGCCACCCACTCCCCTACGCGATCGACCCGCACATGGTGGCGGAATCGGTTCGCCGCATCGATGCCCTCGACTTCGAAATCCTCGTGCCGGGACACGGCGTGCCGTGCAGCAAACAAGAAGCGTCCGAGCACATCGCCCACCACATCGAGCGCATCACCGAGATCGAACACTTCCTGCTCGCCAAGCTCGCACAGGAGCGCACCACCGAGGAGGCGATCGCGCTGGTCTCGGCGAAGTGCGGCCTGTCAGACAACCCGGCGCAGTACTGGCTGGCGGTCACCACGGTCAAGGGCTTCCTCGGCGAGATGCTCGGCCGCGGCGCGATTGAGTTCTACGTGCGCGACAACGTCGGCTGGTGGCGGGCGAAGGCGTAGCGTTCGTGCGGAGAGCCCCCGCACGTCGCCTCATGTGGCTACGATCCTCGTCGCCCGTACTACGCCTTGCGCGCCCACTTGAAGCTCGCGAACTGTCCGGAGACCTTCTCCATGAAGTCGGGTAGACCGCCCCTGTACTCGAGGTCCTTGAGCCTGGCCTCGGCCGCCTCGGTGGTGAGCTTGCCCGACTGCACGTCCTTGATGACGTCCATGCCCGCCTTGAGATTGGGGGGCGGATCCTTCACGCCGTAGCCCTGCTTGGCGTAGCCGTCGCCCACACCTTCGAGCGAGTGGACGGCCTTGTCGGCTTGCTTGTACGCGTCGAGGACGTTGCCTTCGTTGTAGGAAGCGACGATCTTGGTCTCGTAGGTCTTGCCCAAGCCGTCGGGGTCGAGCAGCGTGGACTTGCCGGCCTTGACCATGTCGACGTTTGGTGTGATCTGCGTCTTCTCCCACTTGCCGGTCTTCTCGTTGTAGACCGTGCCCTGATCGGCCATGTCGACGCTCGCCTCGGCGTGGTACTGGTCGGTCGCGAGCTGCTGGTGGTCCTTGGCCCACTTGGCCGCTCCTTTGGGGTCGGTGGGACCGCCGGTCTCCGCGGCGAAGATGCGGTGTGACTCGGCCGCCCACTTCTCCTTCTTCAGCTCGATGAAGCGGCGCTGTCCGGTCACAGGGTCGGTGGAGACGTAGCCCACGCGGTAGTCGCGGTCCACACCATCAGGGGTGCCGAAGCTCTCGACCTCGATCTTCTTGCCGTTGGCCTCGGGCACGTTCTCAGCCACCCACTGCTCAAGCTTGCGGTCGTGCCCCTCGTAGATCTCCGCGCGGGTCTCGTGCATCTTCTTCCACAGGTCCGGGTGGCGCTTCTTGAGCTCGCGCATCGCGTCGGGGTCGCGCAGGATCTTCTCCACGGTGGCGCGGTCGACCTTGCCGCCATCGGCGGTCTTGGCCGCAAGGTCTTCAGCGAGCTTGGCGGCGCGTTCCGCCGGCGTGCCCTTGGGCTTCTTGGGTGCGGGCTTCTTGGCGTCAGCGTCCGCGGCAGGCTTCTCGGCAGCGGGCTTCTCCGCAGCGGGCTTCTCGGGGCCGTCGGCGCCGGGCTGCTTGGGCGGCGCGTCCGGTGCGGGCTTGGTCGCGTCCGGGCCAGCGGGCTTGGTGGCATCGGGGCCGGCGGGCTTGGTGGCCGCATCCGGCCCGGCCGCAGGCTTCGCACCGTCGGGCGTCTTCGCGCCCTTCATCCCCGCGATCTTTTGCAGGAAGCGGATGAGGCCCTCGTCGCGCAGCTGCTGGCCCACGCGCTTCATCGCGTTGGTGACCGACAGGTTGGGCTCGTTGTAGAGCTCCTTGGCGAAGGCGTAGGCGATGAACAGCGCCCACCCGATGGCCTTCTTCTCGCCCGAGAGCTTGGTGAGGAAGTCCGGATCGGTCAGTGCGCCTTCCAGCGAACCGGTCAGCAGCGAGGACTGCGACCACAGCCAGTCTTCGAGCGAGTCGCCGCGCAGCCACGCCTCCATCGCCGAGACCAGCACCGGCTTGAGCATCCCGATGGCCACTGAGCCCACCACGCCCAGATACGCGCCGCTCGCCACACCCAACGCGATGTCGCCGCACCATGAAACCCATTCGAGCGTGTTCTCGATCTGCTCGTACCACCACGCGGCGTCCAGGTGCTCGTGCTTCTGGAGCATGATCTGGTCGTGCGCGAAGCTCCACAGGCTCGTGCGCATCAGGAACAGGCCCTCGGCGCCCATGGTGAGCGAATGCTCGTTGACCAGTGCGTAGAGCCGCTCGCGGTGCTCCGGCGGCACGAAGGTGCCGATTACATTGAGGCACCCGTCGCGCTCGACCTCCCACGCTGCCGAGAAGGGCTCGGTGTTCACGCCCAGCAAGCGCAGCGGCACGATTGCCGAGAACTGCGTTGCGTCATGACCGGGCACGGTGACGCGCAGCGCGGCGGACAGCGGGTCGGGACCGGTGGGGAGCTCGCGTTCGATGGCTGCTCGGAAGGTCGCGCTGGGAACGTTGGCGGGTCGCACCCCGGCGGGCTCGATCGTGAACCCGCCGGCCTTGAGTGCCGCGTGCCCCGCCGAGGACTCATCGCCGCCGGGCTCGATGACCGCGGACTGTGCGAGGCCAATGTCGGGGGTTATCTCGCCGGTGGCCGCATCGCGCACGAACACCCGCAGGTCGATGTTGACGGGGGTGGCGCTGCCGTCGGCCTTGAGCGCGAACGCGCCCGTGGACGGGTCGATGTTGGCGCGGTCGACGAACACGCCCTCCTGCGTGACGATGACCTGCACCTCTCGGCGGAGCGGTTCGTAACCGTCGGCGGTCGCGACCACGACGAGCGTGGATGCGGTCTGCGGGCGACCCGGATCCAGGCGATCGCCGGCGCTCTCGGTGAGCGTGAGCGTGGCGGTCGCGGAACCGGTCGACACGATGTCGGGGGTGGCGAGCAACCGAGCGCCCTCGCGCCATTCGGTGTCGAAGCGCCACGCGGTGCCGGTGTCCGGCGCGATCCAGACGCTGACCTCGGTCGAGGCGCCCGAGTCCGCGGCGAGCGTGACGCTGTCCGGGCGCGCGTCGATCTCGGGCAGCGGCTCGAGCTCGACGGTGACGAGCTCGGTCAGCATTTGCTCGCCCACCTGCGCGGTCACGCGTACCAGCGCGCTCTCAGGCGGCTTCGCGACGGAGGTGGAGTCGGGCTGGGAGGCAACCACCGTGACGGCGCGACCGCCCTCGTAGTCGACGGGTGCCGAGAGGTCGAGCCACTCGGAATCCTCGGCGAACGCGATGGTGGTGCGCACGGCCGCCGGATCGAGCGCGGGGTTCTCGGCATCGGCGCCCACAAGCTCGACCAGCGCCACCAGCGTGGTGCCCTGGCCGCCCTGGGTGCGCAACGCAGTCGCGGGCTCGAGCCGTGCGACGATGCGGCTCATGCCGGCGACCGCCACGGGAACGGAAGCGGTGGTGCTGCCCAGCGGCGCACGCGCCTCGACGGTGATCGCGGCGCCCGGCGCCACCTCGCCGATCTGCGCGATGGAGGTCGACAGCGTGCCGTAGGCGGTGGGCGGCTGCGCGACGACGCCGGCCGGGACATGCAGGACGACCGCCACGTCACTGGCGGAGCGGTAGCTGCCATCCGGCATCACGGCGAAGGCCTGTGCCGAGAAGGGCGCCGCGTGCTGCGCGCTCACGATGAGCCGGCCCGCCGAAAGCTGCAGCACGTAGCCCACCGGCTGGTCGGGCGCGGGCTCCTCGGCGCCGGACTTGGTCCGCGCGCTCGCGGCAGCACCAGCGAGAGCGATCGCGGCCGCGGCAACCGCAGCGATGCCACCGGTGACCGTGCGCCAGGGCGAGGTGTCGCCGCCTGGCAAGGCCGGACCGGCGGTGGTGCCCGAGGCGTTGAAGCGGAGTGAGGCGAGAACTGACTCGATGTCGTTCACCATCGCGTTGAAGTTGGCGTCAGTCTCATCACTTGCGATGTTGCCACCTCCTGAGACGTAGATGCCGCCGTCTTCGGTGGGAATCCAGTACTGATACGCCGTCTGGAACCAGTTGCTGTAGTTGCCAGCATCGGGATTCGCGTACTCCTTGAATACGCCGATGTTCGACCAGGCTTCAAGACCTCCTAGGGTCGTCTTCTTGGCCCCGGTCCAAACGTAGTCCACCTGGACGGCGACCTGGTCACCGCTCCCGTACAGCGTCACTGATCCCCCCGAACGTGTGGCGAAGTCCTCAAACGAGGTGAAGTAGTTCTCCTCCGGCTTGCCCGTGTACGGATTCTTGGGGGTCTTGAGCCTGACGAAGATGTCTGCCGTGCCGCCCCACTCCATCATGTCGGCGCCTTGGTACTCGCCGCTCACAGAGAAGGAGTCCTCATCGTTGCTGCCCACGGTCCAAAAGTCAGGAGCGTCGTAGCTGGTGACGAGAGTATCGGCCGCAAGCGCGACCGTCGGCATCACGAGGATGGCCGCGATCAAGGCGAGCGTCAGAGCAGCCACAACCCTCCGGGCGGCGGCGTGGCGGCGAGCTCGAATCCGCATCACGACCGCCTCCTCAGCGCCACCGACGCCGTCTTGACCGCCATCGTGAGCGCCGATGCCGTCGCGACGCCCATGGGCACCAAGGACAGGAGCGCCTCTCCGCCGACAAGGCCCCCGATCAGCGTGAACAGCAGAGAACCCGCCTGCACGAGCGCGGTCCCCAGCGCCACCAGCCCGGTGACCGTGCGCAAGGCCCCGCCCTTCGAACCGGTGATCAGGGCCAGCGTCGCAGTGAGCGCACCCGCCAGAACGCGAGGAACTGCAGCAGCGACCGCACTCGAACCGCCGGACAGCGCCGCGACAGCAAGATCAAGAGCCGTGGTGGCCGCCAACCTGAGTCCGGGTTTGCGCAGTGAGGACTGAACCGCCCTGCGCGCGGTCGGCACCGCAGCGCTCGCCAGCATCGCCCGCAGATCAGGCGTCTCGCCGGCGATCACCGTCTGCCACGGGAGCGCCGCAGCCATCGAAGCGGCCGGAGCGACCGTCTGCAGTACCGCGCCGGCCAACACGGCCCGGCTTGGGGCGGAAGCGGGCGTGGAGCTGGGCGCAGGAGCCCTTCTGGGCTCTCCGCAGCTTCTGCAGAATCTATCGGAGCCCACAAAGCGGCCTCCGCATCGTGTGCAGAACACCGCAGCACCCTCAGCCATGAAGCCCCCTTCCCCGTCCCTCCCGCCAACTATACCGTCGACATCCCGAAAGGTCTCCCTGAGCCAGCACTGCCAAGACGGTCGCCCTGGGGACGCACTGCTACCATGGCAAGGATCGGCTTCTACCGCCTGAGGGAGGGCTCGTGCAGGACAGTCGAACGACAGCGGGCACGTCCGGCCAGGAGCCGCGGCCGGACCAGATCGAATGGACCTACAACATTCCGCTGCTGACCAGCAGATTCATGCTGTGGGACTTCCTGCGCGTCATCCTTCTGTCCGTCGTGGCGATGTATGTGATCGTCGCGGTAGGCGGCCTGATCGTCGAACGCGAGCTGATCATCCTGCCGCCCCAGGTCTTCTTCCTCACAGCCGGGATCATGCTGGGCCTCTTCGTGCTCACCAGCCTGCTGCTGGGCAACTATCAGGGTGCGCGGTTCACCGTGGGCCCCAAAGGCGTGGAGTACCGCGCCGAGAAGCGCGAGCGCTCGATGAACAAACTCGTCATCCTGGTGGGACTCCTTGCGCGCAACCCCACCGCCGCCGGCGCCGGGACTCTGGCGATGACGCGTGAGCATCTCTTTTTGCCCTGGGCGAGCATCCAACGCGTGGTGGTCCACCGCCGGGAGCGCGTGATCTCGCTGCACAACTCGTGGAGGACGGTGCTGCGGCTCCACTGCTCGCCCGAGCTCTTCGACCAGGTGGTCGACGCGGTGAGTGTGCACCACGCGGAGCACTCCGTCGCCGCAGACTCCTCGGCCCGAATCTAGATCATGCGCGCGGCCAGGAGAGCCTGCTTGGCCTTACTCTTGCCCGAGCCCAGAATGATCTTGTACTTCTTGCCGGTGGTCTTGATGATGAGCAGATCGGTCGTCGAGGTGTTCTCGTCGTAGCCTTCGCTGGTCTTCAGAGACGCCTTGGTGATGGTGGACCGGTCGATGGCGAAGTTATCGGCCGTCTCGGCCAGCGCCGCATCGGGCGACATCTCGAGATAGCGCTCCGCGAAGGCGGAGTACGAGCTCATTTGCGCCCCCCACTGACCGAAGAAGCCCTTGCCCTCTGCCTTGGCTCCGTCCCGCGCATCGGCCACGAGCTGCTTCATCATCGCCCCGGTGATACGAGCGAACACCACGCGCCGATCAGTGAGAACCATCGTGTACTGCTTGCTCTTCACGCCCATGAACCCTGCCTTGACCGTGGCGCTGGAGATCACGGAGTGAACCTGCTCGCCGCCACCGGTCGACGCGCTGAGCGGCGCGGCCGGGGCAGGCCCCGGGGGCGGGGCCGCGACGGGCGCGGTGGCCACGGGGCCGCCGCACGAGGCGCAGAACTGAGCGCCCTCCGCCAACCCCGTTCCGCACTTCGAGCAGAACCGCGCAGTGTCGTTCATCGGCTTCTCCCTTTCGCTACTGGAGGAACTCCACGCTGTCGACGCGTGGCGTGTTGTCTTCCACGATGATGAAGTACCGCGACTTCTGAGGCCCTGAGTTCCACTCCTCGTTGACCTCGACGACCCAGAGCCCGGCGTCCTCGTAGACCTTGGCGACTTCGAACTGAATGAGCGCACCGCCCGCGGGGACGAAGAACCAGGACTCCTCCTCTTGGAAGTTCCGGGTCGCGTGAGCCCGAGCCGCGTCGACGTCGTTCTCCTTCAGAGAGTTGAGGAGGTTGCCCACGGCATCCACGGCGGTCTCCGGATTGCGCGGGTCCTTCAGGGTTTCGTCCTCGGTCGCGGAGTCGGGCTGGGGTTCGGATTCGGCGGGGGCCTGGGTGCCGGGAGTCTCGGTTGCGGGGATCTCAGTCCCGGGCGTCTCGGCAGGCGCCTGAAGAGGCGTGGCGCCCTCGAGTGCCTCCACCCCACCCGCGGCCGAGCGCGCAAGCACCACGCCGCCGGCCACGCTCCCCGCGATACTCACCAGTAGTGCGGCAACCAGCACGCCGATCGCGGCGCCCTTGCCCGTCTTGAGCGGCACTCCTCGCGCGGCCAAGTCGGCGGCACGTACGACCTGGGTCTTGGCTGCCTTGTCGCCTAGCCGCCTGCCTTCCTTGTTGACGAGCACCAGAGCGGGCTCGATAAGGTTTCCGATGACCGGGATGGTGTTCAGCGCGTAGAGAACGACCTGGCGAAGAACAGTGCTCCCACCGGAAGCCTGAGCTCCCGTTTCCGAGGAGACCACCACGATGCCGGCAAGGCGCTTTCCGAATCCCGCACCTCCAAAGACATCTCTGCCCAGCGAGTACGCAAGCTGCCACAAGCCCGCCACAACGGCGAGCACCGCTCCCACGACGGAGAACTCCTCACGCGCACTTGCAGCAACAAGCAGCAGCACGACCAAGGGCAGCAATGCTCCGGCGATGACCCCGTCCGCGATCCAGGCGAACAGACGAGCTCCGACGGGACCCTTGGCGTAGCCCGAGCCGACCACGCCCAAGGGTGCCTGCGGACTCGACGGTGCAGGGTAGGCTGCAGCGGGTTGCGGTGCAGCGGGTTGCGGTGCAGCGACCGGCATGACCGCTGTCGGCTGAGGCGGCACAGGTGCGGTGGGCGGTTGCGGTGCCGGGGGCGGGGGCGGGGGCCGAGAACTGCTCCGTCTCAGGGCCGCCGATCCGCAGGTCAGCCCCACAGAAGGAGCAGAACGTACTGTCGTCTGGAATCTGCACACCACACTGCGGACAGTACATAAGGTTCCCCACTCGCCGTACCGACTTTCGTGCATTGTAGTGCAACGGTCCGAGCGGTTCGGGTCGAGATAGGGCTTGGTGGTCCGTCGCGAGCCCGCGGTCATTTCGCTGACGTGCTACTCGCGGAACTCCGCCTTCAAGTGGCTGCCATCGCAAAACGGCTTGTTCGTCGAGTGGCCACAGCGACACAGCGTGACGCGGTTGCGGACTTCGTACGGCTCGCCATTCGAGTCGAACACCGGAATGCCGCCGCGCACCCACAGCGGGCCGCTGAAGCCCAATGCGGGGTCTTCGACGATGGCAATCGACGCCTCGAGGTCGGGCTCGTGGGGCTCGTCCTCGCCCTCTTCGCAGAACACGTAGCGGCCCGAGGGGCACAGCATCGCTTCCTCGCGAGCGAGTGCTCGGGTCTCGGCGTCCGCACACTCCCCGACAAGATTCCACAGGCCGCCGGCCCGATCGCAGAAGCGCGCCTCGGCACACAGTTGGCGCGCATCGTGAAGGGTCACGCCCGGTCCGTCGATGTCGGTGGCCGTCTCGGAGAAGGGGAGGTGGCCGGCCGTCTCGGTGCCGTCGAATCCTGCACTCTCGTGGCTGCCGTCGCAAAACGGCTTGCTCGCCGAAGCTCCGCAGCGGCACAGCATGTAGCGGTAGGGTGCGTCGATGCGCTCGACCTCGCGCCAGCCTACGGACTCGCCGGCTTCGTTCGTCGCAATCTCGACCCGGATGAGCGGCACATCGCCGGAGACCAGATACGGCCCGTTCTCGCTCACCGTGACCCTCATGCGTTTCGCCCGCTCGTCCACATGTCCTCCCTTGCGCCAAGCTGATGCCGAAAGACAACAGTGTAGCGCCCGTCGCGAAGGAGCCACCCCGGTGTTTCGGAACGGCCCATGCAAGCGGGACACGGAAATCGGGACTCAGGCGTCGCCTTCAGGGGTCATGTGCGCCGCAGCGATGGCGCGCGCCTCACGAAGCTGCCGGATAACCGGCCATTCGGTGAAGGCGAGCCAGAGCATCGCCGCGATGTTGACGACGGGCACGAACATGAGAAGCCCGAGCGCTCCGGAGTAGCCCGCCTTGCGGTAGATCTGCCAGAACGCGACAACCGTGACGGCGATGCCAACAATGACGACGACGGCCAGGAGCCAAGGCTGCAGCATGAACAAGCCACCGCGCGGACCGCCGAACCCCGGCGGCCCGCCTGACCCGCCGGGGAACGCGCCGCCCGGTGGAGGACCCCCTCCCGGAAACGCAGCACCTGTCTGTCCATTCATTCTCATGCACTCCTTTCTAGGCCGAGGCGCGCTACTGGTAGCGCAGCGCCTCGATGGGGTCGAGCTTGGCGGCGCGGCGCGCCGGGTAGTAGCCGAAGATGATTCCGATGGCGGTCGATACTCCCACCGCCAGCAGGACCGAGCCGCTCGTTACCACGGCGTTGAGGGTCGAAAACGCGGTTATCGCCGCCGCGATACCCCAGCCGAGAAGTATGCCGACGAGCCCGCCCACTACGGTCAGGGCCACCGCCTCGGCCAGGAACTGCGAAGTGATGTCGCCGCGGGTAGCGCCGATCGCCTTGCGAAGCCCGATCTCGCGGATGCGCTCGGTGACCGTGGTCAGCATCATGTTCATGATCCCGATGCCGCCGACCACGAGCGATATCCCCGCTATCGAGCCCAGTAGCATCGTCATCAGAGATGTGATGGTCGAAACCGTCTCGGCGAGATCCTCTTGCGACGAAACCTCGAAATCGGCCTCATCGGGGTTGCTCGTATCGTGGCGGGACAGCATCAGACTCTCGATGGCGCTCTTGGCGGCGCTCATCTGCTCCTGGCTTACCGCCTCCACGTAGATCGAATTGAGGTCGTCCGAACCGGTGAGATAGAGCTGCAGGGTCTTGAGCGGGACGTAGGCGGCATCGTCGCCACCCCCGAAACCACTGCCTTTCGAGGCCGCGACGCCGACGACGGTGAAGGGCATCCCGTTGATGCGTACACGTTGACCCACGGGGATCGAGCCCTCGCCGAAGAGTTCCTCGGACGTTCCTGATCCGAGCACGACCACGCGTTTCGCGCCCACGACATCGTCTTCGCCGAGCCAAGCGCCGTAGCTCGTCTCGATGCTGCGCACTCTCGCATATTCGGGGGTTGTTCCGGTGACGGCAACGTTCGTGTTGTTGGACTCCGCCGCGATGGCGTACTGCCCGGACGCGACCGGAGCGACAGCTGCGACACCCGCGATCTCTTCAGCGATCGAGGTGGCATCTTCGACCGAAAGGGGCCGGGCGCCGACCCCCCCTCCGGTCGACGTGACCGTCAGCAGGTTGGAGCCGATCGCGCTCACTTCGTCGGTGATGGAGGCCTTGGTTCCGTTGCCGATGGAGACGCCTACGATGACGGCTGTGATCCCCACCACGATGCCGAGTATGGTCAGAAGCGACCGGGAACGGTTCGCGGTCAGGGAGCCGAGGGTCTCGGCGGTGAGGTCGGATACGCGCACTTCTACGCCTCCTCGAAGATCAGGCCGTCGCGGATGTGGACCGTGCGGTCGGCGTGCGCGGCGACGGTCGCCTCGTGGGTGATCAGCACGATGGTGCGACCGGCCTGGCGCAGCTGCTCGAATGTGGCGAGGATGAAGTCGCCGGTCGTGGTGTCCAGGTTGCCGGTGGGTTCGTCGGCCAGGATGAGCGTGGGGTCGTTGACCAGCGCGCGCGCGATGGCCACGCGCTGCATCTGTCCGCCCGACAGCTGGTTCGAGCGCTTGTCCCACAGCTCCTCAGGCATACCTGCAGCCTCGAGTGCCGCGGCCACACGCTCTTCACGATCAGCCGGTGGTAGTTCCGAGTAGATCAAGGGCAGACGCACGTTGCGACGCACCGTCGCCCGAGGCAGCAGATTGAACGACTGGAATACGAAGCCGATGGAGCGGCTTCGCGCCTCCGCGAGCTCATCGTCGTCGAGCGTCGAGACATCCACGCCTTCGATCAGGTAGTTGCCGGCGGTGGGCGTGTCGAGCAAGCCCAGCAGGTTCATGAGCGTCGACTTGCCCGATCCGCTTGGTCCCATGATGGCCACGAACTCGCCGGGCTCGACGGTGAAGGTGACGCCGCGAAGCGCGCGCGTCGCCGTATCGCCGGTCACGTAGGTCTTGACGAGGTTTCGCGCCTCGAGAATCGGAGCCATCAGTTGCCGCCCCCTGGGGCTCCGCTAGGCCGGCTGCCGCCCATGCCACCCGGTGCAGGCGGCATGAATCCGTTGCGCTCCTCTGGCGCACTGGATGAGGCCGTCGAGGCAATCTGCTCGCCAGCTCGAAGACCCGTCACGATCTGGACCTGCGTGTCGTCCGACGGACCCGTGGTGACCGTGCGCTTCTCGGTGGATCCTCCTTCCGTCACGACCGTCACGTACTTCGTGGTCCCGTCCACCTTCACCGACGACTTCGGCACGAGGACCGCGTCGGGCACAACCACGGTCACGATGTCCGCAGTCGCCGTCATGCCACTTCTGACCTTTGGGTCCTGCTCGCCGAGCGCAAGCTCGACCGCGTAGGTCGAGACCGTGCCGTCATTCACGGCGTTGGGCGACACCCACGTCACCTTGGCGGGCAGCGTAAGTCCGTTGAGAGCATCGAAGGTTACCGTCGCCTCCTGGCCGGTTTTCACGTCGGCGATGTCGACCTCGTTGACGGCCACCGAGACGATCAGTTCCGAGGTGTCGGTGATGACCACCGCGGCCGACGAGCCCGTGGAGCTGCTGGCGCTACCGCCCGAGCCCGTTGCCGCGGCCGTGGATGCACCGCCGGATGACGACGCCCCGCCACCGGATGTGGAGCCTCCTTCGGACACGTTGACCTGGGTCACGATTCCGTCCGATGGGGCGACCACCACGGCGTTATCGACATCCGCAAGGGCGTCAGCGTGGTTCCGCGAGGCGTTCGACCGTGACGTCTGCGCACTCGTGAGTCCCGCGTGTGCGCTGGTCTGCGATGCTTTGGCACTCTTCTGGCCCGACCTGGCACTCGTGAGTCCCGCGCGCGCGACATCCACGCTCTTCTCCGCTTCATCGATCTCGGCGGTCGTCGCGGACCGAGTCCCCGTGAGGCTCTCGAGTTCATCAAGCTTGTGCTCAGCCTGCATCACCTGGAACTCCGCCTGCTCAACCTGCTGATTGGCCTGGGCGACCTGCTGGTTCGCCTGCGCAACCTGTTGCCTGGCCTGGGAGACCTGCTGATCAGCCTGCGAGAGCTGCGCCTTAGCCGAGCGCACCGCGCTCTGCAGCTCCTCATCATCGATCGTGAACAGCTCATCGCCGACCTTGACGCTGTCGCCGACCGCGACTTCGACCGAAGTGACGGTGCCGCTGACCAGCGGGTAGATCTCTTCAGACTCCGCGGGTTCGGCCTGGCCGTCGGCGGATGCCGTGACCACGAGCTGCCCGGTCTCGACGACGGCCGATGCCACGGGCGCAGGCGCGGGGCTCACAGCCTGCATGATCATCGGAAAGACCGCGAATCCGATGACCACTACGACGAGTGTCACCAGCGCTGCGATCGCCCATCGCGTGCGCCGCTTCTTGGCGGTACGGGGTGCAGCGCTCGCCGCAGGCAGGCTGCGCGCCGGCACATCCGCCAGGCCACCTGTGGAAAGTTCGGACATGGGTCCTCCTCGTTCGGATTCTCTTCCGAGAAGGACACTACCGACCGACCGACGAACGCGCGTCGGCCTGATGGGGTGACTTCGAGCGGGCGACTACTCCGACAGGAGTACGCCCGAGGACGTGCGGCGGCTACTCGGCCGCCGAGCCAGGCTCGACGAGCCCCGACTCGTACGCGGTGACAACGAGCTGCGCGCGGTCTCGCGCGCCCAGCTTGAGCATCACGTGGCTCACGTGGGTCTTCGCCGTGGCGGGGCTGATGAACAGCCGCTCGCCTATCTCAGCGTTGGACAGGCCGCGTCCGGCAAGACCCAACACCTCGAGCTCACGCTCGGTCAGTTGCTCGAGGCCGGATACGTTGGCCGGACGTGACTCGGGCTGACGGGCGAACTCCGCGATGAGACGCCGCGTCACGCTCGGTGCCAGCAGCGCCTCGCCCGCCGCCACCACGCGCACCGCCTCCAGGAGCGCCTCCGGGTCGGCGTCCTTGAGCAGGAAGCCGCTGGCACCGGCACGCAGCGCCTGGAACACGTACTCGTCCAAATCGAAGGTGGTGAGCACGAGAACGCGCACGTGGGCCGTGGAAGAATCGCCCGCAAGCGCAGCCGTCGCCTCGATCCCGTCCATGACCGGCATGCGAATATCCATGAGGACGACGTCCGGATCCAGCGCGCGGACCGCGGCGAGCGCCTCTTCGCCGTTCGCGGCCTCGGCCACGACTTCAAGGTCAGGCGCTGAGTCCACCAGCATCTTCAAACCACTACGCACGAGAGCCTGGTCGTCGACAATCAGCACTCGAATCATGTCGCCCGTGCTCACTTGTCTCTCCCTGCGAGCGGAATCGTGGCCGTCACGCGGAAACCGCCGCCCGGCGCCGGACCTGCGCTGAACGCGCCTCCCAGTGCGGCAACCCGCTCGCGCATCCCCGTGATGCCATGACCCGCCGCATCGGACACCGATGCCCCGACCCCATCGTCCGTCACCACGATCGTCAGCTCATCCTCGGACCGATCCACCGCGACAACCGCCAGCCTCGCCCCCGCGTGTCGCACCACGTTCGTCAGGGCCTCCTGCACGATACGATACGTCGAGACCTCCACGTATGCGGGTACGTCTCCCACGTCGCCGACCTTGAGGTCGACGCTCACTCCGGACTGTTCGACGGAAGCGGTCAGTTCGCCAAGGCGAGTGATGCTACCTGCGGGCGCGAGCGGTGCTTCGTCTTCGCCGCCGCGCATGACGCCCAGAATCGCGCGCAGCTCGTCGAGCGCGGACTTGCTCGTGGCTCGTATCGCCTCAAGGGCTTGGCGCGCACCTTCCGGATCGCTCTCGACCACCTGCGTGGCCGCGCCAGCCTGCACGGCGATGATCGACAGCGAGTGCGCCGTGACGTCATGGAGCTCCCGCGCGATACGCAGCCGCTCCTCCTCCACCCGGCGACGAGCATTCTCTTCGCGCGAACGCTCTGCTTCAAGCGCACGCTGTTCCACTTCGGCAACGTAGGCCCGTCGGTTTCGCGTGGCGTCGCCCACGGCTGCGGCGAAGGCGAACAGTGCGGTGATGCGCACGGCCTCGGCGAAGACGCGTCCCGTCGGCTGACCCGGCAGCGACGTGACAAGCGCGATTGCGATGGCAACCACGGTCAGCGGCACGAGGCGCCGACGCTCCAGAAACGTCCCCGCGGTGTAGAGCGCGATCAGTGGGGCCAGCATCAGAAGGATCGGGGGCTGTCGCGTGAGATCGTAGACGCTCGTCGCCACGACCGAGATGAGTACCACGCTGACCGGAAAGCGACGGCGCCAGACGAGCGGCAGACACGCCACTGCGACTAACACGAACGCCAACATCGTCGGCGCCATGACCCGCGTATTGAAAAGCGGTGCAACCACCACGATGTCGCCGGGACCGGGACCTCCGGGGCCCGGCGGCGCTCCCGCCAAGAAGATCTGGATGACCGCCAGCTGCAGCCAGTTGAAGAGCAAGACCGCCACTGCAAGCGCCCAGTCGGACAGCACCGCCGTGTTCTCACCCGCTGTCACGCTTCGATTCGTCATGGTGCGATGGTACGCCTCATCCAAGCCTTGGCGCATGGGCCCTGCGGAGCGGACGCGACTACTCCCACGGGAGTAGTCAGACCAGCCGCCGCGGGATACGGAACTGCTCGCCACTCTCCAAGACGAGCTCCCCATTCTCGAACGCCTTGATCTCGTCGTCGATCACGAACTCGTCGGCGGTGGAACGCATCTGGGCATCACACTCGACACGAATCGACCAGCCATCTCGCTCCAACGTGGCAACGCGACGCGTCACGACGCGAGCGGACAGCGGGTCGCTCTCGGCGATCTCGAGCACGTCATCGACCTCGGTGGCGAAGCGCGTCTCCGTGGCGGGCATCAACTCTTCGGCGACCTCACGGTCCTCCACCCTGTGCACGCCGGTGACCGGGTCGTCCACGCGGCGACGCTCGCGCTCATCGCGCTCGTGCAGCCACGCGTCGGCCGCCTGCTCGGGCGCCTCGAAGGGAGCCGCCAGTGTGGGCCCGGGGTGCTCCAGAATCGGCAACTCCAGCGCGCTCGGCCCGGCGACGAACGCCGTGACGGTAGCCGCTTCGGGTGCCGGCCATGCATGCGGCCAGTGCGTGGTGGACAGTGCGAGCCGCAGGCGCTGGCCCGCCGCCACTCGCTGTCCGATGGCATTGAGTTGCAGTCGCACGCTGAACCGCTCACCCGGCACGAGCGGGGCGGGGAACTCATCACTGTCGCGATGGGTGAGGTTGAGCTGACCCCACGTGAGCAGGGTGACGGCGCCATCGGGCCCGATCTCGGACAGCCGGGCAGCCACGAGCGCCACCGGACGGTCACAGGCCAGCTCCAAATGCACGATCGGGAAGCCGAGCACCTCGATTTCGGAGTCAAACCGCGTCGTTTCGAACACCAGCGAGTACTCATCGTCCGGGCGCTGATCCGAGGCGAGCTCATGGTCGCGGCCGTTGGCGCACCACACGCCCGCAGTCCGGCCCACGTGCTGCGGCGTGCTGATGGCCACCCCCACGCCGGCTGCCCCAGCATCCGGCGCTGCCTCCGTGAGCCGCGATTCCTCGCCAAACACCCAGCTTCGAGCCGTTGCGCCTGCGGGCGGCCACGCATTCTCGGCCACCCAGCGGCCCGGGCGCTCCTGATAGGTATCCGAGGGCGGTAGCGATTCCTGCATCCACACGCGCAGAAGCGGATCGCGTTCCACGCCGGTGTCCATGTCCTTGAGCCACCGGTCGAACCAGCGCAGACACTCCTGGAGGAACCCTATGAGCGGACCGGGCTTGCCCCGATACGGCGCGACGTGCGCCCACGGTCCGATGATGCCGCGCCGCTCGCAGGTCAGATGCTCGAGCAGGCGAGGAACCGCGTTCGTGTACGCGTCGGTCCAGCCGCCAACGACGAGCGTGGCCGCCTCGATGGCGGCGTAGTCCTCGCACACCGAGCCCTGCCGCCAGTAGTCGTCGCGCACCTGATGCGACACCCACGGCTCGATGAACGCGGGCGTCCTCGCCAGTCGATCGAGCCACACATCGCGCCAGTCATCACGGTGGCGAGGATCGGGCGGGAGCGCGTTGTACATGCGCATCCACGACGCCCACTTGAGCATGTCGCTGCCGAGCAGACAGCCGCCCACGTAGTGGCAGTCGTCGCGGTAGCGGTCATCGGTCGAGTACATCGTGACAACCGCCTTGAGCGCGGGCGGACGACGTGCAGCGATCTGCAACCCGTTGAAGCCGCCCCACGAGTAGCCGATCATGCCCACAGCCCCCGAGCACCACGGCTGCGCAGCGAGCCACGCGATCACCTCGACCGCGTCGTCCTGCTCCTGGGCGAGGTACTCGTCGCAGATGATGCCGTCCGAGTCGCCGGTCCCGCGCAAGTCCACCCGCACGCCCGCGTAGCCGAACCCGGCGAAGTACGGATGGCGGGTGGAGTCCTGGCTCGCATTCGCATCGTCCTTGCGGTACGGCAGGTACTCGAGAATGGCGGGCACGGGGGTGTCATCGGCATCGACCGGCAGCCAGATGCGAGCGGCCAGCCGCGTCCCGTCCGAAAGTGGTATCCAGGTGTTCTCTATCTCCCGAACGATGTGCGGGAACGCGCTGCGGATGCTCATGGGCTAGTTGTTCCCCGTTTCGCGCGGAACTCCTACTCCCGCGTCCTTGCCGCATACTGGCAGTAGCAACTTCGACCGGTGCCACTTGGGAGCCACACGTGTCCGACCCCCCGCCCATCGCCAGGCGAACTCCGCTCTACCTCGCGGCCATCGGGCTGTCGGCCTTCCTGCTGTTCACGCTCGAGCTCTATGCTGGGCGCGTCGTGCTGCCCGCGTTCGGCGGGACACCTGCGGTGTGGACGACCGCCCTGTGCTTCTTCTCGGCCACGGTGTTTCTGGGCTACCTCTACGCACACACACTCACCCAGCGCCTCTCCCGCCACACGGGCAGCGCGGTCCATGTCGGCCTGGCGATCCTCGCAGCGGCGGCGGCGGTTCTCGCGCCCCCCGTGGTGGGCCTCGGGGCTGCCGGCGGGATCCCTCCGGTGCTCAGCGTGCTTGCGGCTCTCGCCCTGATCTCAGGTGCGCCGGTGCTGCTGTTCTCCACGACCACGCCGCTGTTGTCCGCGTGGTACTCCCAGGACAGTTCGGACCCCTGGTGGCTCTACGCTGTCTCGAACGCAGCTAGTCTCGCCGCGCTGCTCGCCTACCCGTTCCTGATCGAACCCTTCGTGCCGCTCTCGTCGCAGCGTGTCGCCATCACTGCGGGGCTTGCGGTGCTGACGGTACTGCTTGCGACCATCGTGGCGCTGAGACCACGGGCCGCCGCCCTCGCGCGCACCGCAGCGGAGCAGCCGGCGGCACCGATGCCGGCGCGGCGCACGATGGCTTGGTGGGTGTTCGCAGCCGCAGTCCCCGCAGGACTGCTCTTGGCGACGACGACGCATATCGCCACCGACCAGGTCTCGGCCCCGCTCCTGTGGATTGGTCCGCTCAGCGTCTACCTCGCGAGCTTCGTGGTCGCCTTCTCTCGGGTGGGCCCTCGCGCCACCCGCGTGGCTGAGCGCCTGGTCCCTGCCGCCGCCACGCTGATGTGGCTGCCCTACGTTGCCCGCATCAGCTGGCCGCCGCTCCTGCTGATCGGCCTGATGCTCGCGACGTATGCGGTGCTGGCCGTGGCGATCCACGGGCGCCTCGCTGCGGAGCGGCCGGCCGAAGCGCATCTCACGCGGTTCTACCTGCTCGTTTCGGCGGGCGGGTTGCTGGCCACCACGCTCGTGGCGCTCGTTGCGCCGATCGTCTTTGACGCGGTCTACGAGTTTCCGCTGCTCATCGTCGCGGGCCTGAGCGTGCTCGCCACGATTCCGGGGGCGGCGGCACCGACACGTTCCTCGGACGTGCGCACGATACTGCGCGAGACCGGCGGCCGCCTGGCGCCCTACGCTGCGGTCGCTGCCGTGCTGCTCGCCGCCGCGGCGATGGACTCGGTCGCGTCCATCATGCTCGTGGTCGTCGTGGTCGTAGTCGGCGTTCAGGTGATCGCACTGGGCCGCACGCCTCGAGGTCTCGCGATCGCGACGGCCGTGGCGCTGGCCGCCCTCATGCTCGCCTTCATGCCCTCGCATGTCCTGCGCGTCCGCACGTTTTTCGGCATCACCGAGGTCCGCTCCGCTTTCGGGGGCGAGGCCTACGAGGAGATTCACGGCACGACGCTGCACGGGCTCCAGTTCCGCGACGCTCGCGGCACCGAGCCGACATCCTACTTCGTGAGGTCGGGCCCCTTAGGCGAGGTGTTCGCCGACGTGGAGCGCCGCAAGCCCGCCGGGGCTTCGATCGGGGTCGTGGGCCTGGGTGTGGGAACGATGGCGGCCTACGCACGAGACGCCGACCGGCTCTCGTTCTTCGAAGTCGACCCGGCCGTGATCGCCATCGCCCGCGACGAGCGCTACTTCACCTACCTGTCGCAGGCCGCAGCCAAGCCCCGAGTGGTGGTGGGCGATGGGCGCCTGTCGCTTGACGGCGAACCGTACGGCGCCTTCGACGTGCTGCTTCTGGACGCGTTCTCGTCGGATGCCATCCCGGCGCACCTGCTCACGCGCGAGGCGATGCAGACCTACGCGCGAACCGTTCAGCCCGACGGCGTCATCGCGTTCCAGCTGACCAACCGCCACTTCGACCTGGCCCCGGCGGTGGCTGCAACCGCCCGCTCTATCGGCCTTGGAGCCCTCTTGGGCGAGTACCCGCCCGATCCGGCCGACCGAGAGCGGCTGGCAGCCCAGAGTTCCCGCTGGCTGCTCGTGGGCCGACCCGCGGCGCTATCGACGTTCGCAGCCAAGGGTTGGACGGAGCCGACGGACGGGCCCGTCCTCACCGACGACTACTCCGACGTACTGCGGCTGCTGCGTTGGCGGCGAGCGCCCGCTCCCCCAGCCGAGAACGAGTAGCGCATCACCCGGCGCCCGTCGCTACCGTGGCGCCGTTGCTGTTTGACGCCCCGCGCGAAACGGGAATCCTCACGGCACACCCCGGGCGGACTCCCCCGACGAGAGGCGCGCACCCATGACTGGTCCTTCGATTCCGCGCTCGAAGATCCGCGATATCGAGCACCTCTCACCTGAAGAGCGTGCCGCCGTAGGAAAAGCGGCCCGGGGTCGGGTGCCGCGCAGCAGCCACGCCGCATGGGTACCGCGCGATGACCGCACGGATCCGATTCAGCAGCTGCGGACGCAAGAAGCCACCCGCATGACCGAACTGCTGCCCATCCGCTACGGGCGCATGCTGCGTTCACCTTTCGCCTTCTACCGTGGCAGCGCCGTCATCATGGCGTCAGATCTGGCCACCACGCCCACGTCCGGACTCAGGGCGCAGCTGTGCGGCGACGCGCACCTCGCCAACTTCGGCATCTATCGGTCACCGGAGCGCGCCCAGGTCTTCGACATCAACGACTTCGACGAGACCGTGCCCGGGCCCTGGGAGTTCGACATCAAGCGTCTTGCGGCGAGCTTCGAGATCGCACTGCGCGAGCGCGACGTCTCTGCCCGGTGGCGACGCGACATCGTCCTGACCGCTGTGCGGGCATACCGCGAGGCGATGACCGAGTTCGCGGCCATGCGCAACATCGACGTCTGGTACGCCCGCCTCGACGTGGAGCACCTGATCACCGGCGTTGCCACCACAGGGACCGGCAAAGCCGTAGTCAAGACCACGCGCGCCAATCTGGAGAAGGCCGCCAGCAAGGACAGCCTGCGCGCGCTATCGAAGCTCACTCATCTCGTTGACGGCGAGCCACGAATTGCCAGCAACCCTCCGCTTGTCGTTCGCGCGGAGGAGCTCCTGACCGGCGAACAACTCGAGCGGTTCCAGCCGGTCATCGAGGAGTTCTTGCGCAACTACCGAGCCAGTCTGCCTGAGGACCGTCGCCGCCTCCTCGACAGCTACCGATTCGCAGACATCGCGCGAAAGGTCGTGGGCGTCGGATCGGTCGGGGCTCGCGCTTGGATCGTCCTCATGCTGGGTCGCGATACGTGTGATCCACTGTTCCTCCAGATGAAGGAGGCGACTTCATCGGTACTGGAGCCCATCGTGGGGCGGAGCCGGTTCCGTCACCATGGACGTCGCGTCGTCGAAGGACAACGCCTCATGCAGGCATCGAGCGATGTGACGTTGGGCTGGTATCGCATCCGCGGGTTCGACGGCCTTCCGCACGACTACTACGTTCGGCAGCTCTGGGACGGGAAGGGCAGCCTCGACCACACGAAGATGAATCCGGTGATGTGGGCGCCGTACGCCCGCGTCTGCGGCTGGACGCTCGCCCGCGCCCATGCCCGGTCGGGCCATCGCATAGCGATCTCGGCGTACCTCGGTCGAGGCGATACGCTTGACCGGGCGCTGGCGGATTTCTCCGTGGCCTACGCGAATCAGAACGAGCGCGACTACGAGGCACTCAAGGCCGCTGCGGGGCGCGACGAGATCGCCGTGGAGTACGGCATCTGAGAAGCGACGGGCCCGGCAGCTGGCACGAGTGTTCGGCTACCCCGCGTTGCGCTGGCGCTTGCGGTCCTTCTCGATCAGTAGCCGCTTACGCAGGCGGATGGACTTCGGCGTCACTTCGACGAGTTCGTCGTCCTCGATGTACTCGAGCGCCTCTTCCAGGGTGAAGGTAAGTGGCGGCGCGAGCGCGATGCCTTTGTCTGCGCTCGACGCGCGCATGTTGGTGAGCTGCTTGGACTTGGCGACGTTGACCACCAAGTCGCCGCTCTTGGCGCTCTCGCCCACGATCATGCCTTCGTAGCACATGACGCCGGGGCCCACGAACAGCTTGCCGCGCTGCTGCAGCGGCTCGAGACCGAAGGCAACCGACTTGTCAGTCGACATCGCAATGAGCGAGCCGTTCTGGCGCCCGCCCAGATCTCCACGGTAGGGACCGTAATCGGCAAAGTGGTGGAACAGCGTGGCCTCGCCACGTGTCGCGTTGAGGATCCGCGTGCGCAGGCCCATGACGCCACGCGACGGGATCTTGAACTCGAGGTGCACATGCTCGTCGCGCTGCACCATGTCGGTCATCTCGCCCGAAGCGGAACCGAAGATCTCGATGACCTTGCCCGCGTACTCAGCAGGTACATCCACAACCGCCTGCTCGATGGGCTCAAGCTTCTTGCCGTGATCATCCGTCTTGATGATCACGCGTGGACGGCCCACCTGAAACTCATAGCCTTCACGGCGCATCGTCTCCATGAGTACTGAGAGGTGCAACACGCCGCGACCGGCGACCTCCATGCCGGTCTTGTCCTCGGTCTCGGAGATGTTCATTGAGATATTGGACTCGGCCTCGCGCATGAGACGCTCTTTGATCTGGCGACCACCGACTATGTCGCCTTCCTGCCCGACGAGCGGACTCGTGGACGCCTCAAACACGATCGACATCGTGGGCTCTTCGACGTGTATGGGGGCAAGCGTGATGGGATCGATACGGCAGGTGAACATGTCACCTATGTCGGCATCCTCAACGCCGACCACCGCGACGATATCCCCAGCGTGCGCGGACTCCGCGGCAAGCCGGCCCATGCCCTCAAAGGTGTAGAGCTCCTTGACGTTGGCCTGGAAACGGCGGCCGTCATTCTTGATGACCATGATCCGCTCGCCCGAGCGCAGGGTCCCGGAGAAGATTCGGCCGATGCCGATACGGCCGACGAAGTTCGAGTAGTCGATGGTGCAGACCTGCATGGCCACCGGGCCTTCGGCGTCGACGTCGGGGGCCGGGATGTGGTCGATGATGGCGTCAAGCAGCGGCAACATGTCCATGTTGCCGTCATCGGGCTCAAGCCGTGCATAGCCGTTGACAGCGCTCGTGTAGATGACGGGGAAGTCGAGCTGCTCATCGTCGGCACCTAGGTCCAACATCAGCTCGAACACCTCGTCGATCACTTCGTGCGGCCGCGAACCGGGCCTGTCGATCTTGTTCACGACGACCATCGGCTTGAGGCCGTGCTCAAGCGCGTGGCGCAGCACGAAACGAGTCTGCGGCATAGCGCCCTCGAACGCGTCGACGATGAGCAGGCAACCGTCGGCCATCTTCAACACGCGTTCTACCTCCCCGCCGAAGTCGGCGTGGCCGGGCGTGTCGATGACGTTGATCTTGGTGTCGCGATGCCGCACCGAGATGTTCTTCGCGAGGATGGTGATGCCGCGCTCGCGCTCCTGGTCGTTGGAGTCCAGCACGCGCTCGGCCACCTCCTGGTTCTCTCGGAACACGTGGGTGGTCTGCAGCAGCCGGTCCACGAGCGTGGTCTTGCCGTGGTCGACGTGGGCGATGATGGCGATGTTTCTGACGTCGTTCGCGCGCATGCGCTTCTCAACTCCATGAAGGTCGTGGGTGACGCATACGAACGTACGCGCGGGTGTGAAGGGTAGCACGCCGCGCGCCATTTCGTGGTATCGGGCCGCCACCAAAGACGTCGAGGGCGTCGAGACCCTGATGAAGGAACCCAACAGACGGTGTCGAATCTCCCGCTCATGACCGCCCAAGTACACCGAGCTCCCGGCGCCGCTCAAGATCCGGAAAGCCACCCCAGCGTTCGCAACCTGCTGGGCCTGCCCACGGTGATCGTCGGCTGGGGCGTCGGCGTGGCGCTGAGCGCGTACACGACCTACTTTCTGGTGCTGTGCTACCCGCCCCTGCTCGCCAACGACACCGAAACTCTGCACGCGGTCGTCGCGGAGCACGGAACGGTGCTCGTGACCGGCGTACTCGTCGGGACAGTGATCGTTGTGCTCACGCTGAGCGTGACCATCATGGTGCGCCTCTACAACAACCGCTAGGCTCGCGCTCGAGCTCGGCACATCGCGCCCGGAACCACGCACCACTCCTGGACGCTGTCAGATCGACGGCTCCGCCACCGGCTCAAACGCGCCGTGATCGTCGCCGTGGGCATCTCCTTCGTCGCCGTGGCCATGCGCTCCCTCGACGACCTCAAGCTCCTTGAGACCGAAGAAGTCCAGCGCGCACGGCACGTCCACGCTGAACGCCAGGTAGAAGTGCACGGTGGTCATGATGATGAATCCCCAGTTGAGCACGTAGTGGAGCATGCGGGTCACCCAGATGCCGGTCGCCCCGGCGAGCGACGCGGTCAGGCTGTAGAAGCTCCCGTCGATGATCGGGAACTGGTAGCGCCAGATCAACAGCCCGGTTATCGCCTGCATGACCATCATGACGAGAAAGAGGCTGTATGACATCTTCTGCATGACGTTGTACTTCGCGACATGGGGCTTCTGGTCGCTCAGGTACCCGTAGTACTTCAGCACACCCCCCGCGGTGGCGAGGTCCTTCTTGCCGATGGCGAACTCACGCCAGTCCGCATTGGTCTTGGAGTAGAACGCGTACCACAGCCGCCAGATGAGCACCGCGATGACGATGATCATGAAGAGGTAGTGCACGTTCGTCATGAACGTGCGCCCCCCATAGGTGAACGGGAACCGAATATACATCCCCGTGAATCCTAGGATGATCATCGAGACCATGTGGACCGCGTGCAGCACCTTCGGCGTGGCAGGCGGTCGCGAATCATGCTCGGGCCACTTCCCCTCGATGAAGGACTTGCGGAAGCGCCCCTTGATCACGAACATCGAGAAGTGCCACACGAGAAACAGCAGCACTAACAGGTACAACGCGCTGAACACCGTATCCAGCCACACGTTGATCTCGGTCAGCGACATGAAGCGCCCCCCTTGTCGTCCTCCGGGCACCCGCAAGGCGCCCGGCACAAAAACCCGCAGGGGTTCATTTCAACGCCGAGGGCTCAGTCCCTCTTCGGAAAAGCCGCCGCAATCCGTGCCGCCAGACGAGCGTTGCTCCACACGAGGCGCTTGTTGGCTTCCTCGGTCACCCCTCCCGACAGCTCATGAAGCCTCGCGAGAAGGAACGGTGTCACCTCTTTTCCGTGCACACCGGCGGCCTGCGCCTCAGCTAGAGCAGTCGAGGTCCAACCGTCCAGCACGTCCGCGTCGATAGCATCCGCCTCATCGATGGGGTTCGCGATGACCGTTCCGCCCGTCATGCCGATATCTGCGCGAGCGCGCAAGACCGCCGCGATCTCCTCAGGAGAATCGAAGCGCGCGTCCACGCCGTACTCGCTCGCTCGCTTGTAGAAGGCGGGAAACTCGTCGGTGCGATAGCCGAGCACGGGAACACCGTGCGTCTCGAGCACCTCAAGCGTGAGAGCGAGATCCAGGACCGACTTCGCTCCTGCGCAGACGACGGCAACGTCGGTCCTAGCCAGTTCAAGCAGGTCAGCACTGATGTCGAAGGTGCGCTCAGCGCCACGGTGCACGCCTCCGATGCCCCCGGTGGTAAAGACGCGGATGCCGGCCAGTGCGGCGATCACCATCGTCCCCGCGACCGTCGTGGCTCCGTCTGCGCCTCGCGCCGCAAGCACGGGCAGGTCACGGCGAGACGCCTTCACGATGCCGTCGGGTCCCGCCTCGGCAAGGCGCTCGATCTGCTCGCGGGACAGGCCCGCCGTCAGACGGCCTGCAAGCACCGCGACCGTGGCGGGCACAGCGCCGTTCTCGCGGACGACCCGCTCGCTTTCCAGGGCGCACTCGAGGTTGGCCGGGTACGGAAACCCGTGGGAGATGATCGTCGACTCGAGGGCCACCACGGGCATCCCCTCGTCAATCGCCGTACGAACCTCCGGTGACAGAACGACGCTCATGACAGCTCCTCCAGCATCTTCATCAGCGCGACACGGCTCACGCGCTCGCTCACGGTCGTTTCGCTTCGCAGCGCCAACTCGCTCATGGCGCGTCCCCACTGCGCTGCCTGTGTGGTCGTGGCTCCTTCGCACAACGCCAGCGCCACGCCCGCGGCAAACGCATCCCCCGCTCCGGTCGCGTTGAGCACGGGCACGGGACGCGCCTCCAGGCACACAGCGCCGCCCGCGTCGGCGGCAGCTACACCGCGCGCGCCATCCGTCACGAACGCGCGGCGACAGCCCAAGGACAGCAGGGCTTGGGCCAGAACCTGCGCCGACGGCTCATCGCGCAGCCCGGTGATCGTCTGCGCCTCGGCGATGTTGCATTTCAGGCCGTCAAGCCGCTCGAGCGCAGCGTGCGCTCGCCCTGCCTTGGCGGTCGAGACGGGGTCCAGCAGCAGCGGAGCAGCCGCCATCTCGGCAAGCCACACGAGCGACTCCTCGGAGAGGTTCGTGTCGCAGACCACCAGATCGGCGGCTGCCAGAACGCCGGAGGCGCGCTCCAGCACCTCCGGCGTCAACCGCTCCAGCGGACGCATGTCCGATAGCGCCAGCGCCATGTCGCCGTCGGCATCGAGGATGGCCAGATAGACGGACCCGGGCAGCTCGTCGCAGACGAGCGACGCGGACGTGTCCACGCCGACCGCTCGAGCGTGGCGTTGGAGCTCACGCGCATTGTGGTCGCCCCCGAACGCCGTCACGAGCGCGACGTCGGCTCCAAGGCGCGCCAGGTTCTCGGCGATGTTGCGCCCCACGCCACCCGCGCTCACGGACGCGTGCCCCGGATTGGAGTCGTGCGCGATGAGCGGGTTGACGCTGTGACCGACGACGTCGGTGTTGGCGCCCCCCACGACGACGATGCGAACGGGCCGGTCGGTGCTCATGGGTCTCGGGTCCTCCAGGGCTCGGGTAGTCTCTCCCCTTCTACCCTAGTTGCCCGCGCGCCACCGCCCCGACCTCAGGCTTCGAGCATGCCGGAGGCGAGCTCCGAGAGCGTTGCCGTCGTGGCTCGCGCCTCGGTGAGCGAAGCCGCCGCACGCTCCGACTCCCCTTCGGCGAGGGCCTTCTCGGCCTCAGCGAGCGTGGCGGTGGAACTCTCCGTCAGAACAAGCACGACGCCCGCCAGCTCGCGAATGTTATCGAGCCGACGTACCACGGCGTCGCGCATGTTCTCTACCGACAGGGTCAACGCGCCGATCTCGTCCCCGGTGCGATGCACGATGCTCGCCTCAAGATGCCCCGCAGCCACCTCGTCAGAGAAGTGCTTGGCGGCGGTCAACGGCGTCGCGATCGAGCGATAGAGCCACACGCTCATGGCGAGGGCCACGAAGAGCGCCACGCCGATCGAGACGAGGATCGCTGCCCGCGCCAGTTCGCTCGCTTGCTTCTCTGCTCGCGTCGCCAGCAGCGCCTCGGCCTCGGCATCACGCACCAAGCCGCGCAGGAGCCCGTCGCGGAACGCCTCCTCCTTCACGTGCACGGCGCGCCTCATCTCGGACGCGGGAGTGCCTTCTTCCGCGTAGAGGTCCGTCTCGACGCTGGCGCGGAACGAGCCGTTCTCCATGCGGCGAAGCCGGATGGGCGTGCCCCCCGAGAGAGCCTCGGTGTTCACCCACTTGGCCACATCGATCCTCAGGTCCTCCCAGGTGCGCGACATGCGTTCGTAGTCCTCGGAAGGCAGACCGGCCTCAAGCCGACCGAGCGCCATGAACACCGACTGATCCACCCCGATGAAGCCGCCGTACTCGGTCGAGATCTCTTCGGAACTAGTAGACGCCTTCATGCTCAGGGCGAGGTTAGTCGCCTCCGAGAAGTACTCCGTGAGCCGCTGACTCGCCTGAGCCAGAAGTCCCGCGCGCGCTTGGGCCTCTGCAGCGGCCGACGCCGACGCAGCAGCCTGCGCGTACTGGTAGCTGGCGAAGCCGCCTACCACTAGGTTCGCGAGGACGACGATGAACATAGCCAAGACGATGCGCAGGCGTACGGTCGTGCGTACGCGGCGGTGGCGTTCGGTCACAGTTGGATGCCCATCTGCGTTGCGGCGATCACGAGGCGCTCGCGCTTCTGCAGGTCGTCCACGTCGTTCGGAGAGACCATCGTGACGAGGAAGCCGGACTTGGCCGCCAGCTCGCCCTTGGCCCTGACGAGCCCGATCGGGTCGCCACCGTAGCGCGACTCAAGTTCCTTGCCTGCGCGAACGCACAGGTCGTAGAGAGTACCCACGGCAGGTCGACCTTTCCGGCATGTGCGAGCAGTGTCGTCGGATTCGGAGCCCGAGCGTATCGGGACGAGTACGCCCATTGGGCCACACCGACAAGCCGCCGTGGTTACAGCCGGGTAATCCTTGCGTGAGTTTCTCGTGGCTTTGTGACGCCGGTCACTGCCCAGCACGCGGGGAGTGTCCGGGACGTTTCCGCAAGCCGGTCCCGACCGTCACTCACGCCACAGCTCGGGCGCGCCCAGAGCCTCGGCCACCTTCACGACTCCGGCGGCATCGACCAGCGCACCCTCGACAAGCTCGATGACCATCCACGCCTCAGGGGGATTGATAGGATACGGGGCGAGAATCCCGTGCGGCATGGCCGGCTCGAAGCCCCCCTTGGGGTAGTAGTCGGGGTGCCCCAGAACCAGCGAAAGCTCCGCGCCCTCTGCGCGTGCCGCTGAAAGACCCGCTTCTATGAGAGCCTGACCCACGCCGGTGTTCTGGTTCACCGGGCTGACGGCGAGCGGTGCGAGCAGGGCAGCAAGCTTCGACCCCGCCCACGCCCGTGTAAACAGGATGTGGCCGGCCAGCTCACCGTCGATGTAGGCCCCAAGCGACCATTCCGGGACCCAGACGTCCTCCTCCGCGCGTAGCGCCTCGACGAGCTCGTACTCGACCTCAGAGCCGAACGCAGCGCAGACGACATCCTTGATCGCCGGCTCCTGTAGGGGGTCGACCGGTCGTATCTGCATGGGCATACAGCATCTCCTCTCGCCCACCACTGTCGTACGGGTAGCAGATTCCCGATACTTCAGGATATGAACACCGCAATCGCCCTTGTTCTGGGATTCGCCTGCGTCCTCGTGTTGGTCGAGTGCGCCTTGTTCGCCCGCAACGTCTCGCGCCTGCCCTTGCTGCTGGGCGCGCAGACGGCCGGACCGGCAGCGTGGCCCCGGGTCTCCGTGATCATCGCAGCGCGCGACGAGATCGGCTCGGCTGGCGCTGCCCTGGCGACGCGGCTCACCGATGACTACCCCAACCTCGAGATCGTCTTCGTCGACGACCGCTCGACGGACGGGACGGGGGATGCAGTCCGAGAGGCGGGCGCTGGTGACGCACGCCTCACGGTCATCCGGGTCGACGAGCTGCCGGCAGGCTGGCTCGGAAAGGTGCACGCCCTCGACACGGGCATGCGAACCGCCACGGGTGAGTGGCTGCTGTTCTCCGACGCCGATGTATCCATCGAGCGCGGAGCCCTGCGCAAGGCCGTCGCCTACGCGCTGGGCGAGAAGCTCGACATGATCGCTCTCGTGCCCGAGTTTCGGATGGGGAGTCCGCTCGTCGACGCGGTGTGGGCCGACTTCATGCGCGCGCTGGCACTCATCGTCGACCCTCGAGCGGTGCGCGACCCCCGCCGCCGCACGGTGATCGGCTCGGGTTCGTTCAACCTCGTGCGTCGCGAGGCGCTCGAGCGCACGCCCGGCTTCGAGCACCTGAGGCTCGAGACCGGCGATGACGTGGCACTGGCGCAGATGGTCAAGCAGGCCGGAGGTAGCGTGGCGATGGTCAACGGACGCGGGTGCGCCTCGGTGCCGATGTACGCCTCGATCGGCGAACTCATGCGAGGCGTAGAGAAGAACGGCTCCTCGCTGGCCCATCGGCCCTTCGCACTCGTGATGCTCGCGTTCGCCGCCCTGCTCGCCATCGAGTACTCCCCTATCGCAGCGACACTCGCCGGCGCGATGTACGGTCCGGACTGGCTCCTTGCGCTTGGGGGCGTCTCGCTGGCCGCCACAACCGCGGTCTTCTGCGCCGCGCTGTGGGTGAACACCCGCACCTGGGCGGCGGGGCTGCTGTGGCCCATCGGCATCGCGCTCATGGTCTTCGCCCTGGCGCGTGCGACCTACCTCACGCATCGGCGTGGCGGCGTCGTGTGGCGCGACACGTTCCACTCTCTGGAAGAACTTGAGGCCGGCCGCCGAGTCACCCTGTAGGCGGTGGCGAAAGCGGATAGTCCCGCCCAGTTGCGCGCGGCTACACTGACGCCATGAGCAACCCCACCGACACCGCAGTGGCCCGTGCCGTCGTCCTGATCGACGAGGCGGTCACGCTCGGCGAGCCCACGCCCACCCTCGCCCAGCTGGCGACCGCGGTCGGCCTGGTCCCCTCCGCGCTCAAGGAGCGCTTCACCGCGGCTGTCGGGCTCTCGCCCAAGCGCTACGCCGATGCGGCCCGCGCGAGGAACCTGCGAGACGGGCTCGCGGCGGGGATGCCCGTGGCCGACGCCGTGCACACTGCGGGGTACGGGTCGCAAAGCCGCGTCTACGAGCGCCACGGCGAGCTGCTGGGGATGACGCCGGCCGCCTTCCGGCGCGGTGCGCCCGGCGAGATCGTGCGCTACACGCTGGCGGACTGCTCGCTGGGCCGCCTCATCGTGGGCCTGACCGAGCGCGGCGTGTGCTACATCGCGTTCGGCGAGGACGACGCCGCTCTTCTCGCCGACCTGAAGGCCCGCTTCAGCCGCGCGGAGGTGCGCTCCGATGGCGGCGAAGGGGCGGCTCTCGCCGGCGCGGTCGTGCGCCTCGTCGACGACCCGGCGCACGGTGCCGACCTGCCGCTCGATGTTCGCGGCACCGCGTTTCAGCAGCGGGTCTGGCTCGCACTCACCCGCATCGCTCCCGGCGAGACGGTCACCTACGGCCAGCTGGCGCGGCGCATCGGCAGCCCCACGGCCGTGCGCGCGGTCGCACAGGCGTGCGGCGCTAACCCGCTCGCCGTAGCCGTTCCGTGTCACCGCGTGATCGGCGCTGACGGCTCGCTCACCGGCTACCGCTGGGGCGTCTCGCGCAAGGAGTCGCTGCTGGCGCGCGAGCGCGCGTAGGCGCGCGCCGCTTCGGGTATCACCTAGGAACCGATTCCCGAGACCCCGAAAGGAGCATTCATGCCGAGCATCAAGGGCACCCGCACCGAGCAGAATCTGCTGAAATCATTCGCTGGTGAGAGCCAGGCGCGCATGCGCTACAACTACTTCGCAAGCGCAGCGAAGAAGGAGGGCTTCGAGCAGATCAGCGCGCTGTTCACCGAGACGGCGGACAACGAGAAGGAGCACGCCAAGGTCTTCTTCAAGCACCTGGAGGGCGGTCCGGTCGAGATTACCGCGACCTACCCCGCCGGCGTCATCGGCACCACCGCCGAGAACCTGCTTGCCTCAGCCAACGGCGAGCTCGAGGAGTGGAGCGAGCTCTACCCCGACTTCGCCTCAGTCGCTGACGAGGAGGGCTTCCCCGCCGTCGCGGCGTCGTTCCGCGAGATCGCGAAGGTCGAGAGCTGGCACGAGAAGCGGTACCGCAAGCTACTGGAGAACGTCGAGAACCGCCGCGTTTTCGCGCGCGAGACGCTCGTCAAGTGGAAGTGCCGAAACTGCGGCTACGTGCACGAGGGCCCGCACGCCCCCAACGAGTGTCCAGCGTGCCACCACGCGCAGTCCTACTTCGAGATTCACTGCGACTGCTACTAGGCGAAAGCTCACCAGGCGTACACGTCGGGATCCGGGCCGAGGCGAAAGCCCCGGTCCGCCCCGGCGATTGCCACCATGTCATCGTCGGTGAGCTCGAATCCGAAGACGTCGCGATTCGTCTGGATCCGCTCGTCGTGCACGGACTTCGGAATCGTGACGTAGCCGAGCTGAAGAATCCATCGCACCGCGACTTGGGCCGGAGAGACGCCATGCCGCGCGGCGATGTCGACGATGATCGGCTCCTCGCCGATGCGGCCCTTCATCAGCGGCGCCCACGCCTCGAGAGTCATGTCGTGCTCTGTGAGGTACGCCTGTAGTCCCGGCTGCTGGAGCCACGGGTGGAACTCGACCTGGTCGACGGCCGGCGGGACCTCAGCAATGGCGAGCAGTGCATCCAGGTGGTGCGGCAGGAAGTTGCACACGCCGATGGCCCGGGTGCGCCCCTCAGCCAGCAGCGACTCCATCGCGCGCCAGGTCCCCGCAAGGTGCTGCTGGACGGGCCAGTGCACGAGGTAGAGGTCCAGGTACCCGAGCCCCAGACGCTCAAGCGAGCGTGCCAGCGCCTCACGCGTCCCGTCGAAACCCTGCTCGTCGTTCCAGACCTTCGTGGTCACGAAGAGCTCGTCGCGCGGCACCCCGCTTGCCCGGATTCCCGCGCCTACACCCTCCTCGTTGCCGTAGAGCGACGCGGTGTCCACGCTGCGATAGCCGCCGCGCAGGGCGAACTCCACCGCGTGCTCGACTTCGCCCATCGGGGACTTATAGGTGCCGAAGCCGAGTCGCGGCATCTCGACGCCGTGGGCGATGGTGGCGGTGGCTTCGGCCGTGAGCTCTCTGTGCGACACGGGTCAGACGCCCTCGGGTGCCGCTACGTCGCCCGCCCGCATCTTCCGGGCCAGCCAGACAGCAAGGGCGATCTCCGCGAACGTCCATACGGCCGCCACCATGACCTCGTTGGTGGTGATGCCCCACTGCTCACGCGTAGCGACCGCCGTCGCTTCACCCGACAGCCCCAGAATTGCGAGCCCTAGCAGCGATAGCACCGTGAACGTCGCCCCGGCAGCAAGCCAGCGCACCTGCTTGGCGAGGAACTCAGTGGTCCTGAATCGAGGTTTGGCGTCGGGAACCGCTGCAAGCCGGAGCTTCTCCTTGTTCCACAGCCAACGGTACGCATTCATTCCCACCCACAGTTGGATGCCGATCTGGACCACCGACGATATCGACGATGAGGCGGCGATAGCGGCGGGGTTCCCGCCGCTGGAGAAGACGGACACTATAAGGAGCGTGGTCGCCAGGGTAAGCGCCCACCAGCCCAGTACCATGCTCGACCCGTAGACGATGCCCCACAGGGGCATGAGCAGATACGCACCCCAGCTGAACCTCTCGAAGTCGGGCGGCACGTCACCCACGCCCACGCTCGCAATGGTCGCGGTGCCCGAAGAACCCGTGTCCGTGTGTACCGCATCCACGCACTCGGGCCCATGCCCATTCGGACACGAGCCGTCATCTTGAACATACACCCAGTCGCCGCAGTCGCGACACCATCCGGTCTGTGGCATGCGTCACGCCCCTTTCGCATCCCAGTCTAGCGCGGACGCGGGGCGAAGATGTGACCAGGTGATGGAACCGCTACCTGACGATCTTGCTGATGGGCATCTCAAGGATGTCCTCGGCGCCGGCGGCCTTCAGGCGCGGGATGAGGACGTTGACGTCGCACTTGTCGGCAACCGTCGTGATCTCGTAGTCCTCGGAGCCGTAGAGCTTGCTCACGGTGGGGCGCTTCATCGCCGGCAGCACCGCGATGACGTCCTCGAGCTTCTCGTGTGCCACGTTGAGCGAGAGCAGCACGCGCCCACGCGCCTCGATCACACCCAGCAGCAGCGTGCGGATCTCCTCGATCTCGCGGCGCCTCACCGGATCCGCCCACGCCTCGTGACTGGCAACGAGACGCGTCGTCGACGTGAGAATCGTGTCGACGATCTTGAGCCCGTTACGGCGCAGCGTCGAGCCGGTCTCGGTCAGGTCGACGAGCGCATCCATCATCTCGGGGACCTTGGCCTCGGTAGCCCCGTAGCTGAAGTGCACCTCGACATCGATGCCCAGGTCGTCGAAGAACTCCTTCGTGGCCTTGGGAAACTCGGTGGTGATGCGACTTCCTGCGGGGATGTCACGCGCCGTGGCGATGGCCGACTCCTGGGGGACGGCCAACACCATGTTCACCACGCCGGTCCCCGTCTTGGCGTACGGCAGCTCGGCCACCTCGACCACGTCGGCGCCGCTCTCGCGCACCCAGTCGTGCCCGGAGATGCCGAGGTCGAAGAAACCCTGCTGCACGTAGACAGGGATCTCCTGCGGCCGCAGGATCTTCACGCGGTCGATGCGCGGATCCTCGCAGGTGGGGTTGTACTCGCGGCTGGACTTCTTGATGGCGATGTCGGCCTGGCTGAACAACAGCAGCGTCTGCTCTTCAAGCGAGCCCTTCGGCAGGGCGAGTGACAGCATCGTGGTTGCTCCTTCATCCCGAGAGGCCGCGCGGACGGCGCAGCGCGCACCACCACTCTACTGTGCTAGAGCGCAGAAGGGAACTCCGTCAGCGTAGGAAGACGGTTTCGGCCCCCGAGAACCCCGTGATCAGAAGCACGAACGCACCGAGCATGTACAGCAGCGGCGGGACGAACAGCAGGCCGAGCCAGTAGCGACGCGATGCCCCGACGAAGACCGCGAAGATGAGGGCGTCGATGACACCCAGGAGCACGATGATGCCGGCGGGACCCAGTGTGTCGGCCATGGCGAACAGCTGGGGCAGCTCGGTCCCGGCTTCCCCATATGCGAAGAGCATCACCGGCACGAAGACGACCGCGAAGGCGATCTGGACCGCTGCGCACAGCATCGAGATGGCCAACGCGATCCAGAAGACCGGGTCGTGCGTCGCGCTGGCTCGAAGCAGCCCCGCGCGCGGCATCCCTACTCGTGTCCGCTCGTCCACGTCCTCGCCTCCATGGGTCTTAGTACCCCGACGCCCGGCGCCAGAATCCGCGGGGCCGCATCAGTAATGGTAGCGCAGCTGAGCGACCAGAATCGCGTCATCCTGGATCCGGTACACGATGCGGTGCTCAGCGGTGATACGGCGCGACCAGTAGCCTGACAGCGCATGCCTGAGCGCCTCCGGCTTACCCACCCCCTGAAACGGCGTACGCCGGATATCCTCGATAAGTGCATTGATGCGTCGGACGATCGCTCGATCGGTCTTCTGCCAGAAGAGATAGTCCTCCCACGCGGAATCGTCGAAGACGACCTTCACTCGACAAGCTCCCGCTGGGTACCGCCGCCGGATTCAAGCCTTTCAATGGACTCGAGCAGCCGACGAGCGTTCTTCGGAGCGCGCAGCAGGCAACACCGCCAACGCAAACGGCGCCCCGCGGGTTCGCGGAGCGCCGATTGGTGTCGCTAGCCACCGCCGGGGGATGCCGACAGCGGCGCAAGGGGGTGAGCTAGATCAACCCGGTTATGAGCGCGAGTGCGATGGCACTCGCCACCAGCAGGAAGGTTCGGCCGAAATACACGGAACCTTCGCTGAAGCTGTCAACCATCGTGGCCTCCTTCGTCGAATCGGTGCGGGACGCGAATGTGTTTTCATTTCCCTAGCTATTATCGGTCCTCGAATACAGAAGATACATTGCAGATTTCTTACTTATATCGTAAGTTCTACTTACTTATGCTGAATGTGAACCGTCTCAAGATGCTGCGTGATGTGGCGGCTCGCGGCACGATCGCTGCTGCCGCCGAGGGTCTGCTCATGTCCTCATCAGCCGTCTCACAGCAGATGGCCGTCTTGGAGCGTGAGGCCGGCGTCCCCCTGCTCGAGCGCCACGGCCGCGGTGTACGCCTGACCGATGCGGGCGTTCGCCTCGTCCACAACACCGAGCGGGTACTCGCCGCACTTGAGCAGGCCGAAGCCGATCTGGTGGACTCTTCACGGGGCATCGTCGGTCACCTGCGCGTGTCGGCCTTCCCCAGCGCGGCGCGTACGGTCCTCGTGCCGGCGCTCGTCGAGATCGGTGCCGCGCACCCCAACCTGCGCATCTCGATGGTCGACCTCGAGCCTGAGGAGGCCATCCCTGCCCTCAAGTCACGCGCCGTGGACGTGGCGCTGACCTACGAATGGGACCTGCTCCCCACACTCGAAGACGAGGGGGTCGAGCGCGAGCAGCTCTTCGGAGAGCGCGTCTACCTTGCCCTGCCTGTGGCCCATCCGGCCGCCGCCTCCAGCCAACCGGTGGCCCTTGCGACCCTGGCGGAAACCGAGTGGATCGTCGGCCGCGACTCCACCTCGATGCTCGAGTTCGTGCAGTCGGCCACGCGGCGCGTCGGGTTCGAGCCGCGCACCGATTTCCACTCGATGGACTTCGATGTCATCCTCGCGGCCGTCGAAGCCGGGCTGGGGGTAGCGCTGGTGCCTCCCCTCGCGTTCGCCTACGACCTGCCCGGGGTGGCTATTCGCGAGGTCGCCGACTTGGAGCTGAACCGCCTCACGTGGGCGGCCATCAGGAGAGGTTCCGGCGAGACACCGGGCATCCACGCCGTGCTGGCATCACTGCGCACGCATTCGGCCGCCGTGGTCGCACGGCTACCGGGACCAAGGAACTGAGCGCGGAATCCGGGCCGGGGACGGAGGGCGGACGCTCTCTCGCTCAGTCCGCGATCACGAGCGTTGAGCGCGAGAACGAACCCGTCTCGACCGCCTTGAGCGCGAGCGCCGCGACGTCGGCCCGAGCCACGCGCGTCGACTTGGGCAGCAGCGAGCCGTCCAGCGACAGCCGGTAGCGCCCGGTCAGTGAACCGTCGCTCAGGCCCACAGGGCGCACGACCGTCCAGTCGACCCCGCTTGCCGCGATGCGCTGCTCCATGCGCTCCATGTCGTCGTACACGGGCTTGAGCACCGTGGCGATCATGAGCCGGAAGCCGGCTGACATGCGCCGGTCCGTTCGAGCGAACGCGCCGGCCGCACTCACCGCGACCAGCCGGTCCACCTCGTGGCTGGCCATCGCGTGCAGCACGTTGGCGATACCCTCAGAGTAGACGCGCACGTCTCGTCCACCGCCCGAGCCCACCGCGAAGACCACTGCGTCACAGCCCGCGACTGCGGGTTCGATCTCGTCGAAGGACCTGGCGTCGCCGGTCACGACTTGGAGCCTCGGGTGCACGATGTCGAGGGGCGCGGAGTGCGTGAATGCCCGGACCTCGTGCCCGTGACCGAGTGCCTGCTCAACGACGTGCCGTCCGGTGCGGCCTGCCGCACCAACCACAAGGATACGCATGGAGTCCCCTTCCTTCTGCCGCGAGCGTAGCGCATCGTAGCGCTGCAGGCCGCCCCGGAAGCCGGGGCGGCCTGCGTATCCGTTCCATCGGATCGAGCGCTACCTGACCTTGACGGGCACAGCCACTTCCGTGCCGTCCACGAAGTACGGCTGATCGGGGCTGTTGACCTTGTTCATCATGTCGAACTCGAAGATGCCCGCTGTGCCCAGGTCCGCGTGTACCGCTGCGAACAGGGTATCGGTGAGCGGCAGGGGGTAAAGCTCAACGGCGACGTCGGTGCTCTCGCCAGCAGGAATCTGCTGAAGGCCCACGCGAGCGCCAGGCGCACCATCCTCGTCCAGATGCATGACGATCCACGCCCCGCCGGGAGCCAGAACGCGCTTCACGGTGAGAGACTCCGTCTCTCCAGGCTGGTCCTCGACCTCGATCGCCGCAGTGCCCGCGTCGGCCTTCACGCCGAACTCGCGCACGGTGACCATCTTGGCGAGCTCCTTCTCGTCGACAAAGTACGGCCGATCAGGACTCATCGTCGGCGCCATCATGTCGAAGTCGAACTCGCCCTTCTCACCTCGGTCGGCGTGTATCGCAACGATGACCTTCTCGGTGCCGATCTCGTCGAGCTTGACCTTCACGTTGGTGGATTCGCCCTTCTTCACAGGCGCGATTCCCACCCGCATACCAGGCTTGCCGTTGTCGTCGAGGTGGACGACGATCCACGCGGCGCCGGGCGCAAGCACCCGGTCGATCGTCAGCTCAGTGGCACCTTGCTGCACCTCGGTCACCTCGAGTTGCGCACTGTCTGCCGATGCGACGTAACCCCACACGTCGGGGTTCTCGCTCATCTCGGCGTCGGCCGGGTTTGAGACACAGCCGACAGCGAGAAGCATCAGAGCCAGTAGGGCAACCGCCGTAGCGGCAGTTCGAATACGGTTCATCTCATGCCTCGTTTCTAGTTAGTGGTCTTGGTCAGGCTGGGCTTGAAGCGGCGCAGGAGCAGTGAGCTCGTCACGACGCTGACGCTGGAAAGCGCCATCGCCGCACCCGCAAGCTCGGGCTTAAGGAGCCCCAAGGCCGCTACGGGGATGCCCAGCGTGTTGTAGCCAAGCGCCCACACGAAGTTCTGCTTGATCTTGCGCATCGTCGCGCGCGACAGCTCGATCGCCGTCACCACGTCACGAAGGTCGTTCTTGATGAGCACGATGCCGCCGGTCTCCATGGCGACGTCGGTACCGGCACCCATGGCGATGCCGACATCGGCAGCCGCAAGTGCAGGAGTGTCATTGATGCCGTCGCCCACCATGGCGACCGTCTTTCCGGCCGCCTGCAGCTTGGTGACCTCGTCGGCTTTGTGCTCCGGGAGCACCTCGGCCAGCACGTGGTCGGGTGCGATGCCGGCCTGAGCGGCGATCGCTTCGGCGGTCCGGCGGTTGTCTCCGGTGATCATGTAGACGTCGACGCCGATCTTGCCCAGGCGCGCGACCGCTTCGGCCGAACTCTCCTTCAGCGTGTCTGCCACGGCCACCATTCCGGCGAGCTTCGCGCCCTCGACCCCAACGAGCATGACGGTCTTGCCCTCGCCCTCCAGCGCGTGGATGCGCGACTCGAAGGCGGCGATGTCGATGCCCTCGCGAACCATGAGCTTGCGGTTGCCGAACGCCACACGTCGGTCCATCACGGTGCCGACGACCCCGTGACCGGGAACAGCCTCGAACCCTTCGACTGCGGGCACGTCAATCCCGTCGGCCTTCGCCCGTGCGACGACAGCCTCGGCAAGCGGGTGCTCGGAGTTGCGCTCGAGCGCGGCGGCCAGCGTGAACATCCGCGTGGCGTCGTGCCCTTCGGCGAGCTCGATGTCGGTGACCACGGGCTTACCGTGAGTCAGCGTTCCGGTCTTGTCGAACACGATCGCATCGATCTTGTAGGCGGTCTCGAGTGCTTCGCCGCTCTTGATGAGGATGCCGTTCTCAGCACCCTTGCCGGTGCCGACCATGATCGCCGTCGGTGTTGCCAGACCCAACGCGCACGGGCAGGCGATGACGACGACCGAGACACCGGTCAGCAGTGCCTTCACGAACGGGGTGATCATCATGTAGAAGTCAGGGTCCACGAAGTTCGGGACGACGAACAGCCATGCGAGGAACGTCGCGAGCGCCACGGCGAGCACGGCGGGCACGAAGACAGCGCTTATGCGGTCGGCGAAACGCTGTACGGGCGCCTTGGAGCCCTGTGCGTCCTCGACCAGCTTCACGATCTGAGCCAGCGCGGTGTCCGAACCGACCTTGGTTGCTCGGAACCGGAAGCTGCCGAGCTTGTTCATCGTGGCGCCGATGACGGTGTCTCCGACGCCCTTCTCAACCGGAATAGACTCGCCGGTGAGCATCGACTCGTCCACAGCGGAGGTGCCTGTGACCACGACACCGTCAACCGGAACCTTCTCGCCGGGGCGCACCACGATGAGGTCGCCGACGACCACCTGCTCGATGGCCACATCGATCTCTTCGCCGCCACGCACCACGCGCGCCGTCTTGGCCGCGAGGCCCATGAGCTTCTTGATGGCGTCGCCGGTGCGACCCTTCGCCCTGGCCTCGAGCAACTTGCCCAAGAGCACGAAGGTGATGAGCAGCGCCGACGTCTCGTAGAAGACGGGCTCCATCGCAAGCGACGGCACGAACGTCGCCGCAAGCGAGTAGAAGTATGCGGCCGACGTGCCCACCGCGATGAGTGTGTCCATGTTGCCGGACTTCTGCTTCAAGGCGCCCCAGGCGCCGCGGTAGAAGCGCGCTCCGGCGATGAACTGAACCGGGGTGGCCAGCAGGAACATCAGGTACTTGCCGACCATCATCGGATCCCAGGCGCCGCCGACGGTGTTGGCCAGGAACTCAGAGACCGCGAGCGGCACCGCCATCATGAACGGCGGCACCATGGCGATGAAGAGCAGCGGGAGCGACAGTGCGAGCGAGAAGATGAACATGCGCTTCTCGGCAGCGTAGGCGCTGGCATGCGCCTCGGCGGCGACATCCTCGCCGGACGAGCCAGGAATCGTGTCGACCTTGACGGTGGCGCTGTAGCCCGCGAGCTTGACCGCCGCGATCAGATCGTCGATTCCGATGACGGTAGGGTCGAACTCGACCGTGCCCGTCTCGATGGCCAGGTTCACGTTGGCGCCCTGGACTCCGGGCATCGCCATGAGCGCCTTCTCGATCAGCGCTGAACAGCTGGCGCAGTGCATGCCCGTGAGCGACAGCGTGACCTTGCCGGTCACCGTCCCGGACGCGGACTTCTTCGCGGTGAGCGGCGTGGCCGTGTACCCCAGCTTCGCCACCGCTTCAGCGATCGCCACCGCATCGACCTTCGCGGGGTCGAAGCGGGCGACGAGCTTCTCCGTGGCGAGGTTCACGTTCGCGCTCTCGACGCCGTCGGTCTTGGGCAGCGCCTTCTCGATGAGCGCCGAGCAGCTGGCGCAGGTCATGCCGCCGACTGCGAAGGTGAGCTCTTCGAACTCCGGTTCGGCCGAAGCGGCCGGCACCACCGCGGGCTGCGCCGCCGATTCGATGACGGGCGTATAGGGCGCATCGAGCACAGGGGTCACGGGGACCGGTGCCTCGATGGCATCCGCCCGAGGTGCCTGCTCCGCGCCCTCTTCGAGGACCAGCGGGTCGCCGGGCGTGAACCCCGCAGCCACGATGGCATCGACGAGCGCGTCAGGGGACACGTCATGGTCGAGCGTCACGGTGAGCGTTCCTGCTTCGGCGTCGGCCGAGGCGTCGATGACACCCTCGATCGCACGCGCGTTGCCGGTCACGAGCTTTTCGCACGCGCCGCAGTGCATGCCCTGAACGGACAGCGTACGGACGCGATAGGTGGTATCAGCAGGCACGGGGGCCTCCAAACCCGGGGTCCTCGTCGTAGGCGATCTCCAGCGGATAGACGCCGGAGGCCTCGAGGGCCCTGACGAACGCTGCTTCGCCTGAGGTCGGCGCGAGGAACGCGGTCAGGTAACCCCGATCGTTGATGTCGTGGGCGATCACGTCGTCGCTGTCATCGAGCAGTAGGCCCAGCATGCTGAACGATCCCTGCCCTCCGGCGAGTCGTGCCCGCACCACATGTCCATTGAACTGTTCTGCGCACATGTTGGTATCTACCTCACAACGATCTTGCCGAACACCATCTCCATGCCGCACGCGAAGGTGTACTCGCCCGCATCGAGGGCGGCGAGCTTCACGGTGACCGGTCCGGCGGTGAGGTCCTCGAAGAAGTTGAGGTCCTTGCTCATAACCTGTGCGGTGCAGCCGGACGACTGCCCAAAGGTGATCTCGGCAGGCACGCCCGCTTCGAGCACGATGACGTTCGGGTCGTAGTAGCCCTTGGACAGGTCGATCTCGATGCGCTGGACGGATCCGTCAACGGTAGCGACGCCCTCGACGGGGTCGCCGGTGATGCCGTTGGCCGTCGGTGCGGTCGAGCCGCAGCAGGCGCATCCGGGCGTGGCCGAGGGGTCCGTCGCCGTCGCCGCAGGGGTCAATCCTTGAGAAGAAGCTGCATCCGCGGCCTGGACCGACCGGGCCGACGCGAACCGGTAGGCACCGAAGAACGCGGTCACGATGACGATCGCGATGATGACGTAGCGAGCGGTTCCGCTGGTGGTGGTTTGGCTTGCCATGGTCTGAGTGCTCCTTAGTCCGTTGGTTAGTTGAACATTCCGCCGAGCGCCATGCCGGCGAAGATGGCCGCCCCGATGGCGACAGCGATGATGATCACTTCAGTCGGGTTGAATCCGAGAAAGCCCGAGGGCTGCTCGGTCTGAGCCGGAGCCGATCGTGCGTGCTGAGCGGATCCGTTAGGGCCGATCGATGCACCCGACGGGGAGGCGAGACGCCGGTCGCGACGGTTCGCGACCCACAGCGCAGCTCCGGCGGCGATGCCGGCCGCGAGCAGCCACAGCAACGGAGAGGCGCCGCTTGCGCCACCGCCACCGCCGCCAACGATGAGCTGGCCCGACATCATGCCCATACCGCAGGTGAGTGTGTAGGTTCCCGCCTTGGCAGCCGGAAGCTCGACGGCCGTGACCGCGAACGGAGCGACGTCAACAAGCACGCCGAGCTGCGGCAACGCGACTTGATCGGAGCACGCCGAGTCCTCGCGCCGATCGACCATGATCCGCACGGGGGTGTCTGCCGGAATCTGTATGGCCGCCGGCACGAACTGGACGTTCTCGATGACGAGCGGTATCTCGACGACGCCGTCGGCGCCCTTCGTATACTCGCCCGCGTCAGCGATGGGCCCACCGAGCACCGCGGCCTTCACGCTGTTGAAGTTCACCGGCGCCCCCGTGAGCATGAGCCCACGGTTGATGAAGACGAGCCCGAAGATGATGACGCCGACGGCGAGCACCATCATCATGCGTTCCTTCCACACCCGCGGGATCATCGATCCGGCGGTGCCGAAGGCGATCATCAGCGGTGCGGTGCCCAGTCCGAAGGCCGCCATTCCGAGCGCTCCGGTGGCGGCGCTGCCCGACGCGGCAGCGGTGACTTGGGCGGCCATGAGCGGGCCACACGGCAGCAGTCCGGTCAGCAGACCGAACATGACCGGAGTGGCCAGGGTGCCCTCGCCGGCCTCAGCGTCCGAGTTGGCCTTGCGGCGCAGCTTCATGAGCGCGGTCATCACGAACCTGGGCGGACGCGGATTGAAGCGGGCTGCCCACCGGACCTTGCCGGTCATCCCCAGGCCGAGCACGATCATGAACGCGCCCGCCAGGTACATGACGTAGGGACGCAGAGCATCAAAGTTGATGAATGCGCCCAGGGCGCCGAGCAACAGACCGACGAGCATGTAGCTCACGATCTTCGCGCCTTGGTAGGCGAAGTTCGGGGTCAGCCGGCGGTACCACGGACCATCCTCATCAGCCTTGACGGCATAGGTGAGAACGAGCGGGCCGCACATCGACACACAGTGAAGACTGGTGCCAAGGCCAAGCACGAGCATCGAAACGATGTAGGGAAACTCCACGTGGATTCTCCTCGGGAATCGGAATCAGCGGCGCGCACGCCCACGAGGGCAGGTGCCACGCCAAGTCCAGTACCGTCCACGTCTGAGCGGACGGCATCCGAGGAGCGATCAGAGCCTGAGGCGTTGTCCGAGCGGTGGCTCGGGGGGCGGTGGTGGCGCGAGCTCCACCACGAACACCGGCTTCGAAGCGAAGGCCGGCATCATCAAAGCTACGGCCGCGACGAGCGCGCCGAGTAGCGAGAGTGTGAGCGAGTCGGCCCCGGCCGGGACCACTGCTGCAGGCGAGGAGCTGAACACGTACTCGCCGCCACAATCCGAGAACAGACCCGCGCTCATCTGCATCCCGAACGGCCGGGCGCCACCCATGTCCATCGAACAGCCGACCATGCGACAGGTCGGCACCGCAACAGCGAGCACCGCCAGAACCACGGCGAGCGCGATGAGGGCCTTTCGGCTTGTGAGTAGCGCGTTCATGCCGCCCGTACTGCAAGACGTGTGCCGAACGAGTTGCACCTTCGTGATACTAGGACGCCGCCGGGTCCGCAGGTGGCCCGCCCTTGCGTCGGCGCAGGGCGAACCCGGCGCCGACGGCGATCAGCAGCACGGCCCCGGCACCCACCAGACCCGACGTAGTGGTGCCCACATCCACGGCCGACCCGCTCGCAGCGCCCACTTCTTCGGTCTGCGCGCCGTCGGTGGGAAACGCGTAGTCCGGCAGCACGGCGGTGAGCCCTTGGAACTCAGCGAGGGCGGCGTGGACACCGGCCGGCGCCTCAAGCTCTGCGGTTCCGGCAACCTTCTCGATCGACCACTCAAGACCGTCCGAGTACGGCGATGCGAACCACGAGAGAAGGCCGCCGGCTACCACGGCCGCGATCGCCAGGCCGACGATCACCGTCCGAAGTCTCAGTCCGGCCACGGAGTCGCGATTCGACGTGCGGGTAAGTAGCTCAGGCTGAGCAATCGACACGAAGAACACGACCGCGCCGGTGACGAACCCCTCAACGATACCGATCGCGAGATGGATGGGCTGCATGAGCGCGAGAAACGCCGTGAACGGTAGCGCGCTGATCCCCGAAAACAGCGTCTGAAGGACCACGGCGAACGACCCGAGCTGCAGCGCCGCGACCGCCGCGATGATGGCGCCGCTGACCACGCGGAACTTGCTCGTCGCATCCCCCGCGATGGGCTTGTAGATGAACGGGTAGGCGACGAACGCCGGGAAGAACCCGAGGTTGAAGATGTTGGACCCGAGAGCGAGCAACCCGCCGTCACCGAAGAAGAGCGCTTGGACGGTGAGTACCGAAGCCATCACGATGAACGCTGCGTGGGGTCCCAGCAGAATGGCCAGTATCAGTCCGCCCCCGAGATGCCCGCTCGACCCCGTGCCCGGAATCGTGAAGTTCAACATCTGCGATGCGAAGATGAAGGCGCCGGCGACTCCCATGAGCGGGATGCGGGCCGCGTCGTTCTCCTCCCTCACTTTCTTGGCGCAGTAGACCGTCGTGACGGCGGTGGCGGCCCACATGGTGGCGCCGACAGCGGGTGAAAGCAGTGCGTCTGCCATGTGCATCTGTGGACTCTCCATTCCGCGCGTTCTTGTCGAAGTCGTATCCCATGGGTGTCACGCATCACCAATGCGTGCTACGCTCGAGCTCAGGTTCACCTCCCCGCGGCATGCTGTCAAGCATCCTGGGGCAGTTCGCACGAATTCGTGACCGCATGTTCCCGTCATGGCACGCAGCCGATGGACCGTGCCATGACCTGCGCGAAAGGAGCGTCTCTGATGTCGGAGATAGTGCGTTTCGGAGTTTCGACCGATGAGCGGCTGTTGGAGCGATTCGACGCGCTCATCGCCCAGAAGGGATACGTCAACCGCTCTGAAGCGGTGCGCGACCTGATTCGCAATGCGCTCGTCGAGGAGCAGTGGAGCGGCGGCGAGGGTGAGGCGGTCGGAACGGTGACGTTGGTCTACGACCACCACTCCACCGATCTGGCCGACAAGCTCACCGAGCACCAACACTCACACCACGAAGAGGTCATCTCCACGCTCCACATCCACCTCGACTCCCACAACTGCTTGGAGGTCGCGGTGCTTCGGGGCTCCGTGGATGTCATCAAGCACATCGCTGACGGGTTGATCGGTACCAAGGGTGTCAAGCACGGCAAGTTCGTGGCCACCACCACCGGCGACGACCTGGTCTAGGGCGAGAGGCCATGTCCGCCATCGAATCCGGCATGTACCAACTGGGCTGGCTCGACCAGTTCTCACGCGGCGACACCCCACTGCACCGGATAGACCCGCGAGCGAAAGTGCTCGCCACCTTCGTCTTCTTGGTCTGCGTCGTCTCGTTCGACCAGTACGACCTGCTGGCCTTGGCCCCGTTCGCGCTCTTCCCGATAGCTTTGGCCAGCCAGAGCGGCATGCCCGGACGCGAGCTGTGGAAGCGCCTTGCGGCCGTGGCTCCGTTCGCCGTGCTCGTCGGTGCGCTCAACCCGTTCTTCGACACCGAGGCCGTCGTCCAAATCGGGTCGGTGGTGATATCGGGCGGGGTCTTGAGCTGGATGACGATCATCGCCCGCTTCCTGCTGACAACGAGCGTGGCGCTGATCCTCATCGCCACGACGGGGATGGCCGGGGTCTGCGCCGGCCTTGAGAAGCTCGGGCTGCCCGATGTCCTATCGACCCAGTTGCTGCTCCTCTACCGCTACCTCTTCGTCCTGGCTGAGGAGATCATGCGCATGGCGCGTGCCCGGTCGCTGCGCTCCTTCGGCAGCAAGGGCATGGGGCCGACCGTGTACGCGAGCATGCTCGGTCACCTGCTCATTCGCACGGTTGCCCGCGCACAACGCGTCTACAACGCGATGAGCTGCCGGGGCTTCGATGGCCGCGTCCGAACCATGCGCGTGCTCAAGATGCGCCGCGCTGACTGGGTCTTCCTCGCAGGATGGTCTGCGGCGTTCGTCGTCTTCCGCACGGTGAACATCTCCGTGCTGCTTGGCAACCTGATCACGGGAGTCCTCTCATGAGCCATCACTCCATCTCCGTGTGCGCCCTCGGCTTCGCCTATCCGGACGGCACCCGCGCGTTGACCGACGTCTCCTTCGAGGTGGGGCACGGCGAATCGATTGCCCTGGTCGGTGCGAACGGCGCAGGCAAGTCGACACTGCTCGCCCATCTCAACGGCTTGCACGAAGCGCAGGAAGGGTCCGTGCGAATCGGCGAGGTTCCGCTGGCCAAGGAGACGCTCGCTGATGTCCGCAAGACCGTGGGGATGGTGTTCCAAGACCCCGACGACCAGCTGTTCATGCCGACGGTGCGCGAGGACGTCGCGTTCGGACCGATGAACCTCGGGCTACCGACCGAGTGCATCGTGGAGCGCGTCGACGACGCACTGGCCCGCGTGGGCGCTTCCGACCTCGCCGAGCGCCCACCCTATCGCCTGTCAGGCGGCGAGAAGCGCGCGGTCGCGATCGCCACCGTGCTTGCGATGAAGCCCAGCATTCTCGTCTTGGACGAGCCGTCGAGTGACCTCGATCCGCGCGCGCGCAGGCGACTCATCGAGCTGCTCAAGTCGTTCGAGCACACGAAGATCATCGCGACACACGACCTCGATCTGGCCGTCGAACTGTGCGAGCGCACCATCGTGATGCGCGATGGCGCGCTCGTGGCCGATGGTCCCACGAGCGAGGTCTTCGCAGACGAGCCACTACTCGAACAGTCCGGGCTGGAACAGCCGTGGTCGTTGCGCGGGTGCGCGGCTTGCGGGGCCACACGATGACTCCGCCGGTGGGCTAACCCTCCGTCACCGCCACCAGCACCTCGTTGTGCCGGGCGAACCAGGGCTTCCAGGGAGAATCGAACTGCGCCGCCACCGGCTCACCTGCGGCAACCAGTCCCTGGTCCGCTATCCACTCGCTGATGCGGGCGATCGACTGGGCAACAGCGTCGTCGTTGAGGTAGCCCGAGAAACGCAGGGCGACTGCGAGATGCTCAGGTACCGCCTCCAGCGTCACCCGTGCGTCGCCCGGCCGAGGAAGCTCGTCCAACGAGGAGAACCTTGACGGCATGGTGAAACTCACGACGTACTCATCGGCACAGCGCACCGTGCACAGCGGCTCTGCGGCCTCAAGCTGCTCGTCTCGGGCGCGCTCGGCGGTGACGGGAACCGTCATCTCGATCTTCTCGCCGCGCGCCGCGGCTGCGGTCACCGGAGCGGTCATGGGAATCGAGACCGAGGAGGTGTTGTTGCCGAAGATGTAGTCCGCAAGCGCATTGAACGCGACGTTCGCTGCCTGGCCGTAGCCGTCGGCGTGCACGCGAGCGTTCGCCGTCAGGTACGGCGCGTAGCGGCGCAGCTCTATCCCGTCGGCGGACTGCAGTACTTCGTAACGGGGGCTCTCAACAGACATCGCGTTCCTTCCCTGAACTCCGTGAATCCGTGTGCGAACGACTGCTCTAGTCCGCTCCCCCGCCGCCGGAAGCAGGTTCGAACGCGATCGACACCGAGTTGATGCAGTAGCGCAGCCCGGTCGGCGGCGGGCCATCGGTGAAGACGTGGCCAAGATGGCCGTCGCACACGGCACAGCGCACCTCGACGCGCTCCATTCCAAAGCTCCGGTCGCGATGCTCGACGACGGCGTCAGGCTCCACCGGTGCGAAGAAGCTCGGCCACCCGCAGCCGGAATGAAACTTCGTCTCGCTCGCGAACAGTATCGAGCCACAGCCCGCGCAGCGATACGCGCCCGCCTCCGACATGTCCGTCAGCGCGCCCGAGAACGCCGGCTCGGTACCCGCCCGCCTCAGCACGCGGAACTGCTCGGGTTCGAGCAGCGCTCGCCACTCATCATCTGTCCGGACGACCTTTTCGCGCGTCACTGTGGTGGACCTCCCTTGTCGAGCGCATCCGCCGGCGACTACCGTCGCCCGACGACAGGGTATGTACCCCGAGCAACCCGCACAGGTTGGCGCGTGCGGCCAAGTAGAGTCGAACGTGAGGAGTCGGGCCCACCATGGAGCACTTCGATGTGATCGTGATCGGAACCGGCCCCGCCGGCCAGACGGCGGCGAGCGAGTTGATCGCGGCGGGCAAACAGGTCGCCGTGACCGATGGGCGCGCGTACGGCGGCACCTGCAGTCTGCGCGGGTGCGAGCCGAAGAAGGTGCTGTTCGCAGCGGCCGAGGTGGCCGAGCGAGCGGCCGCTCAGACAGGCAATGGCATCGCCGGTTCGCTTCGCGTGGACTGGCCGGATCTCGTGGAGTTCAAGCGCACGTTCACCGACCCGGTGTCCGCCTCCGTCGAAGGCTGGCTCACCGGCTTGGGCGTGACGACGTTGCACGGCCGTGCGCGCTTCATCGCGCCCGATGCGGTGGAGGTTGCCGGGGCACCGTACTCCGCGGATCACTTCGTTGTGGCCGTAGGGGCGCTGCCGATCGATCTCGGCATCCCGGGCGCTGAGCACGTCGTCGATAGCGAGGGGTTCATGGCGCGCGACCGGCTCGCCGATCGAATCGTCTTCATCGGCGGTGGCTTCATCTCCTTCGAGTTCGCTCACATCGCCGCCGCTGCCGGGGCGGCCTGCACCATCCTTCACCGCAGCGCGCAGGTACTCAAGGGCTTCGATCCTGAACTGGCGAACATGCTGGCGGATGGGTACCGGGCCCGTGGCATCGATGTCCGCACCGACGCACCCGTGATCGAGGTGCGCCGTCGAGGCGCCGCCTACGAAGTCGTGTGCGGCGACGGCACGATCACCGAGTGCGACCTGGTGGTCCACGGAGCGGGCCGCGTGCCGGATACGGCCGGGCTCGATCTGGAGGCGGCCGACGTCGCGTTCGGACCACATGGCATCCTGGTGGACTCCGCAATGCGCTCGACGAGCAACCCGCGTGTGTTCGCGGCCGGCGATGCCGCTTCGAGCGGCGCCCCACTGACGCCGGTCGCGATCGCCCAGGCTCGAGTCGCGGTTGCCAGAATCGCGCAGACCGGCCCGGCGGAGTTCAACCCGGTGATCGCACCCTCTGTCGTCTTCTCGGACCCACCGCTCGCGGCCGTCGGCCTTACCGAGGACGAGGCGCGCAAGCGTGGTCTCGATGTCGAGGTCAAGCTCACCGAGACGGGCACCTGGGCATCCTCGCGCCGCGTCGGTCAACGAGTCTCGGGCGCCAAGACCATCGTCGAGATCTCCAGCGGACGCATCGTCGGCGCACACCTGCTCGGGCATGGGGCAGAGGAGGTCGTCAACGTGTTCGCCACCGCGATGCTGGGCGGGTTGAGCGCCGAAACGCTCAAGTCAGCTGTCTGGGCGTACCCGACCAGCGGCTCAGAGATCGTCTACCTGCTCTAGGGGGGGCTCGCTAGACGGCCTGACCTACCAACAGGCCGGCAATGACCGCTACCGCACCGAGCACGACGCTGCCTAAGAGGTTGGCCGACCCCTGGACAAGGAGCCCCCGCTCGAAGAGGACGATGCTCTCGTATGCCAGAGCCGAGAATGTCGTGAACCCTCCGAGCACGCCGACGCCGAGGAAGAGGCGGGTCGAAGCCGACACGAGACCGCGATCGACCGACAGAGCCATGAGAAGTCCCAGCAGAAACGCTCCGGCCACGTTGATGACGAGCGTGTGCCACGGGAACGAGGCGCCCCAGCGGTCGGTGATCCATTCGCCCAGCGCGTAGCGCAGCGCACCACCGATGCCTGCGCCGATGAACACCGCTACCGCTCCAGCCAGCTTCATCTTCACCCCCGGGGTTCGAGCTCGAGCACCAGCTGCTCGAGAAAGAGTCCGACGTCGGTCACGACCCCTATGGTCTGCCACGAGCCGCGGTCGGCAAGCTTGGTCACCACCGCCGGGTTGATGTCGACGCACACCGTGGTCACAGCCGCAGGCAGCATGTTGCCGGTGGCGATGGAGTGCAGCATCGTCGAGAGCATGAGGCATGATCCGGCCCGCTGCGCGTAGCGACGCATCTCGCGCTGCGCCGTCATGGCGTCGGTGATGACATCGGGAAGCGGCCCATCGTCGCGAATGGAGCCCGCAAGCACAAACGGCGTTCCGGTCTTCACGAGCGTGTACATCAACCCACTTGTGATGTCGCCTGCCTCCACGGCAGCAGCAATCGAGCCGCGACCGCGGACCGTGTTGATGGCGCGCAGGTGGTGCTGGTGACCGCCGTGCAGGGGCGTGCCCTCCGTGAGCGACACTCCGAGCGAGGTGCCGAACATCGCAGACTCGATATCGTGCACGGCTATCGCGTTCCCGCCGAACAGCACGCTCACGTACCCCAGCTCAACGAGGCGCGCCAGATGCTCGGCTGCTCCCGTGTGAACGACGGCCGGGCCGACCACGGCGATCGTCTCGAGCCCCGCCTCACGCGTGTCGCGAAGCATTCGGGCGACCTCGGCCACGACCTGCGCCTTCGGCTTCTCAGACGAGACCGCGCTCGCCATGAACTCGAAGGCCTGGCTCGAACGAGGCCGCTCCTGCGGATGCACGCGGATGCCGTTGTGGCCGATCACGTAGAGCTCACCCGCGCACACGTCCGCCATGGGGATGGCGTCGGCTACTGCGGACTCGACGTCGATGCGCACGCCCAAGTCCATCTCGGGGTTGGACACGTGCACCCACGCGCCAGCCACGCGCACGTTCGTGTCGAGGTTGGTTGTGGAGTAGAACCCCTCGGGAAAGACGCCATCATAGGGCGCCGCCGCGAACTCCGCATCGCGCGGCTCGCAGGCGACCGCACCGTGCTCGGAGATCGCCACCAGAATCTCGTCGAGCAACACGCGTGTCTCGGCCCGCACGCGAAGCGTGGCCACCGAGGCGTCCTCGTTGGTGCGACCCACCTCAAACGAGAGGGTCTCGAACTCGCCGCCCATCGCGATGATGTGGTCCATCACCTCCGACACGATGCCGGAATCGATGAGGTGGCCCTCGACGCGCACGTCCTCAAACGGGTTGTGATGCATGGAATCCTCCGAAGAATCGATACCGCAAGCGCGGACGCGCCACGAGACAGTATCACCGAGGAGGGGTATGAGCGAAAGCCCGCGGCGAGGCTCCCGTTCGGTCACCGTCAGTTCAAGAACGATCCGTGCGGTCCGACAGTCCCCTGCGTGCACGGCTCGATGGTACCGTTGGCGTCGAACGAGTAGGCGCCCTCGCCTATCGTGGGGTTACCCGAATCGGCAGGGTCGTCACCGGATGGACAACGCGGCGTCGTCCCGATGATGTTCTCTACTCTGATCGGGTGGTTATCGTCGACGATGCCCTCGAGTTCGCTCAATTCAGCACCCGCGTGCACGCCGGGGTAGAGCTGCGCTGCGCGCGTGAGGAGGCTCTGGTTGTGGAAGCAGGTACGTTGCTCCGCCGTCGCGCGCGCTGAGACATATACCGGGAGCGCCAGCAGAAGCAGCACCGCGAGGAGTCCGAGCACGACGAGAATCTCGACCATGGTGAAACCCCGGTCGGCCTTTGATGCGCGGTGCAGTCGGTCCACTCGGGTACCCCCGCCGAAGCGTTTGCTGTCTGGCCAGAAGGATAGGGACGTTAATGCTTGCTGTCCACGCGCTCAGCTGTCCCAGCCCCCCGAGGGACAGGTGCCTACCCCTCGGCCATCGTCCGCTTCAGCTCGATGATGCGATCTCGATACGCGGGCATGGACGTACCGAGCATCTGACAGGCGAGAATAGCCGCGTTCTCGGCACCATTGATGGCCACGCACGCAACCGGCACCCCGGTGGGCATCTGAACCATGGAAAGCAACGAATCGAGCCCTCCCAGATCGCTCGTCTTCATCGGCACCGTGATCACGGGCAACGGAGTGAACGCTGCGACGACTCCCCCAAGGTGGGCGGACTTACCGGCGGCGGCGATGATGACCTTCATCCCGCGATCCGCCGCAGTCGATGCCCAACCGTGGACCTGCTCAGGGTTACGGTGGGCGCTCGCCACGAGCATCTCGAACGGCACGCCCAGTGAATCCAACCGGTCCGCGCACTTCTGCATCACGTCGAGGTCGGACTTCGACCCCATGACTATCCCAACGAGCGGAGTATCGGACATGGCTGCCTCCAACTGTTCTCTGACGTCGTGCGAGCGATGGTTTCAGGCAGGGTAGCAGACCACCGTCACCGCGGCGAGAACTCCGCATCCTCGGTTTGCGCAGCAGCCTGTGCGAGTGGGTGTTGCTCGCCATCCGAACCACACGCCGCCGCACCGTCACCGAACAACAGCTTGCGCTCCTCGCCGCTGAGAGCGGAGCGTGCCTGGTCGCGCACGCTGTTCACCCCGATGAAGAACTCCCGCATCATCGCCACGAGCAGGTAGCGGCCCGTCTGGGTCAGTTCAAGGCGCTCCGCGTTGTCCACGCTGAACGCACCTGCGCCGCGCAGGAAGGCGATCTCGATGGGCAGACCGCGCTCGATGTCGACGCCGAAGTCCGCGACGAACGCCCGTCGGTCCAGGATGAGTCCGAACAGCCCCATCAGCATGCGATACCGCATGAGATCGCGCCGCGCGAAGGTCTTCTTGCGAACAGCAGCGGTGACGCCGGAGCTGATGCGCTCCGCGTACTCCTCCAAGGAGAAGGTGTTCACGTAGAGCGCGCCGTCAAGGAAGCTGAAGGCGCCGGAACCGATGCCGACGTAGTCCTCGTAGTCGACGATGTATTCGTCGATCATCCCGCCCCCGGTGCGAGAGAACGTCCACGCGCTCGCCGGCTCGAAGCGCTCCGCCAGGCCCTCGGCGATCGTGTGGTAGTAACGTCCTTCGCGCGCGTAGTCGACCTTGCCCACCGTACGCCTCAGGGACTCCTCCACCACCGGCGAAGCCATCAGTGGGTAGAACGTGGTCTGGTTGCAGCCCGTGTTCTTGAGGACCTCGAGATCGTTGGCGAGCATCTCCGGCGTCTGGCTCGGGAAGTTGAAGATCATGTCGACGTTCATCGAGTGGAACGTGCCCTCGATCGACTTGAGCCGCTCCACGATCTGCTCGGCCGAGCCGTACTTGTCGTAGCGGTCCATCTGCTTGAGCAGGCCGTCGTCGAAGGACTGCACGCCGACGCTCAGGCGGTCCACCCGGTCAAGGAGCGGGTCCATCCACTGCGGGTAGAGGTGGTTAGGGTTCGTCTCGCTCGACACCTCACGAATCGTGAAGAGCTCCTTGGCGAGGTCGATCGTCTTGGCCAGTTCGCCGACGTCGACCGTCGGGGTGCCGCCGCCCACGTACATCGCACCGAAGTCGTAGCCCAGATCGGCGACCATGCGCATCTCGTCGCGCAGGTGGGCGAAGTAGGCCGTGGCCCGCTCGGCGTGATACGGGAAGCGGTTGAACGAACAGTACGGGCAGAGCCGCTCGCAGAACGGGACGTGCACGTACAAGAGGCATTCACGCCCTGCAATCGGTGCAGGCAGGGAGGTCAGCGCCGTCTCTTCGAGCCGCAGGTAACTCCCGCTTGCGCGGCGCATGACGTTGGTGAGGAGACGCTCAGACAGCACAGCGTCGCCTAGTCTCGCTCGCGCAACGCGCGCAGCCCGATGTCGCTTCGGCAAAACGCGCCCGGGAAGGAGATTCGTCGGGCGGCCTCGTAGGCCCGCTCGCGCGCCAGCGAGAAGTCGGAGGCGACGGCGGTGACATTGAGCACGCGCCCACCGGCCGATAGGAGCTGCATATCGTCGTCGATCTTCGTCCCGGCGTGGTAGACCAAGACACCCTCGACCTGCTCCGCCTGCTCGATGCCGGTGATCGGCTTGTCGGTCTCGTAGAAGTCCGGATACCCCTGGCTCGCGAGCACGACCGAGACCGCCACTTCATCGCGCCACTTCAGTGTGACCTCGTCGAGCCGGCCCTCGGCACACGCCAGTAGAACCTCGGCAAGGTCGGTTCTGAGCCGCGGCAGCACCACTTGCGTCTCGGGGTCCCCGAACCGTGCGTTGAACTCGAGCAGCTTCGGTCCCTCGTCGGTCAGGATGAAGCCGCCGTACAGGACGCCTCGGTAGTCGATGCCCTCGTCAGCGAGCGCGTCGGCTGAGGCCTGCATGATGTCGATCATCGCCTCGTACTCAGTGTCCGTCACCAACGGTACCGGCGAGTAGACACCCATGCCGCCCGTGTTGGGGCCCGTGTCCCCATCGCCCACGCGCTTGTGGTCCTGCGCCGGAGCCATCGGCAGCATCGTGCGGCCGCTGACGAATGCGAGCAGCGAACACTCGGGACCGGACAGGAACTCCTCCACGAGTACCTGGTGGCCGGCGTCGCCGAAGCGCCCTTCAAGACACTCCTCCACGGCGGTGAGCGCCGACTGAAGATCGGTCGCCACCGTGACGCCCTTGCCTGCGGCCAGTCCGTCGGCCTTGATGACGATAGGAACACCCCACTCGCGAACTGCGTCGAGTGCGGCCGCGCGGTCGAGGGCGTCGAAGGTGCGGGAGCGGCCGGTAGGCAGCCCGTGGCGCTCCATGAGTTCCTTCGCGAAGGTCTTGCTGCCCTCGAGGCGCGCACCGGACGCTCCGGGACCAAAGACGGGGATGCCCACCGAGCGCACTTCATCGGCGACCCCTGCCACGAGCGGCGCTTCAGGCCCGATCACAACGAGATCCACGGCGTTCTCTATGGCGAACGAGGCGACAGCAGCCGGATCGTCCACCGAAAGCGGCGTGTTGATGGCGTCAGGCTCGAGTGCGGTGCCGCCGTTGCCGGGCGCGACGAGGATGCGCTCGACGAGCGGGGATGCGGCCAGCGAACGCACGATGGCGTGCTCGCGACCGCCGGAACCGATGACGAGGATGCGCATGCCCATTGCAGGAGCCCTTCACGTGGGACGCTGTCGGCAATCCGGAAACGGCGCTCGCCGTTCACCTTCGGATTGTAGCGAAGCGACGCGGCAAGCGCGCGGCGGGTACCATCGCATCATGAGCCGCGTCGTCGACATCGCACTACCTACTGACGCTGAGGCGCTCCTCGATGCGCTCGTGAGCCGGGGTCATTTCGCCGCCGTCGTGGGCGGCGCGGTTCGAGACGCGCTGCTCGAGCGGATCGTCGGCGACCTGGACGTCGTGACGGCGGCGACCCCCGATGGGGTGCGTGAGTCCTGCGAGGGCACCACCTGGTGCCAACGCACGTACGCCGTCGGCGAGCGCTACGGCACGATCGGCGTCGTGCTTGCCGACGGAACGGTCGTCGAGGTCTCGCAGCTTCGGGGCGCGGATTTCGCCGAGGACGCGAGCCGGCGCGATTTCACCATCAACGCGCTGGGTGCCGCGTGGCCGGGGCTCGCACTGCTCGACGCCGTGGGTGGCCTCGCGGATCTCGACGCCGGAATCCTGAGAGCGCCCGGGGAGCCATCGGAGCGGTTCGCCGAAGACCCGCTGCGCGTCTTGCGAGCGGCGCGCTTCGTCGCCGACCTCGGGTTCGTGCTGGACCCCGCGACTGAGGCGGCGGCGGCCGCTACGGCCCCGCTGCTAGCCGACGTATCGGCGGAGCGCGTTCGCGACGAGCTTACGGCGCTGCTCCTTGGCGAGCAGGTCGGCGAAGGGCTCAGCGTGGCGCTGCGCACGGGCGCGCTGGCCGAGGTGCTGCCGGAGGTCGCTGCCCTCGACGGTGTGACACAGCCGACCTTCCACGACCTCGACGTCTTCGCGCACACCGTGCAGACGGTCGACAGCACCCCCGCGATCTTCCGGCTGCGCTGGGCCGCGCTGCTCCACGACGTCGGCAAGGGGCCGTGTCGCACGGTAGAGCCCGATGGGCGGATCCGCTTCTTCCGCCATGCGAAGATCGGCGCCGAGATGACGGCGCGCATCTGCGAGCGCCTGCGCTTCTCGAAGGCGCAGTCGCGTGCCGTGACACACCTTGTCGCCGAGCACATGCGCCTCGGAGACCTCGTGATCGACAACCCCCGCGCAGTTGACCGCGCGGTGCGGCGCTTGGACCTGTGGGCTTCGAGCAGCGCCGACGCGGTACGGCTCGCGAGTGCCGAGGACGCGGTCGATCTCACGATGGCCGACTTCGCGGCGACCGCCCACCGAGCCGACGCCCCCGCCGTGCGCACACGCCTAGACGCGGCGGTCCGTGCCTCACGCGGACGCGGAACGCGCACCCGACCCGGCTCCGTGCTTGGCGGCACAGAACTCATGCGCGAGCTTGGGCTGCCCGAGGGCCCGTGCGTCGGCGACGCGCAGCGCGCGATCGAGGAGGCGGTGGCACACGGCGAGCTGCGAGCCGACGACCGACCCGGAGCCCTGCGCGTGGCGCGCTCCGCGGTGGCTCGCGGACGCGAGGGGCGCACCTAGCGAGTCCGATAGACGTCCGCACGGTGGTCGATGCGCGTCACACGGATGATCGCGTCGTGCTCGATGCGGAAGACCACTCGGTACGGTCCGCGCTTGGCCACACGGTATCCCGCAAGGTCCTGCTCGAGCTCCTTGCTCAGGCGCAGGGGATTCTCCAGCAACGGCCCCGTGATGAGCTCAACAATCGCTGCGGCAGCGAACTCCGGAATCCGGGCGAGCACCCGATCGGCCGCGGCAGCGACCTTGAGCTCGTAGGCGGCCACCGGCTAGCCCTTCGGCAAGTACTTGGCGCGCAACTCGGCAGCGGTGAAGTACTCGCCCCGGTCGATTTCGGCGTCCGCTGCCCGAATCTCCTCAAGCGCGCCGGGCGTGGACAGGATGTCGAGAGTCTCCTCGAGGCTCTCGAGATCGTCCGGGCTCATGATGATCGCGGCGGGCTTGCCGTGACGCGTGATGATGACACGCTGCTGCTGACTCTCGACAAGATCGACGATCTCGGAGAGGTGGGCTTTGACGTCGGCGAGCGAGCGTGTCTCAGACATGACCAGAATTCTAGTCATATCGAGTGAGGTGGTCAACCGCCGTCACCGTATCGGCGGCCACCACCGCCTCGACTCCTGGTACTACAACCCGCTACGCGTGCGTATCTCGAGCAACGCGCCATCGATCAGTGCGCTCGAAGCGAACGCCGACAACGAGGACTTGATCTCACCCGCCACGGTGTCGTAGTCGTCGTTGCTGAAGTCCTCAGCGCGCTTGCCGAGCTTCATCGCCGTCGAGCGCATGCATATCTCCGCTGCCGGTTTGCCCACCAGCGGCGCGAGAACGTCGACGCTGTTGCTGTAGATGCTCATCTCGCTCGCCCCCTTAGGCCTTCGGCTTCTGGATATCAACGGCCAACGAAGCACCGGTCGCCACGATCGTGAATCCGAACCACCAACCTGCGTCGATGATGCTTCCGCTTTGGTAGGTACCGTTCCAGACAGTCACGTTGTAGGCGACGTCGGAGATTGCCACCAGAACGTACCCACCCACCGCGCACCACCACGGCCAGGCGATTCGCCCGCCCGCCAGCTTGCCTGCCGTGATCGCCAGCGCCACGCCGGGAAGCAGAATCAACCAGATGTCGCCGAGCGGATAGAACATGGAGATAGCCTTGGCGAGCTGGTCCATCGACGTGTCGGCGAGGATTGGTGAGAACACCGTGAAGTAGAGTCCGATCGTTGCCAGAACGCACAGCGCCCCCGATATCAGCAGTGCCGGTTTCAGGTCGAACAGCGCCTTGAACGAGAGGAGGGCCGTCAGCACTCCGACGGCAGCAAACGGATACATGGACAGGTAGAAGACGTCGGCGAGACTCGGGAACGGAACCTCGACAGCGAGAACCGCTTCGTAGTAGGTCCAGACGATTTGGCCCAGCTGGAACGATGCCACGCCCGCCGCAAGCCAGGCCCACTGTTTGCCGACGGGCTCGTTGAGTCCGAGCTGGAGCACGGCCCACACCATCACGAGCACGGCGAACACTCCCGTGATCACACTCGGAGCGTTGCTAAGCCACGCGCTCGCGCCTTCCCCCGCGGCGACGATCGCAGCGTACAAGGCGACCGAGATGGCCACCCCGACACCGAACACGAGCCACGTGCGCACCGAGACTACCTTGCCCATGTGCCCTCCCCCCACGTTGAAGCCGCCGAAGTGCGACTCCCCTTCCTTTATCGGGCTCGTACCCGAAACCATGAGCACGAATGCGGGGCGCCGCAGGCGTGCCGCGCCGGGCGCTGCAGAGTCGCGTGCGACGCGCTGTACCTACCCGGCCACCGCCGCGAACAGCATCCACGCCCCCACGAGGCCGACGATCGCGCCTGCGATCACGCAGGCCCAATACGTCGCCCGGTAGCCGGCATCGTGGTACGGACGCCATCCCGTGGTCACCGGAACGGGTCGCAGCACCGCCTCTCCGCGAAGTGCCAGCAGAATCGGAGCGAGCCCCATCGGCACGAACACGACCGCGCATATGATCCAGCCCCAGGCGACACCCCCGTCCCCCGGCGGGCTCAGTCCCATCACCGCGAACTGGTAGCCCAGTGAGACGAAGAGCCCCACCCAGACCGGAAGCAACAGGTTGAATCCGCCGGCGCGCAGCGAGAACAGCAACGACAGCCCGCCGAACAGGAACCCGCCCAGAATGGACACCGGGACGAGTCCCGCCCAGAGCGGGGCGGGGAACGCGATGACGTACGGACCGCCGGCCGCGACGAAGCCGCCAATGCTCATGATCGCCCGCGCAGCGAAGTTCAGAAACGTCACGGCGAAGGCCAGGGCCGCCGAACAGACCGCCAGGCCGACCAGCAAGCCTACGGTACGAGCCGTCCATGCACCCCGTTCGGTCACTGGCGCCCCTTCGGGTCTCAGAGCACCTCGCTACGCCCGCGGCTCCCAGCGGCGCATGATCGTCTGCTCGCGGCTCGGACCGACCGCGATCATCGAGACCGGAACGTCCGCCAGCTCCTCGAGGTAGAGAACGTAGTCGCGCGCCTCCTTGGGCAGCTCCTCGAAGGTGCGACAGTGCGTGATATCGCTCTTCCAGCCGGGCAGCTCCTCGTAGATGGGCTTGGCGTGGTGGAAGACCGTCTGGTGGCACGGCAGGTTGTTGTACCGATGCCCTTCGTACTCGTAAGCGACGCACACCTTGATGGTGTCGAGCTGCGAGAGCACGTCGAGCTTCGTGATGATGAGGTCGGTGAGACCCGAGATCTGCACCGTGTAGCGCACGATCACCGCGTCGTACCAGCCGGCGCGGCGCTCGCGGCCCGTCGTGGTGCCGAATTCGTGGCCCACATCGATAAGGTGGCGGCCGGTCTCGTCGTCGAGTTCTGTCGGGAACGGGCCTGAACCGACGCGCGTGATGTAGGCCTTCGCGATGCCGAGGACGCGATCGATGCGGCGGGGCCCCACGCCGGCGCCCGTGCACGCGCCACCCGCCGTCGGCGACGACGAGGTCACAAACGGGTACGTGCCGTGATCGAGGTCGAGCAGTGTGCCCTGCGCTCCCTCGAACAGCACCCACTGATCGGCGTCGAGGGCCTTGTTGACCACGAACGACGTGTCGGCGATGTGCGGCTTGATGCGCTCGGCGTAGGGCAGGTACTCCTCGGCGATCTGCTCGACCGTGTAGGTGGGCAGGCCATGGAGCTTCTCGAGAAGGTCGTTCTTCTCGTGCAGCGCCGCCTCGACCTTCTTGCGGAAGATGTGCTCGTCCTGCAGGTCTTGGACGCGCAGTCCCATCCTGCTCGCCTTGTCCATGTACGCCGGTCCGATGCCTCGACGCGTCGTGCCGATCTCCAGCTTGCCCAGCCGGCGCTCGGACGCTCCATCCAGGTCCTTGTGGTACGGCATGATGATGTGAGCGTTGCAGCTGATGAGCAGCCGGTGCGTGGAGAGATCGTCGGCCTCGAGCCGGTCCATCTCCTCGAGCAGGACCTTCGGGTCGATGACGCACCCGTTGCCGATGACCGGCGTGATGTGCGGGTACATGATCCCGCTGGGAATGAGGTGCAGCTTCAGGGTGCGCCCGCCGTGAATGACGGTGTGCCCCGCGTTGTTCCCGCCCTGGAAGCGGACGACGTAGTCGAAGTCGTCTGCGATGAGGTCGGTGATCTTGCCCTTACCTTCGTCGCCCCACTGGGCGCCGACGAGGACGATTCCGGCCATATGATGACTCCCGTGCTCTCTGAATCGGCTCCGCGGACACTGATAGCCGCTCCCGAGCCGTGCGCTGCCTGCTCCCGAAGGCGCGCGTGCGCTCCACTAGGGTGAAGCGAACCGGAGCGTAGTATGCTCTACGCGCGCACGGAGCGCCAGCGCACAGAAGGCAAATCACGACGGCGAGCACGACAGAGGGGGCGTTGAAGGCTATGGGGCGATGGACTCCGGCGCTTCTGACCGGCAACTCGGTGGTCGACGCCGAGCACCGGGAACTCATCGCACTGGTCGACCGACTGGAGCTGACGGGTAACGGGCCCGACGGAACCGGCATAGCCGAGGCGCTCGACGAGCTCACGGACTACGTCCACGTCCACTTCCAGATGGAAGAGAAGCTCATGCGGCGCGAGGGGTACCCTGCCGACGCGTTTGAGGCGCACATCGCCGAGCATGAGACGCTTCGCCGCAAGACCGAGGAGTTCGCGCGGGAGTACGAGGATGGGAAGCTCGATTCAGTGGACCCGGTCGTGGAGTTCCTCTACGAGTGGTTCTCGCACCACATAGCCCAGGTCGATACCGCCATGGCTGAGCACGTACGCGCGAACCATGCGCGATCGTAGGGGTCGGACCAACGGCAGGTCGCAGATCGGGGCGTATCGACGAGCGCGCCGTCGGCGGCTCACCGTGCTCAGCGTGGTCGCCCTCGTCGTCATCGCCGCGCTGGGCGCAGGGGTCGTACTCGGCTCCGACTACGTGCGCGGCCTCGGGGACGCACAGCCGCTCCCGCCGTCTTCGGCTAACGCCACATCCGCGCCAGCCACCCAGCCCGTCGGCAGCTCACAGGCTGCAACGGCTTCGGCCGAGGCCTCGGTCGCCTCGGCGTCTGCCCCCTCGCCAGACACCACACGCATCATCGAGATCGGCTGGGTCGGCGACCTCACCCCCGGCTCGAAGTACGGCAACCCGCCTGAGGACGGTCGCGCGCTGTTCGAGTACACGCGTGAGTACCTGACCGAGCCCGACATCATGATGGCGAATCTCGAGGGCACCTTCGGTACGGGTGGACCCTCGAAGTGCGACGGCCGAGACTCCTCTGTGTGCTACGCCTTCCAGGCTCCTCCGAAGAACGCAGAGTCCCTGGCGTGGGCAGGCATCGACGTGGTCAACCTCGCGAACAACCACACGCGCGACTACCTTGCCGAAGGTCTCGCCTCGACGCGCGAGGCGCTCAAGGCCCATGAGATCGCGTACACGGGACTTGTCGACACCGTTGCGATCGAAGAGGTCGACGGCGTGCGAGTCGCGATCCTCGGGTTCTCGCCGTACTCGTGGAGTCCTGATATCGGCAACCTCACGGCCGCAAAAGAGCTGGTCCGCGCGGCCGGGAAGGACGCCGACATCGTGGTCGTGCTGATGCACGCCGGTGCCGAAGGCGCAGACAAGACGCGCACACCGAAGGGGGCCGAGACCGCCTACGGCGAGTTCCGCGGTGACTCGCGGGCCTTCTCGCATGCGGTCATCGACGCCGGTGCCGACCTCGTGCTGGGCTCGGGTCCACACGTGGTGCGCGGCATGGAGGAGTACAAGGGCCGGCTGGTGGCGTACTCGCTGGGCAACTTCGCAGGCTGGAAGAACTTCTCGCGCGCCGGGCGGCTTGCGCTTTCCGGCCTGCTGACCGTGCGTCTGGATGAGGACGGGCGGGTCGTTGACGGAAGATGGCGCTCACTTCGGATCGCCGAGCCCGGGGTACCGAAGCCGGATTCCGACCACACTTCGGCCAAGCTCGTGCAGAGCCTGTCCGAGCAGGACTTCGAGACGCCGGTACAACTCGAGAAGGACGGCACCTTCACCTTCGAGTAGTGGCCGGAAGAGTACGCACACAGCGCCGTGCACCCGCGAACTCCGCGCCTACCGCGCCGCGCTCGCCACGCCCTCGACGATGGGCGCTGGGGCAGGACCGAAGAGTCGCACGGTGGCCTTCACATACCAGGCGGCCGCCTGCACCTGCACCACATAGGCGATCGCCAGAACGAGCGCCGCTTCAGGACCGAAGCTGGCGATGGCGATACCCAGTGCGATGGAGAGGTTTCGCATCACGGTGCCGTAGACGAGTGCGATCGCGTCACCGCGCGGCAGCAACGCCCGTCCCACCACCGTCGACAAGGCAAAATTGACCGCGTAGAACAGCGACAGCGGCACGGCGATGACCAGTAGCAGTTCGGGGCGGCTGACGATCATCTGCGCCTTGAGCCCGATGGCCAGAAACACGATGGCAAGCACGCCGATCGTCGAGATACCGGGCAGCACCGGCAGGACGGCGCTCTTGAATCGCTCGGCTCCCATGCGCCGCATGAGCACGAAGCGTGTGATCTGCCCCGCCAGCATCGGCACGCCGACGACAAGCAGCACCGTTCGGATCACCGCGAACAGGTGGACCGGCACGATGGCACCGGCCATCACCTTCAAGTAGAACGGCGCCAGCAGCGATGCGGCCACCAACCCGATCACCGTCATCTTCACGGCTGCGCCGACGTTGCCCTTGGCAAACCCGGTCCAACTGATCGTCATTCCGCTTGTGGGGAAGAGCCCCGCGAGCACCATGCCGACGTAGAGCGCCGGCTCCTCAGCGAAGAAGACGTGCGCGAGGCCCCACGCGATGAGCGGCAGGACGATGAAGTCGAGCCCCATCGCAAGCCCGACCGCCTTCGCATCCTTGCCCGCCGCGAGTTCGCTCAGCCGGAAGTTCACGAGCATCGGGAAGACCATGAGCATGGTCAGCGGAAGCACCAGTACCGACAGCGGCGTCAGGTCGAAGACCAGCCCGGCGACCAAGCCGAGCACCAGGGCGACGGGGATCAACACCACGAGATGCTTGGAGAGATTCGCGAGGACCGCCGTGGGACCGGTGGATGGAGACTCGGGCATGGGTCACACTCCAGAAACGACGTGCGGGGACTCCGGAAACGGAGCATGGGCGGGCAGTCCGTATACCCGTAGGGGTATTCTAGGCGGGGAGGCGATTCCGTGCAACCCTCTGCCGCTAGGCTGCTCCCGAGGCGATCGCTCGTGCCGCTATGACGCCGCTTGCCCCTGCCTGGACCAATCCGCGCGTGATGCCGGCTCCGTCACCCACCGCGTACAGCCCCTCGATGCGTGTGCGCAGCGTGCTGTCGACTTCAAGCCGCGACGAGTAGAACTTGACCTCGACGCCGTACATGAGCGTGCTCGGACCGGCAATACCGGGAACGAGTGCATCGAGCGCCTCCAGGAACTCGATGATGTCTGTCAGATGCCGGTAGGGCAGCACCGCAGACAGGTCCCCCGGTGTCGCGCCGTGCAAGGTGGGCTCAGCGAGTCCCTGGGCGATGCGCTCGGGCGTCGAGCGTCTGCCGGCCTTCAGGTCGCTGTAACGCTGAACAAGGATGCCGTCGCCGAGCAGGTTGGCAAGACGCGCAATCGAGCGCCCGTACGCGAGCGGATCGTTGAAGGGCTCGGTGAAGCGCTGGCTGACAAGGACGGCGAAGTTGGTGTAGCCGGTCTTGGACTCGGCGAAGCTGTGGCCGTTGACCGTCACGACGTCGCCATAGCTCTCGGTCGTGACCTCCCCGTAGGGGTTCATGCAAAACGTGCGCACCGTGTCGCCGAACGTCTTCGTGTGGTAGATGAGTTTCGCCTCGTAGAGGGGCGTGGTGAGGCGCTCCATCACCGGCGCCGGGCACTCGACACGCACACCGATATCGACCGCATTGTTCGCGAGCGGAATCCTCAGCGCCTGGGCCTGCTGAGCGAGCCAATCGGCGCCCTCACGCCCCGGTGCGGCGATGACAGCGTCAGCTCGCACGGTGCTGCCATCGGAAAGCTCGACGCCGATGACGCGCCCTTCCTCGGCAAGAATCCGGACCGCCGCCACCTCCGTCCGGATCTCTACGCCCACCTGCTCGAGGTGCTCCCTCATGGCGTCGAGCACCTTGGGGGATCGCTCGGTACCCAAGTGCCGGATTCGCATGGGGATGAGCTTCATGCCGGCAAGCGTCGCCTCGTGCTGGAGCGCGGTCGCGGTCTCGGCATCCGGCCCGTGGACCTCTTCAACGGCGCCGAACTCGAGCCACAGCCCATCCGCGTAGGACAGCAACTCCTCGAGCGCCGGCTTCTCAACGTAGTCCGGCAGCCAGCCGCCGACCTCCGTGGTCAAGGTGAGTTTGCCATCGGAGAACGCGCCGGCCCCTCCCCACCCGGTCATGATGTCGCACGTCCTGCAGCCCACGCACGCCGTCTCGCGCGCCGGGCACCGCCGCTTGGAGATCGCATGACCCTTCTCGACGATGAGCACCCGGTCGACTCCTCTGCGGGTGAGCTCCAGAGCCGCGAAGATGCCGGCCGGGCCAGCTCCAACGATGATGACTTGAGTGGCGTCTGACACGCGTGATCTCCTTGCGCTGCGACGCGCGCTGCGCCCTACAGCTCGCGCGCGGGATTCGTGAACTTGGTGTACTGCTCGATGAAGACCAGGTCGGCGGTGCCGAGCGGGCCGTTGCGGTGCTTCGCCACGATGATCTCGGCTGTGCCCAGATCGGGTCGGCCTTCTTCCGGCTCTGCACCTTGCTGGGTCACTCGATCGATGAACATGACGACGTCGGCGTCCTGCTCGATAGCTCCGGACTCACGCAGGTCGGACAGCTGCGGACGCTTGCCTGCCCGCTTCTCGACCTCACGAGAGAGCTGCGAGAGCGCAAGCACGGGGACCTTGAGCTCTTTGGCGAGGATCTTGAGTCCCCGCGATATCTCCGCGATCTCCACTTGCCGGTTCTCGGAGCGCCGGCCCTGCGGCTGCATCAGCTGCAAGTAGTCGACGATGATGAAGCCGTCGGGTCGGTCGCGCAGCTGCCTGCGGGCCTTTGCCCTCACCTCAAGAATCGAGATTGCCGGGGTGTCGTCCACCCAGATGTTGAGCTCGTGCAGGCGAGACATGGAGTGGTGCAGCTTCGGCCAATCCTCGTCTCGCACACGCCCGGTGCGGATATCTTGCAGGCTCACGCGCGCCTCCGAGCCCACGACGCGCTGCACCAGCTGCTCCGCCGACATCTCGAGGGAGAAGACCGCGACCGACGCGCCGCCCTTTGCGGCCTCGACCGCTAAGTTGAGGGCGAAAGCGGTCTTGCCGACCGAGGGGCGTGCGGCGAGGATGATCAGGTCCCCGGGATGGAAGCCGGACAGGATGTCATCGAGACGCGTGTAGCCGGTCCGCACGCCCGTGACGTGGACGTCCTTCTTGGAAAGCTCCTCGATCGTGTGCATCGAGCTCAGTAGCAGCTTCTGGATGTCCTGGAAGTTGCTCGAGACCCGCTTGTTCGTCACCTCAAAGATCAGCTGCTCGGCCTTCTCAACCACGCTCGCCTCTTCATCAGGCGCGTCGTAACCGAGCGCGACCACCCTGGTGCCGGCATCGATGAGCTGCCGCAGCATGGAGTTCCTGCGAACGATCTCGGCGTAGCGGTGCCAGTTGGCCGTCGTCGGCACTGCGTCGGACAGATCGAGCAGGTACGGCTTGCCGCCCGAGGGCTCAAGTTCACCCTTCACGTCGAGCCGGTCGGCCACTGAGACGTGGTCGACGGGGGACGAGCGTGCGTACAGCTCGTACATCGCCTCGAAGATACGCCCGTGAGCAAGCCGGTGGAAATCCTCACGCTTGAGCATCCCCAGGGCGCCTTCAAGCGCCTCCGAGGACAGGAGCATCGAGCCAAGCACCGCCTGTTCGGCCTCTACGTTGTGGGGCGGGATGCGCTCGGCACGGCGCACACCGTCATCGGCTCTGTCGCCGTCAGCCATACTCCCCGTCCCTCCCTTTCGGCCTCGTGAGCGATGCGATGATAGCGCGCCGGCCTGACACTGCAGGGAGGCCTGAGGATCTTCCACAGGCCCTGGTGGATAGTTCGCCCCTGCTCACCAGCGAGAATCTGACTTGTCCCCCGAATCCACAGAATCATGGAGCAAGCCTCAGGCACGCCCACGCGACGGGGGCCGCCTCGTGATCATCACGACGACGGCCCCCGAACCACTGGTGCTTGGACTACTACTTGACCGAGTCGACCTCGGAGTCGGCGTCCTGCGCCTCGTCCTCAGCTTCGGCCTCCTCGAACTCAGCCGGGGCCTCGACGGCCTCGCCCATGTCGGCGTCAGCCTCGTCGCCCTCAGTTGCGTCCGTCATCTCGACAGACTTGACCTCGGGTGCGACGGCCTCGGCGACGGCGCCCTCGGCGACCACGTCAACCGTGACCTGCGCCTTGACCTCGCGATAGATCGAGATGTCGACGACGTGCGGACCCATGTCCTTGATGTGACCATGAGTCTCGATCTTGCGACGGTCGATATCGACGCCGAGCTGCTCGAGGATGGCCTCATGCACCATCGGAGCCGTCACGGAGCCGAACAGTCGACCTTCCTCGCCCACCTTCGCGGCGATGGTCACGGTCTTGCCGTCGAGCGCGGCTGCGAGTGAACCAGCGTCGCCGAGACGCTGATCCTCACGCTTGCCGATGTTGTGCAAACGCTGCTGAAGCTGCTTCACGTTGCCCGGCGTCGCCTCGATGGCGATCTTGCGGGGAAGCAGGTAGTTGACCGCGAATCCGCGAGCGACATCGATGACGTCGCCCTCTCCTCCACGGCCCTTCAGCTCCTGCATCAGGATGACCTTCATGACTTCTCCTTCAGGCGACCGCTGGTTTAACGGCCCTTGCCGATGCGACCACTGACGACGGGAACGGTGTAGGGCAGCAGGGCCATCTCACGGGCACGCTTGATGGCCGTCGACAGCCTGTGCTGGTGCTGAGCGCAGTTGCCCGATACGCGGCGGGGCTTGATCTTGCCGCGGTCGGTCACGAACTTGCGCAGCATCTGCGAATCTTTGTAGTCGATGTACTCCGAGTGATCTTTGCAGAACTGGCAGTACTTACGACGGGGCTTGCGACCGTAATCGGTCATGTTCACTGACCTCCTTCCGCGATTCTCTTCGCGGGACTCGTGATGGTGCCCTCACGGGCAGGGTGGTTCGTCTAGAACGGAATATCGTCTTCGAGGGTCTCGGACGGGCCGGCCGTGGGGGCCGCCGGGGGCGTGTAGCCACCAGCTGCTCCGCCTTCACTGCGCGACGACATGAACTCGATATCATCAGCGATGATCTCGACCTTGCTGCGCTTGTCGCCTTCCTTGGTTTCCCACTGACTCCAGCGCAGCTTGCCCTCGACGGCGACCTTCGAGCCCTTTGAGAGGAACCGCGAGAGCGACTCTCCGCGCGAGCCGAATACGGTCACGTCGAAGAAGTTGGGAACGTCCTCCCACTCGCCCGACTGCGCGTTCTTGCGACGATCGTTGACGGCGATGCCCATCTTCAACACGGACATGCCGCTGGGCGTCGCACGCAGCTCGGGATCGCGTGTGAGGTTGCCTGATATGACGACTCGGTTGATGCTCATCTTGAAACCACCTTCGTACGTACACGGATACGGACACCTGTCCGGGCCGTGCTTCGGGCCAGCGGGGACTATTCCTTGTCCTCGCGACGCACGAGCATATAACGGACCACGGAATCGGTGATGTGCAGCACGCGGTCCAGCTCGGCGATAGCGGCCGGCGCGGTGTGGAAGTCGATGAGGGTGTAATCACCCTCGGTGAGTTTGTCGAGCTCAAAGGCGAGCTTGCGCTTGCCCCACGGATCGACGTTGTCCACCACGCCCCCGTCTGCTGTGATCACGTTCTGGACCTTGTCCAGGACGGCAGCACGGGACTCCTCGTCGAGGGAGGGGTTAAGCAGAAGCAACAGTTCGTAAGCCTTCACTTTGTCACCTCCTCTGGGCTAAGCGGCCCCGGGACTGTGAAGGCAGAAGCCCGGAGCAGGATGTGAGCCCGCAGAGTGTATCACCGGCCCGCAGGTGCTGCAACATACTCCCAAACCGGTCTGACACGGGCTGACTGAATAGGATATGGCGCTCGAACGCGCTACGAGAGAGCAAGTAGGTGACGCCCAGCAGGGTCGCGACCAGTAGCCCGAGCCCTCCCCAAGTGACCGCTGCGGACAACGTCCGAGTCGTTGGAGTCGACGGGACCGGCGTTGATTCGCTCCCGTGCGAGCCCTTCGCGGGACGCACGCCCTGGGTGAGGGCACTCCGCAATCCGCGCCCCGATGGCCGCCCGTCTGCTGAGGAGACGAGGCTGTCGCGCACGATAGCAGTGGTCTCGCGGACGGAGGTCCCCAACCGCGCGAGAAGAGACGAGCCACCACTCGACCGCACACCGAGACCGGAACCGTAGCCACCTACGGCCACCACGGCTGGCGAGATGGCGGCCGCATCGGCCACGTAGGCCGGTAGCGGGACCGTCACGCCCTCCGGAACCATCACAGAGACATCATCCGAACCCCGCACCGGGCTCACCCCGGGCTCGGTCACGCGACCTACTTCCGGTGAGAGCGACGGCGCTGCAGGCGCGGTCGTGGGTGCGGGCCCGGACTCCGCTTGCGCGACCGGTACGTCCACGATCGGCTCAACCGCCGGCACAAAGCCCGAGATCACCCCCGGCTGGGAGACGCTCTCCGCCGGCACCGCCGGGCGCTCGGTCGGAGGCGCAACGCCAGCCAACAAGCTTCCGGGATCCAGGTAGACGCCCTGACGGCGCAGGCTGACGTGCAGATGCGTCTGCAGTGAGGACGGGTCTCCGGTGCTGGCGAGTCGTCCGATGGAGTCCCCCTGCGCCACGCGCTGGCCCTTCTCCACATCGATTCGCTCGAGCGGAGACAGGCTGATCACGTCGTCGCCGCAGCGGACACTGACAACGAGCACCGAACCGCCCGCCTGACCCGGTACTCGACCGGCGAACGAGACTTCGCCTGCCACCGGAGAAACAACGGGGTCCCCAGCGGAAGCCGCAACGTCAACTCCGCGGTGCAGGGCGCTGCCGTCCTCGGACCCGTAGCTCTCGCCGAAGCCGAGCAAGACCTGAACGCCGAAAGCGACCGAGACCTGCTGCCCCCCAAGGACCGCAGCCATCAGGCCGACCAAGGCGACCGCTCGCGCATATGAACGCACCATCGATGACACCCCACCTCACATGGCGGGGAGCGGAGAGTTTGGGGGCTTCACGAACACATGTTCGCCACTGTTGAGCGAATTCCTGCTCTGTCATGAAGAATGGCCGGCCACCAAGAGGCGGTGCCGACCATCTGGAGTATCTGCTGGAGCGGGTGACCGGACTCGAACCGGCAACTTTCAGCTTGGGAAGCTGACGCTCTACCATTGAACTACACCCGCACGCCGATGCAGTGTAAACCAGTGTTCGCCGGACGGGCAACGAGCGCGGAGCGTCGATCAAGCCAGCCGCGGCGACTCAACCCCCGGTGCGTGACCGCACCTTCAGCAATCGAGCGACGATCGCCGACACATCAGGCGGCGGCGCAGGCGGCGCCCCGGACGCATCCGCCATCAACCACTCCACCACACCGACGGCCTCACGGAGCGCACCCAGCGCGACCAAGTCGTCGTCGAACTCCAGTCGCACCCGGAACACCCCGCGCCCGTCGTGCGCAAAATCCCACTCGGTCGCGCCATGCAGTGAGCGTGGTGAGCCCGACAGCGCCATGAGTTCGCTGGCGACGTGCTCAAGCAGATGTGGCGTCTCCGTGTCCTCGAACTCCCGAAGCGCGTCGAGCCCCGCGTCGTTCTCGCAGGTATGCCGCGCCAGGCCAGGCAGCAGTTGGAGCGCGCGCGCGGCAACGCCCGATACCGCCGAGGTCCGCATACGCCCTTCGTCCACGACGCGCACCGTCGCCTCAAGCTCCGCGGGTCCGACTTCGACGCACTCGACGGCAAGTAGGCCAGCGCTCGTGCTCACTCGGGATACGTCGGCACCCTACGCGCGCCGCTGCGCGACCCGAGCATGAACGCGACACCGATGACCAGAACCGCAACTCCCGCGACGATCAGCACCTGCTTGGTCGCATCGGCCGAGAGTACCCGGTCCACCGCATCCTTGGCGTCGCTCACGGCGAGATCCTTGATCGTCTCGGCGCGGTGCTTCAGATCACCAAGCGTCAACCGTTCGGCGGGCACTGCGGCGATATCCTTCTGGGTGTTTGTCACTGCAGTCTCCTTGTCTTGGCGTAGGACAGGCCGACTGCGCCCAGAATCAGTACGCCACCCACGATCAACAGCGCAGCGGGCCAACCGACGGCGCCGGCAAGCAGCAGAAGTAGCGCCACTGCGATGAAGGCGATCCCGAGAAACAGCACTTGAGCGGCAGCGATGGCGAATGCGACCACCTGGCCGGCCACCTGCGCCGGAACGACCAGCTTGTCGTGAACAACGTCGCCCGTCTCTTGGCGCACGTAATCGACGAACATCTGGATGAAGTCGGCGACCGCATCGGCGACGCTGGCGCGCGGGGCCGCCGAACCGATCGGCGGCTCTGGCGCCTGCTCAGGCTCAGCGGCGGGAGGAACTACGTCGTTGTTTGGGTCGGGATTCACGATCGCTCCCTCATCGTGGTCAGTACCTGTCTGAACCTAAGGTACCCCATCGAGGCACACGCCATTCCCCTGCATACAGATGTGGCGCCGGTCTCCCGGCGCCACATCGAACCGTATGAGGAGCAACTTCGGACTACCGCTTGTTGATGATGCGGTACTGGACCTGACCGACGCCGTCAAAGCCCACAGCGCGAGCCGTGCCCGGCCCGAGGTCGAAATCCCGTCCTCGAATGAACGGGCCGCGGTCGTTCACGATCGCGATCACCAGACGGTTCTTGTACTTGAACTGAATGCGCGTGCCGAACTTCAACGTCTTGTGCGCGACGTTCATGCTCGAGCGCGTGAGAGTCGTGCCGTTGGCGGTGGTACGACCGTAGAAGCCAGGGCCGTACCACGAGGCCGTCGCACCCCGCCACGGACCCGCCCACGGCTTGGACGCCTTCTTCACGGTCCGAATCACCTTCTTCGGGATCGCCCGCTTCTTGGCGGAGACGAGCAGCTTCTGCGGAGTAGCTGTGGTCGACACGGCCACCACAGCCCCGAACTTGGCCTGGGCGCTGACCGGTCCGGTCAACAGCTGTGTCGAGTCGGGCTCGACACCAAGGGTGTTGACCGGTTCGGCGATCGACGCGAACGCCAGGGGGGCCGGACCGGTCAGGATGACCGCCGCGGCGATCACGAGTGCGGCGGTACCGATGACCGCAGCGGCCAACGCTATCGTACGGGGCAAACTAGTGCGTGAACTCAAGGGTTTCCTCCGAGTCCGGGGACATGACGGACGACGGCCCGGAGGCGAGAGTGGACACGGAAATGCCCGGACAGCAGGTGGCGATGGGGATGAGTAGCTGCCTCGCATCCGGCACGCGCGGCCCTCCATCGAGGGACCGTCGTCAGTGCCAGAGAAGCGCTATGCTCTTGGCGTTGGACCTTTGTACAGCAGCTCGGTCGAACTGCGCTCGCCGATGTTCAACACGTGTGGCGAGCCTCGTTTGGCCGATCCGATCGGGCTTACGCGCTTCGGTTCCGACATCCGCTTCGCAGGTCCACGACCGTCCCGATCTCATACGGCCGAACGCATGCGGAAGTCGCTTTCAAAACTCCAGTGCGGGCGTAACCCTACCACGAACGTTGCCAAGCCGACAACAACCCCTGCGAACAGGCGTTCGTCTTCAGTGGCCGTCCGGCCCTAGGGCGTCTGAGTCGTTTCGGCGCCAGCCAACCGCTGAAGCACGCGCCCCAGCTCGGCGATCTTCTCGCCGTACAGCGCCCAGTTGCCCGCTTTCTGCGCGACGAGCGCCTCGCGGTAGAGCGCCTCTGCAGCCGTGACATCGACCGCTGCGGTCCCGGACGCGTCCGGCGATCCGGTGGTCGCGCTGCTTGCCGGCGGCTCAGCACCGAAGATCTTCAGGAGCGCGCCCGCAAGGGTCCGCTCCATCTCCACCTTGTCGGCGTAGACGACCACCACGCGCGTGAGCTCGGGGATCGCCGTCTGCTCGGCCTGCAGGAACAGTGGTTGCACGTAAATGACCGAGTCCTCGATCGGCACGACGATCATGTTGCCGAATATCGCGCTGCTTCCCCGTTGGTTCCACAACGAGAGCTGGGGCGAGATGAGCGAGTCCTGATTGATGCGCGCCGCCACCTGTTCGGGCCCTAAGATCACGCGCTCCTTCGGGAAGAGGAAGACGGTGCGCTCGCCGTAGTTCTCAGGGTCGGAGGAGGCGGCCATCCAGCCGATCATGTTGTCGCGGTTGCGCGGGGTGTACGGCTGCATCAGGTAGAAGTGCTCCTTATCGGCACCCGGCAGCTGCAAGAGCACGAAGAACGGCTCCATCGGCTCGCCCTGACGCTCGCCGGGGATCTCCCACTGGTCTTCCTTGTTGTAGAAGACTCCCGGGTCGGTCATGTGATACGTCCGAAACGCCTCGGCTTGAGCGACGAAGAGCCCCTCGGGGTAGCGGAAATGCTCTTGGATGGCCTCGGGCACCTGGTCTGCGTCGGCGAGAAGCGTCGGAAAGATCGAGCGCCACGCAGCGAGCACCGGGTCTTCGGAATCGAAGGCGTAGAACGTGGTTTCGCCCGTATACGCGTCAACGGTCACCTTCACGGAGTTGCGCAGGTAGGAAACACCACCCACCTTCTCAGAGTACGGATAGCTGTCCGAGGCGGTGTAGGCGTCGATCACCCAGATGATGCGCCCGTCAGCCAGAACCGGATACGGATCATCCTCGTACATCAGCCACGGCGCGAGCGCCTCCAGCCTGGAGTTGAGATCGCGCTTCAGAAGCACGCGGCTGTCCGATTTCAGGTACTCGGAGAAGAGCACCTGGCTTGATCCGAGGCGCAGCGCCCAGGCGATCCGTCGTCCCAGCGAGCCGATCTCCACGCCGGCATCTCCCGTGTATCGGTGCGTGGCGTTCTTCTGGCCATCCGGGTAGTCGAACTCGTCGATTCCGGCGTTGACGACGACGTACTCCGTTGTCTGCTCGCCGAAGTAGATGCGCGGCTCCTTCTGAATCAGGTTAGGCGAGCCCGTCGCGACCTGGCTTGAGAGCTTGGGCGGGATGTCTCCCACGATGAAGTTGGGCAGCCCGCGGCTGTCGTACTCGCTTGACGGGCTCATCACGAGACCGAACCCGTGCGTGTACACGAGGTGGCGGTTGACCCACGTCTGAGCGGTATCGGCAAGCAGCGACGAGTTCATCTCGCGCGCCGACACGAGCAACTGCCTGCGTACCCCGTTGACGAGGTAGCGGTCGACATCGACATCGCCGAACTCGTAGTACGGCCGAATGGTCTGGAGCTGCCGGTAGCTCTGCTTGACGATGGCGGGATCCCACAGGCGTACGTTCGAGAGCGTCTGTGCATTGGCGCGCACGTCCTCGACCGAGAGATCATCGGCTGCAGGGAAGCTCCTGCCTTCGACCTCCGTCAATCCGAATGCGCTGCGCGTCATGGCGATGTTGCGCTCGATGTAGGGCTTCTCCAGTGAGGCCTCGTTCGGCGAGACGACGAGTGCTTGAACGACTGCGGGCCACACACCGCCCAGAAGAATCGCGGCGCCGATCCACACGCCGAGCGCGATCGCCGGCAGACGCCATCCCCGATACCGTATGTTCACCAGCAGCAACACGATCACGGCGATCGAGATCCCGATGAGGATCCGATACGCGGGCAGTTGTGCGGTCACGTCAGTGTAAGACGCACCGACCACTTGGCCGCGCGGCGAGAAGTTCAGGTTGTAGATGTCGATCCAGTAGGCGAATGCCCGGGAGGCGACTAGGGCCGCAAGCAGCACCGAAAGATGCGCCTTGACGTGTGGAGCGAAGCCCTTCAGCCGTGCCCATGGCTGAATCGAGCCGCCAACGACGTGCACCGCAAGCGTGAGGATCGTCGTGAGGATGAGGACGTCGTTGAGCCACGCCTGAGTCAGCTCAAGCGCGGGAAGGGAGAAGACGAAGAAGCCGATGTCGACACCGAACTGCGGATCGGTGGCGCCGAAGCTCACGCCCGATGTGGCGAGGCGGAAGACCTCCCAGCTCTGCGACATGCCCGCACCGTTGAGGAATGCAAGCACCACCGACCCCCACAGGATCATGCGATCCAGCAGTGGGCCGATGCCTGCCCGAAGCCGTTCGATCACGAGTTCGAGCTGAGGCGGCATACCCTCCGGCAGGCTCGTGGGCATGAAACGGGGTGCAAGAGCGCGGGCGACGCGCAGGGAAGTGAACAGAACCGCGAACGTTGCGAGGCCGAATGCGAGACCTACGGCGAGCTGTGCCCAGATCCGGGTCCAGAAGACCTGCTCCTGACCGAGTTCGGCGTACCAGAGGTAGTCCGTCCACACGCCCGCCGCCCACGCAAGGAGCGGCAGACCGACGAAGACGAAGAAGAGTCCGACTGACACCAGTACGGTGATCCACCGGGAGCGTGAAGCAGCCATGTGATTCCTTTCGGCGAACTCGCTAGAGGTACGCCTCGACATCGATATTGAGCAGGCGTGGGTCGATGCAGCCGCGAACGCTGATCTCCGTTGAAATCGCGAGATCGACGTCCATCGGGTCGATCATCTCTCCGTCCTCGGACGCTATGACGCGAACGACGGGCCTCACCGGATCGGAATCGCTCGGAGCGATGACGATGCCCACCTGCCCGTGGGACAAACGAACGACAGACCCGACCGGGTAGACGCCCATGAGCTTGATGAACAGCCGGACGAGCACGGGATCGAGAGCACTGCCCGCGCCCTTGGCCAGTAGCGACATCGCCTCGTCCTGCACCCGAGCGGCCGAGTAGCTTCTCTGAGACGTCATCGCGTCGTAGCTGTCCGCCACCGCCACGATGCGGCTCGAAAGATGCTGTGGCCGGATCGGGGTTCTCTGCGGGTACCCGGTGCCGTCGAAGCGCATGTGATGCTCGAGGATCACCACGACCGCGGACTTGTCCACGCCAGGCAACATCGAGACCATCTGCGCACCGCGCACCGGGTGCTCGCGCACGTTGGACCATTCGTCGGGCGTGAGGACCCCGGGCTTGTTGAGGATCTCCAGATCGACCGAGAGCTTCCCGAGGTCATGCAGCAGGGCCCCTGCGCCCAACGAAGACAGGAATCGATAGTCCTGAGTGACCATCGAGCCAAGAGCAAGGGAGAGAATCGCGACGTTCGCTGAGTGGTAGAACGTGTACTCGTCGTAGTTCTTCAGCCCCGTGAGCTGCAGCATCGCGTACCGGTTCGAAATGACGTTGTCCACGAGGCTGCGAACCACGCCCTTCACCTTCGACGCCGGCATGTGGCGATTCACCCGCATGAGTCGATCGACCTCGCGCAGCAGTGAGACGGCTCCCGAGTAGGCAGCGCGCGCATCCTCATCCGTGGCAGCACCGCTGCGATCGGTGCGCTCCACCGCCTTGACCGTGCCGATCACGACACGGGAGGGTTGGAGCGCCGATATCGCCGCCTCGATGCCTCCCATCTCAGCGATCTCGGCCGAGTCTGCGGCAATCACCGTCATCGACTCAGATAGCTCGCTGGGGGCGAAACCGCGACGGAAGACGATCGAACCCACGCCTATCGAGGTCAGGTCACGCACCAGCTGGTCGAAGGCGACGCTCTCCTCCGTCAGCAGTTGTTCGCCCAGAAGGATCTCCCCGTCGAAGAAGGAGAGTTGCACGTCGACGCCCTCGTCATGGTAGCCGGCGATAGCGTGCGCGAGCAGGTCGATGCCCTCGACCACCGCAGGGTGGTCCAAGGGATAGAAGCGCTTGGCGCGACGAATGGCATACAAGCGCGCGATGAGTTCACGCACGCGGCCGACCTGCTTCGCGGAGTAGTGAGCTGCCGCCCCGACATCAGCATCGACCGCGCCCGGGCTCTCGGCCTCCGCCTTCTCGCGCGGCGTGAACTCCTCCACGGGCGCTTCAGTCTGTGCTTCTTCAGCCGAGAGGTACTCGCCTTGATCGGGACTCTCCACGATCTCGTCGTTCTGATCACTCATGCAGCACCCCCTTGGCCTTGATGGCGCTGATCGCCGACTCCGATGCCGCTCGAATCTCGCGCGCCTTTCCGGCACCGAGTATCGAACGTTTGCCGGCAAGCGATTCCAGTGTGGGGAGCGCTTCGATGGCGCCGCGTCTCCCGAGCGCCTCGATCGCCTCGACCCGGGGGCCGGAGTCCCGGTTACCGCGACCTTCGCCACGAGCCACCCGCTCCAGGGCCGGCACGGCCGTGGCGATATCAGAAGCACCGAGATAGCGGGCCGCAAGCTGCACGTTCTGCGCGTCGTTGTCATCAAGGACGCCCACGAGCATCTCTTGAGCGATTCGATCGTTGATTCCCGAGAGCGCGCGAAGCACCTCGCGCCTCACGCGAGGCTCCGGATGTCTGACCGTTCTCTCCAGATACGGGAGCACCGCTGATGAGTGGGTGGAGCCGAGGATGCTCACCACGTTGCGCACCACGTACCAACGCTGATCTCCCACGTGAGAGCCCAGCTCCTGGACGTAGTTCATGGCTTCGGCCGACAGCAGTTCGACAATCGCCTTGCGGACAAGCATCTCCTGCTCGTCAGCCAGTTGCTCGAGAAGAGGCTCGATAGCGAGCGGCCCAAGCGCGTCAAGCAGCCTTCGCGCAGCTTCGTGCTCGGGTGTGCCGGGCGCATACAGACGAAGCGCATGAGCGATGGATCTGATGTCGCCGGGTTTGGTGAACCGCCCTATCGCCTTGCGCAGGCGCATGCGCTGTGCGGAGTCGAGCTCCTCGTTCTGGGAGGCGGCGGTGAGCGCGTCGGCTGCGTCGGCGGCGATTTCAATCTCGCCCCGCTCAACGAGCAGGTCCAAAGAGTCCTCGAGCAGGGACATCGTCGACGCGAAGGGGACCTCGCGAGAGTCCATCGCCACGAGCGAGACAAGCGCCATGATGACGTCGCCGTCGGTGATGCCGCTCCTGGCTTCCGTCCTAATCTCGACAAGTCCCCGATCGTCCTCCTCCGATCCCGTGCGCTGAGGTGTGGGCGCCATATCCATGAGCTTCAAGATGGCGTCCGCGGGCTTGGGGCCGCTTCCTACCGCACTGGTCGACTCGCGAACCGTCAGCCGGCTAGGCGCTGCGAGCTCCAGCACTTCGGAGATGGCGGCGTCACAGAACCCTGCTTCACGCATCGCTGCCCCGGCTGACGCAGCGACCTCCTGACGATCGGCAAGCGAGATCAGTGAAAGGGTGCGTATCGCTCGCGCAAGTCCCTCGCGCGAGGCCTCGGTCTCGTCGAGGTCGCCGACCAGCGCCCGGCAGACGCTGTCGATGTCCATCTGCCGGATGACCGCCGCCAGCGCCTCGTTGGTTCGCGCCTCGGGCAGCATCTCGTCTACAAGCAGCGATCGACGCAGAGCGGGGTCAAGCTCCTGGAACGCCTCCCCTAGCGACCGAAGGAGCTGCGCACGCGCAGACCCGGTCCCCACTTCGTAGGCGATCTCTGCCAGCTCGGCGAACCGTTCCGCCGTACCCATGAGGTCGGGTGTGGTGCCCGATCCCGCGTGGGTCTCGGTCAGGTACTTGGCGACGGCGGTCTTGTCGCCCAAGAAACGCGCCACGGTCAACTGATCGCGGGATCGGCCTCCGTAGGCAGAAGCAAGAATCTCGTCGATGTCGGCGCGTGACGAAGCGGCGCCGTTGACTTGCCCAGGTGCATCCCCCACATCAACGATGGTCACGTGCGCCTCGGTGACGGTGATCGTTCCGACTCCCGCCTCCCACAGTCGTGATTCGAACCCTCCGCCCTCGCTGATCGTATCGGGGTCCAGCGCGAGCACCTCGAGGAAAGCAACGATGTCTTTGGCGGTCGTCCCTGCATGGAACCGAACATCCGCCAGATGACGGTTGTAGAGCGCCAGCGCAAACGTCATGTACGCAGACTGGCCCGGAAACAGCTCGGCGTCACCGTAGAAGAGGCCCTGCTTCGTGACGATGAGTCGCACTTCCGGTCGTTCTGCCAGCGCTTCAGAGAGCACCTGCGCGGCGGACGAGGCTGTCTCGAGCGGGATGTGGCTGGTGGGCGGGTACAGCGCGTACGCCTTCTCGGCGACAACCAGGGCCTTGAGCAGGCCCTCGATGATGGGCGGGGCCTGTGGTCCGCCGCGACGTGCCGCCACCCCTCGACCTCCTTCACCAGCACCGGTGCCCCCACGACAACGCGTTCACCCTCCGGTGGCACTAGCAAGCATTATAGGTCAGCAGCGCCCCACGTGACCGCCGGGCGACGAATCTGACGTGCTCACGGGAGACCGCCCCGCTAGAATGGCGGTCATGATCCATCGCGAACCCCTCTCCCGCATCGTGCTTGCGTCGCAGTCTCCGCGCCGGAGGCGTCTGCTGGCCTGGCTCGAGCTGCCCTTCGAGGCGGACGCCGTCGACACGCCCGAGGACCTCGACACCCCCCTTGCGGCCGACCCCGGTGCGCTTGCTTCGCACCTGGCCGCCGAGAAGGCGTGTGTCGCGCGCGAGGAGGGGCTGGGCGCTGACGGGCTCATCCTGGCCTTCGATACCCTCGTCGTTCACGAGGGGGCCGTTCTGGGCAAACCGCGCGACGAGCGTGACGCGTGGCGCATGCTCAAGTCCCTGTCCGGCCGAACCCACGAGGTCGTGACCGGATGCGCGCTGCTCGGCCCGCACGACCCTGAGCCTCGGGTGTTCTCGGTCAAGACGCAGGTGCAGATGAAGGAACTGACCGACTGTCGTATCGAGGCATGGATGGCGATGGGCACCTACCTTGGATGCGCCGGCGCCTACAACATCGAAGCCCAGGTCGCCTCAGTTGCCGGTGACGAGTGTTTCCAGAATGTCGCCGGGTTGCCACTGTGTCACCTGTTCGTCGCAGTGCGAGAGGAGTTCGCGAACGGCCGCATCATCAGCGAGCCCGCTCCCCCCGTGTGCGCGTGCGACTCCGCGCTGCAGCGGACGTGCGTTCTGGGTCCGCGGACCATCGACGGCTGACAGCCCGTCTGCCTAGCGCTGCGCGACCACGATCACGCTCTCGTCGGCATCGGTGAGCGCATGGCGGTCGTGCCCTCCGAACACCTCGACGCGGCCGAACCCGGCGCACCGCAGCTCCGATCGGAGCGTCTGCGTGGTGATCGCCGTGTGCACGGAGCGCCGGCTTGAGAGCGACCAGCCGCCGCTTGCGTCCCTCTCGATGGTCACGAAGTCGAAATCGAGCTCCTCGTCGCCCTCGGGGTAGTCCACCAGCCGCACGAACACCTTGGTCGACCCGGAGGCGGTGTCGACCACCTTTGGCGGCACCACCCGCTGTCTACTCGCAAGCAGCCGCTCATGGTTGAGCAGGTGCACCACAAGGATGCCTCCCGGAACAAGCACGCTGGCGAAGTCGGCGAGCGCCTCTGTCAGCCCGTCCCTCCCCGCGACGTGAGGGAGCGCGTTCCCGGTGCAGATGACCGCGTCGACAGAACCAAGTCCCCGCCGGTGAAGCTCGCCGAAACCCCCCTCGACGATGCGGAGCGAGCCACCACCCGAAGCGATCTCAGTGGCGAAGCGCTCCTCATTCAACCGTGCGGCCGCGAGCATCGAGTCATCCGGGTCGACGGCGATCACCTCAAGCCCCCAGCTTGCGAAGAGGATGGAATGCCGCGCGCTGCCCGCGCCGACATCGACGACGCGGCTGACCCCCTCGCGCTCGAACAGCTCCCGAAAGAACGGTCCCTCGACTCCTAGTCTCTTCTCCCAGTTCACGAACTCGTCGTAGTCGCTGGTCGGCGCGCCCTTGGCTTCGTCGTGCACGTCGTCACCCGCCTTCGGTCATGAGCAGCGGCTCGTCGAGTCGGAAGATGCGTGTGGCGTTGCCCCGCATCACGAGGTCGAGGTCGTGCTCGGACAGCCCCATCTCTTCGAGGGTACGCTGCTGTATGCGCCGGATCCACGTGCGGTAGGGCGCCGTGGTGTTGGAGTCCGTACCGAACAGCACCCGCTCCGGGCCCAAGGCCGTCAAGCACCGCTCGAACACGTCTGCCAGCGTCATCGCCGGCACGTGATAGTCGAGCCAGTTGTTGGTGCCGCTCGAGTCGACGCACACGTTTGCGCACTGGTAGGAGGCTCGCAGAACGCTGTCGAGCCATCCCGCGCCGAAATGCGCGATCACGAAGGTGATCTTGGGGAAATCGCGCGCCACCGGCGACAGGTCGATCGGATCGGCGAACCGAAGGTCGGCGCCCGGGTCGACCGAGACGCCATAGTGCACGGTGATCGCCGCTCCCAACTCCTGGGCACGCTCGAAAAACGGCCGGCACGCCGGATCGGACAGGCGGAAGCACCGGTTCACCGGCAGCAGCTTCACGCCGCGAAAGCCAGCTGCCATCTCTCGCTCCAGCAGCTCGGGGGCGTCTGGTTCGCGCGGATCGAGATTGCACAGTGCGTGGACGTGCCCCTTGGCTTCGAGCAGAAAGTCGCGGGTCCACTGGTTGTCGGGCGCGACCGATACGACGAGCGCCTTTGCGACGTCGGCCGCGTGCAGCCGTTCGACGTACCAGCACGCAGCCTCGGCCGGCGTCATGTCGGGCAGCACCTGATCGCCACGTCGGCCGAACCGGCGCTCCTTGACCGCCGTGCGAAACCGCTGCATCTGTTCGGGTGGCAGGGTCTGAAGCCACTCTTCCAGCAGCCCCACGGTGAACAGATGGACGTGCGCGTCGATCACGTCACCCGGAAGCGTCGCGTTCGCGACCTCGAGCCCGGCCTCCGAACCGCTCACCGGACGGGAGGGACCGGCGGTGCGGGGGGCGCAGGGGGTGGTGCCTGCACCGTTTCGGTGGAACCGGTCGGATGCTGGACCCAGGTAGGCGCTTGGGGCTGACCGGCCTGCGGCCATTGGGGCGGCTCCACGCCGGGCCGCGGCTCTTCAGGAACAAGCACCATCGCCACCAAGTAGAGCAGTACCGCGATCCAGAACCCCGTCATCACCGCGAACACGACGTAGATGATGCGCAACCACGTGGGATCGATGCCGAAGTACGCGCCCAACCCGCCCAGAACCCCGGCCACCATCCGCTCCGAGCGCGAGCGCAGGAGCCTGCGCCCTGACGCGTCTCCCAGGATCGCTCCTCCTCGCTTGGCCGAAACCAGCAGCAAGACCCCGATTCCGACAAGGATCAGCGGCCAGGCGACCTTGGCGGCAAAACGAAACGCCTCGCGAATCATCGTCCACCACGGACCGCCCACTTGGTTTAAGAAGAGCATGACACCGAGCGCGATGAGTGCGACCGCGCCAAAGATCTGCCATTCACTTCTACGGTCGTGCTCCGTCATTGCGACTGCCTCCTAGTACGTGTCGATGGTGATGGAACCGATGCCCGATTTCACGGCCACCAGCCAAACGGGTCGACCGGCCTGCCGAGCGTCTTCGTAGCCGGGGGTTTCCCAGATACCGCCCCCGAGACTCTCGAAGTCGCCGCTCACCGTGCGACCCGACAGCCCGCTCGAGATCTCGATGCGGGCTTCGGCTCCATCAGGGAGCTCCAGCCTCACAGCCGAGATTCCGGCTCGAACGTCGGCGCGGGCCTCATCCGCGCCCGCCGGGGCGTCTCCAAGCCTCACATCGCACTCAGCGACTCCCGGACGAAGATCCAGTGACGAGAGCGGCACATCCGAAAGATCGGCGTCGAGAACGGACACCCCGGTGTTGATCCTCATGTCCCACAGAACCTTGTCGGACACCCAGATATCGAAGTCTGCGGCCTGCCCGCCCGGCCACACCATGGCCCTGTCGGACCCTCCGAGCCGAACTCCGACCTCCGCCGGTTCGGCCGCTCGGTTCACATCGACCTGCGGCGCGCCGAACGGACTACGGCCCTTGACGGCCACCAGATTGTCACCGGAGCCCATCCGCACCCGGGCCACCCCCGCATCCAGCGTCAGCTGCGCCTCCTCGACCCCGGAGACCGGCTCGGAATACGAGAACGCTGCGCCGGTGTCCGATGTCGCGTTGAACCACCACCCGGCTGCGCTTGCTCCCCCGGCGTAGGTGACGACCGAGAAGACGAGCGCACCGATGACAAGCAGTGACCCGATGACCTTCGGCCAGCTCACCCTCAAAGACTTGGCGAGGATCTCAAGACCCAAAGAGATGAGCAGCACCGGCCAGAACTGCAGTATGCGGCCCCACACACCCCAGCCCACGACGCCACTCGTGATCGCGAAGAAGACCCCTCCGAACGCGACGGTGACGAACCCGTCGAACATGCGCGCCACGCTCCAGCCATCCCGCCCGGGCGTGAACGCCTGAACCAGGCCCGCGATGATGATGACCAGCGGCCACAGGGTCCACCACGCAAGGCCGGGGATGAACTGCCCGGCCAAGAACAGACTGCCGATGACGATGAGCACGATGCCGGCCGTATAGCGCCCGGTCGGTCCGGCCGCCGGGGGCTCAGGAGGAGGAGCTTGCGTGGTCGGCCCGGAAGGAGGCGTGGGCGGCGAGGGCGGTGCGTGCATCACCTGCTGTTCATCGGTCATGATGCTCCTTTGGCTCGACCCTCCTGCGCGGCGAGAACCCGTATGCGAGCGATTCTGCGCCTCCTCATCGCTTGTACCCTGAATTCGAAGCCCGCTTTCGCATGCTGCTCCCCGGGGGTCGGGATGTGCCCGAGTTCGGCAAGGAGCCAGCCGGCCACGGTGTCGTATTCGCCGGACTCGTCCACGGGGAGCCCGAGCCCGATCGCGTCCTCAAGCGGCAGACGCCCGTCAACCACCCACTCGCCTTCTCCCACGGAGGTGATGTAGCGACGGTCGCGGTCGAACTCATCGGCGATCTCGCCCACCACTTCTTCGACGATGTCTTCCACGGTCACGAGCCCTGCGGTGCCGCCGTACTCATCGACGACTATCGCAACCTGATTCCGGTGAGTCTGCATCTCGTTGAGCAGAGGCAAGATGCCTTTGGTCTCGGGAACGAAGAAGGGATCCCGGACGTGGTTCGTTATGGGGTCGTCTGCCGCGCCCTCTGACAGCGGGGCGACAAGATCCTTGAGCAAGGCCACGCCCACGATCCGGTCGCGGTCATCGTGGAACACCGGCACGCGCGAGAAGCCGCTGCCGCGCATAACCATCGCCGCATCGCGCACGGTCGTCGTATCCTCCACCAGCACCATGTCCACGCGAGGCACCATGATCTCGCGCGCGACGGTGTCGCCGAGCTCGAATATCTCGTGGATCATCCGCTTCTCTTCGTCCAGCAGCGACCCCTGCTCGGTGACGAGCAGCTTGATCTCCTCTTCCGAAACCCCCGGACGTCCCCCCTCGAGACGCACTCCGATGAGTCGAGCCACCACATCGGTGGAGATGGTCAGGAACCAGACCAACGGCGAGAAAGCAGCCGCCACCCATGACACGGGCCGCGCGACCACGACGGCAACCCCCTCGGCACGCTGCAGACCGAGGCGCTTGGGGACGAGCTCCCCGAAGATCAGTGTCACGTAGCTCACGATCAACGTGACGAAGAGGACGGAGAGCGGTGAGGCAAGCGACGCGAGCCACCCTACCCCCAGAGATTCGAGCCAGGATTGGACCGGCGCCGCCAAAGACACGGCAGCGGCTGCTGAAGCGAGAAAGCCCATGAGGGTGATGCCTACCTGAATGGTGGCGAGCAATCTCGTGGGGTCGTCAGTGAGTGTCACTGCCGCCTTCGCACCGCGCGACCCCTCGTCGGCACGCTTCTTCAGCGACGCGCGACGAACACTGATGAGCGCTATCTCAGCAGCAGCGAAATAGCCGTTGACGGCAACCAAGACGCCTATCAGAAGAATCTGCACCGCCACGGAATCCATGCCGAACAGGTTACCAGTTATCCACCTACGGATTGACCACTGATGAGCGTCGCGCAGATTAATCCTCACGGCCCGTCAGCCCGATACTACAATGGCGAGCAGGCCGACTCATGAGACACTGCCGCGGGGGGAGGAGTGCCAGCGTGCTCGAAGGGGACGAAACCAAGGAGCTGAATACCGCGCTGAGGGCGCTTGCGACAGCGGGAAGATCCCTGCGGCTCTATCCGCCGTCAAGCCCCATCCCGCTGCAGTCGATCGACGCTGCGAGCGAGGCGCTCAACGGCTTCTTCGCCGAGGGGCACCAACTCCTGAGTCTTGCCGTCAGCAGGGACGGATTCGTGTGGCGCGCAACCCCGGTAGGCGCTGCCGCACTTGGTACGTCAGACCTCGTGAGCGAACTGCGAGACCATGGGGTGGCCGAGTTCACCATCACTCCGGGCTTTGAGGCCTCCGACCTCATGGGCTTCCTCGGACTGTCCGGCCAAAGCCCCGAGCAGGTTCTCGCGGAGGGCGGGTTCAGTCAGGCTCTGGCCAGCGGCGGAATCACCGCCATCACGGTGAGCGAGGTCCAGCTCACCGTCGTTGAGCAGGTGATGCCCGGCGAAGACGAGGATATCGAGGACTTCCTGCGCGAACTCGCCCAGGATCCCCAGAAACTGGCTGCGTGGTTCGCCGCAGCCTCGTCAGGCGATCCCAAAGCCTTCGAAGAGGGACTGATGGAGCTCGTGCGCGTCTCGGGCCCGAGCGGGTTTCCCAAGATGCTCGAGTCTCTCTCAAGCGCATTTCTCGCTCAGGATCCCGAGGCAAAGGATGCGCTGCTCGGACTTGCGATGGACCCGGGGCCGTCACGTGACCTCACGGCAGGCATGTTCACGTTCTTGGGCAGCGGTGATATCGCCGGTTCGATTCTCGGTGGCGACTTCGGCCGCAACATGCTGTCACTGTCCAGCGCGCTCACTCGCCTGCCCCTTGAGAGGGTGACGGCGCAGGTTCGAGCCGAGGTGCAGGAGATGCTTCCCGGCACCGGACACTCCACCAAGGAATCGGTGTTTCTCGACCATATGATCGAGGTACGAGAACTCGATGAACCCGAAGACGCGCTGGTCGATTCCGACCAGACCTACCGTGCGGTTCTCGAAGCGGCCGATCTGCCCGATGACCTCATCGAGCGCGCCCGCACCGCAGTGGTGCAGTCCGAAGGCGCGCTCTCCGCAGCAAGTGTCCGAACGATGCTCACCCTCCTTGACCAGCAGAAGGACTACGAGCTGCTCTGCTCAAGCATCGAGGCCATCGCCGGAATCGTGCCGCGCCTGGTAGAGCAAGGCGAACTGGACTTGGCCGCTTCGGTGCTCGGAGACCTGACGGCCCGCGCGATGATGCCTTCGCCCGGGCCCGACCTCACGGAGCGCATCGACGAGGCCGTCGCCGAGGCCGTCGGCCCACGAACCATGCAGGCCCTGATGCGCGCCGTGGTCGCGGATCGAACGCTCCTGCCCCTGGCGCGCGCCCTGGTGCGCCACGCGGGGGAAGACGGGCGACATGCGCTCATCACTGAAGCCGTGACCTTGAAGTCTGAGGGAATCGAGGTGGCCGAGGAGCTCGTCGGTCGTCGTGTCGTCGACGAACTGGCGTACGCGGCACCCACGGCGACCTGGTTCCAACTCGCACCGATCACCGCACGGCTGGCGCGCGAGTCCGACCCTCGCTCGCAGTCTGTCATCGACTCGCTCATGCGTCGCGACGAGCAGTCCCGCAGAGAGGTCGTGGCCGGCCTGGCCGCCTCGCCGGGGCCGGTGGCAACGCGCGGGCTGACAGTCGCGCTCAACGACAGCTCTCTTGAAGTGGCCGCGTCGGCGGCCCGCGCGCTGGGGCACAGCAGCGATCCGGCAGCCGCCGGGATTCTTGCGGAACGGCTCAGCCGGGCCGACGTCGACAATGCGGACTATCTGCTCGCGCGCGAACTCATTGCGGGGCTTGCCCGCGCCCCGGGAGCTGAAGCCGACGCGGCCCTCGAACAGCTGGCGAACCGCAAGGCCCGCATCAAGCGCGGGCGCTTCGCCGAGGTTCAGGACCTGGTGCGGCAGGCGCAACTCTACCGTGTGCAAGGCGGTGCGACACCGTGAGCGCCGCCGACGTCATCTCCGCCCTCTCCAGCGCCCGCAAGGCGATCCAGCTCTACCCGGCGACGCACCCGGCCCACGGCGAGGCCCTTCACGCGCTGGTCGACTCGGTCGCTCAACTCACCGCGGTGACGCCCTTCGTTCTCAACCTCCACGACGGCCGCCTGTATCACGACAGCATCGTCATCACCGACGACGTACACGGAGCACGCGCGGTCGCCGAGGCGTTCGAGGCACGTACGATCGAATCGCTCAGCTTCAACCCCGACTTCAACAGCCAGGATGCCAGCGGCCTCACCGAGGTTCTCTCCCTGCGTCCCTCGCCTTCGCTCGACGTCGATGCCGAGCTTGCGGCACGCGGCGTCAGCGGGGTCACCGTTTCCGTCCTCGAAGACGAAGAGGATCCGGATCGAGAGGAACACGACCGCCAGCGCCAAGCCGACCGTGCCCTGTACCAGCGAGTCCTCTCGGTCCTTCAGCGCCTGCACGATCAGTTCGCGGGGGTCGGTGTCGGCGACATGGGCGAGACCGTGACCGTCGTCGCAGGGGTGATCGATCGCCTGCTCGCAGATCCTTCCGCGGTCCTCGGACTGGCCACCATCCGGGGCGACAGCGACAAGAACCTCTTCCACGCTCTCAACGTGATGATCTACTCACTGGCACTCGGCCAGCGCCTTGGGCTACCTGAGGAGGGACTCCAGTCTCTCGGGCTGTCGGCGCTTCTCCACGACGTGGGCAAGTCAGCCTTTGACGCACAGGACCCGTCACAAACCGAGGCGATGCGAGGAATGCACCCGAAGGTGGGTGCCGAGATCCTTCAAAGAGTCGGACTCGAAGACCCGGGGCCGATGCTCGTTGCCTACGAGCACCACATGTCAAGCGACGGCGGCGGGTGGCCCGAGCGTGAAGCAGGATATGTCGCGCACCCTTACAGCCGAATGGTCGCGATAGCCAACCGCTATGAGAACCTGGTGTCCGGCACGACCGCGCACGAATCGCTCACCCCCGATCGGGCGATCGTCCAGGTGCTGCGCGAAGCGGGAACCATGCTCGATCCGTTCTTCGCCCGGCTGCTTGCAAATGCGTTGGGCGTGTTCCCGGTCGGCTGCCTGGTGAGGCTTTCCGACCATCGCGTCGGGGTGGTGGCACGACCCGGAGACGATCCCCTGGCGCCGGTGGTGCGCATCGCATACGACGAGCGCGGCTCAGAGATCGACGATCCTGCAGAGGTGGACCTGGCCGACGGGGACGTACGCATCGTCGAGGTCATCGAACCGCAGGCGCTCAACGTCGAAGTCGCCGAGAAGCTGTAGTCCTCGAAACGGGCCCGTCTCAGGATTCGGCGGGCTCTGTCCCGATCCTGTGCAAGACCAGTGCGATCAGCGCCAGTCGTCGTCCGCGGTCCTGGCACGACTCGACGAACTCACCGACCTGGCTCTTGAGCTCTCCGCTCGGGCGATAGCGGATGAGCCCGCCGGCACATTGCAGCACGCGCCCCTCAACCAACAGATCGACCTCGGGCTCGATCTCATCGACCCGCCGACCAAGGCGCGACGCCAGCCCTTCGGCGTCGAGGACCGCTTCGGGGTTCCGGTGAAAGAACACGAGGATATCCCACGTGAGCAACGAACTCACGTAGCGCTCCACAAACTGGATGACGCTGGGCCCGAGCACGCCCTCGACGTCGTACGTTCTGATACTGGCCACCCCTCAAAGCAGAGCCCTCGACCGACCGCTGAAGCAGTCCCCCGTGTCCTAGGTATCGGCACGCTGCGGGGTTCAGTCTACTTCAAGGTAGTGTGACGCGAAACAAACGCGCTGAGCGGTCCCCTTGCCGCGCCGAACGGTACAGTCTCCGGTCGAACGGCATGATGAACGGCTCTTCGTCCCCGAGCGAATCGATGGCCCCTTGGCACGACGCTCGACGTCATCGATGGAGCCCACCGGCCGAAACCCGATTGTCTCAGCTAGAGCGAGCAGATGTTCTGCATCCGGGCCGCAAGGTAGTACAGCACGGCCGCCAGGACAAGCGGCAGCACGAAGAACACGATCATGAGCGACCAGACACCGGTCTCCCATCCGGAGACGAACCCCCAGATGATCACGCCGACCGATGCCGCCGCAGCAAGAACGGCCGCGAGGTTCTCGTAGAACAGCCCGATCACGAACAGAAGCATGATCGCACCCGCGTACGCCAGCGCCAGCCCCAGGGCTTCCGTGAACGGCGCGCCCTCGTACGCCCACTTCGCGCCCCAGGCCGAGAATCCCCAGAACAGCGCTCCAATGATCACGAACACTCGGGCCATGATCCGCTGAAAATTCATCTGCTCAAGATTACAAGTCCGGGCAAGCAATTCCATAACCGGCTCCTTCTCCTTGGCGGCCCCCCATAAGGCCGCTCCCGCCACCCTACTCAGGATTCCTCGTCTCGCATATACCCCTCATCCCGAGGTACCAACAGCGCCGAAGCGCTCGATGATTCGCCGCGGCTCAGACACGGCGAGCTCATCGAGCACCGCCTCCATGGCCATCACCATCATCGGCGGACCGGTCACGACGAAGGTCCGTTTCGCGCCCTCGCCACCGTTGCGCTTCACCCTCTCCGCAGTGATCAGCCCCCTCTCGCCCCGCCATTCAGGGGACGGATGCTCGCACACCACGACGATACGAACACCCGCTTCGGCAAGCCCGCGAAGGTCGTCAAGGAACGGCGTGCACGCGTCGTCGCGGACTCCAAACATCACAAGCGCATCGGCGAAGGTGCGGCCCTCAGCGGCGGCGGACCGCAGCAGAGACCGGACGGGAGTGACCCCGACCCCGCCCGTCAGAAACGTCACCTCAGAGACATGGGCGGGAATCGCCAGCCTGCCGCCCGGTGCCGAGACCTCCGCGCGGTCACCGACCCGAAGGGCCAACAGCGCCTGCTTGAAGGCGGTTTCCGAGACACGCGTAGCCATGCGAATCTCCGCGTCAGACGGCGCCGAAGCATGAGAGAAGGTGCGTGCTTGCTCTCCCTCGTCGGTGTCGAGGAACAGCCGGAACCACTGACCTGCCGCAAACGAATAGGTCGGTGGTGCCTCGAACGAGAGCTCGAGCACGTCGCCGCCACACATTCGCACCGCTGTCACCGTCGTCTCGAAACGCACGGCCACCTCATCGTCCCTTCATGATGATACCGTGGGAACATACCACTCGGAGGTGTCATATGACCCCGATTCGCGTTCGGTTCACCGCTCTCCTGCTCTGTGCGGCGCTGCTTGCCCTCGCTGGGTGCGGTGTGCGCTCGCCCGAGGCCACTGATGGTGCCACGGGCAACCCGCTGGACTTAGAGAGCGTCGAGGTCCGCGGGTATCGCGGAGAGAAGCTCGGCTCAGCGGCCGACTTCCGCGAGAACTCGATCAAGGGCCCCCAAGACGTCGACATCAACACCTACCGCCTCGAGGTCGCGGGGAAGGTGGCCTCTCCGACAGCGCTCAGCTACGACGAGGTCCTCGACGGCGAATCGTACGAGAAGGTCGTCACGCTCTACTGCGTCGAAGGTTGGTCGGTGAGGATCCTTTGGGAGGGCGTGCTCCTGACCGACCTGCTCAAGCAAGCGGGCTACGACCCCGAGGCGTCGACCGTCATCTTTCGCTGCGCTGACGGCTACACGACATCTCTGCCCCTCTCGGTCATCGAGGACCGCCGCATCCTGCTCGCGTACAAGATGAACGGCATCCCGTTGCCCAAGGAGCGCGGCTTCCCCTTCCAGGTCGTTGCCGAGGACCGCTGGGGCTACAAGTGGGCGAAGTGGGTCACCGGCATCGAGGTGAGCGACGACGCAGACTATGAGGGCTACTGGGAGAGCCGTGGCTACGACAACGAAGCCGAGCTGCCCGAAAAGGACCGATCGAAGCCCTAGCGCATGACGAACAGCAGCACCGACAGGAAGTGACACACGCTGCCCGCGACAACCCACAGGTGCCAGACCGCGTGCATGTACTTCACCTGCTTGAGCACGTAGAAGATCGTGCCCACCGTGTAGCAGAGTCCGCCCGCAACGAGCAGCCACACGCCCGCGGGAGCGAGGTTGGCCGTCAGCGCCTCGATGGAGCCAATCACCATCCAGCCCATCCCCAGGTACACGACCGCCGAAAGCCAGCGGGGTCGGTACGCCCAGAACGCCTCCAGAGCGATGCCGATCAAGGCGAGGCTCCAGATGATCCAGAAGAGCCTCCATCCGCCATCCTCGCGGACCGTCACCAGACAGTACGGCGTGTAGGTTCCGGCGATCAGCACGTAGATCGCACAATGGTCGAGGATCTTGAAGACGTGCTTGACCTTAGGCTGCGGGAAGCTGTGGTAGAGCGTCGATGCCGTGTACGCCAACACGAGCGAGATCCCGTACACGATGGCGCTCGCCAGCCGGTACGGGTCTCCCGAGAGGACGGCGAAAGCGACCAGCAAGACAAGTGCGGCGACAGACAATCCGATGCCGAGGCCGTGAATGACACTGTTGGCGATCTCCTCGCCGAGTGTGTAGTCGCGACGGCTCGGTCCGGAGACGTTGGCTGATTCGGTGTTCACGGTCGGTTTGTTCCCAATCTTTGACTACGGGTACAGGAAGCGTACCACCCGATCGGGGACTACTGACGGTAGCGCGGCGACGGGTCGCACCGACCACGGACAGGAGGTACTCACATGGACGACCCGGTGCGGGTCCTCGTCACCGTCACCGGCCGCGTCCAAGGGGTCTCGTTCCGTGAGTCCACGCGACGCGAGGCCGAGAAGGCGAGCGTCCAGGAAGAGCCACCGGCCGGCCTGCAAGGGTTCTCGATTCTGTAGGTCGGCGCTGCGCGAAAGCGGCTGGGCGCGTACCATGAGACAGAGTCCGGTATCGCACGCGCGCCAGAGACTGCGAGAGACCGATGCGCCATGTCGAAGGGTCATTCACCGGGGCCGGAGGCCTCGGACTCCACATCCAGCAGTGGCTGCCCGACGCCGAGCCGAAGGCGGCGTTCGTGCTCATTCACGGCATCGGCGAGCACAGCGGCCGCTACCCCAACCTTGTAGAACCGCTCGCCCGAAACGGCTACGCGGTGTGGAGCTTCGACCAACGTGGGCACGGTCGATCCGAAGGCAGGCGCTGCCACGTGGACAGCTGGTCGCAGTACCTCGATGACCTCGACGCCTTCCTCGATCTGGTCGCGTCAGAGCTCCCCGACGCGCCGCAGGTGATCTACGGCCACAGCATGGGCTCGTTGATCGCTTTGGACTATCTGCTGGAGCGCGAACGCGCTCTTGCGGGGGCGATCATCAGCGGCGTTGCGCTCGAGCCCGCAGGGGTGAGCAAGCCGTATCTCATCGCGGCCGCCAAGACCCTGTCTCGGCTCGCTCCCCATGTGACCGCCGACCTCAAGATCGATGCTGCTGACCTCAGCCGTGATCCGATTGCGGTAGCGACCACGCGTGCCGACCCGATGATGATGTCGCGAGCGACTATGCGCTGGGGAGCGGAGGGGCTTGCGGCCGTAGACCGCATCAAGGCGAAGATGTCGTCCGTGGACCTACCCCTGCTGATTCTGCACGGGGAATCCGACCGCCTGAACATGTCGAGCGCCGCTCAGGCCCTGTACGACTCTGTGGGATGCGAGGACAAGCGGATCCACATCTACGAAGGTGCCTACCACGAGCCACACAACGACTACGGCCACGAGCAGCTGGTCTCGGACGTAGTCGAATGGCTCGACCGCGTCACCGCCCCAGCCGCCTAGCTGACGCGTTTCGCCTGCGCCGAACCCGGCTGGCCCTTCATCTGCACCAGCGCCACGCCCGCGATCGCCACCGTGCCACCTAGGGCCGTCATGAGCGACGGCACCTCGCCGAGCCAGAGCCAGGCGATGAGAGCCGCGTTGACCGGCTGGAAGTTCAAGAACACCGCCAGCCGGCTTGCCGGCATCTTGGCAAGCGCCAGATTCCACAGGACGTAGCTGACAGCGCCCGGGAATATCCCGAGGAAGATCGCCGCAATCGTCGCCGAAGCGGTCGCCTCGGGAATCTGTGTGATGAGCCCCGGAGTGAAGAACAGAAGCGGCACGGTACCCGCCCAGATGGCGTACGTCGTGAACTCCAGCCCCGAGTAGTGTCGAAGCGGCGGCTTGGACACGATCATGTAGAGCGAGGCGGCTATCGCCGCAATCAGGATGAGCAGCGCGTTGGGATCGAATGCGAGCGACTCGCCCTGACCGAACGAGATCAGCGCCACGCCCGCGAACGAGGCGAGAATGCCGGCCCAGCCCCATCGACCGAGCTTCTCGCTCAAGAAGCGCCGGGACAGCAGGGCGGTGAACACCGGGCTCGACGAGATGAGCAGCGCCGCGGCGGCGGCCTGAACGGTCTGCTCGCCGAAGTTCAGCGCGGTGTGATAGACGCTGATACCGACGAACCCGGCCAACACGATGACCGGTAGGTCACGCCGATCCGGCAGGCGCATCCGCGTCACAAGGGCCCACAAGCCCACGCAGACAGAGGCCGTGCCGAAACGAAGCAGCGCGAGCTGCCCGGGGCCGTAACTCTCTAGCCCGGCACGGATTCCGGCGAACGCCGCCGCCCACAACAGCAGGGCGATCGCGATCATGACGTAGGTCTTCGGTTCGATACGGGGGGTCATGCCGCCCATCGTAGACGATGCCGAACGCAGGCACCTATCCGAAACGGCGATCCGAACCGCTACCTGACGGTGACTGTCGTGATCGGCGAGGCACCGGCGGCGGCGGACACACTGCTCGGCGAATACCAGCGATAGCGCGCCTTGCCCGCCTTGGTGATCCGTACGCTGTAGCTCGCCGTGCCGGCCGCAGACGTCGTGCGGGTTGCGACGGTCTTCCACGTGCGTCCGTCGGTGCTGCGCTGCAACACCACCTGCTTGCCGGCCAGTGGCACGCTACCGGTGAAGGGCGCCGTCTCGGGCGTCGCCCTGACCGTGACCGCAGCACGATAGGTCACCACGCCGCGCACGCGCCTCAGTGTCAGCGCCGACCTGGCGGGGGTGCGTACCAGTGTCTGGGTGCGCTTCACCGTGAAGCTCGCGGCGCCGGTGGACTCGTTGCCCGCGTTGTCGAGCGCCGTCCAGGACAGCACATGCGCCCCGGGTGCGCTGACCGTCACCGAACCCCCTGTCGGCGCAACACCGCTCAGCTGTGCTCCGTTGAGTCTCCACGCGGCGAAACCAACACCCGAGTGTGCGTCCGACAGACCGAACCTCACGACCGCTGGTCCACGGTACTCGGCGAGCGGCACGGTCGTCAGCGTGGGGGCTCCGCGATCGATGCGCACGTAGCGAGTCTGCTCGAGCTCGGTGTTGGGCGTCTCTGCACTGTCCTGTGACCAGAAGCGGACGGTGGTAGTGCCTTCAGCTGAGACATCGAAGGGTGCCATATAGGTGATGACCGGCCCCCCGCCGATACGGTAGTACGTGACGACGGGCGAGCTCGACGCCTCGAAGGCCGACAGCGAGAGCGTCACGGGGCCCGCATCAGCGTGCCAGCCCCACTCCAGCCCGTGAATCGTGGTGAGCGGGGGCGTGCGATCCACGGTGGTTCCGGACCCACAGTCCGGCACGACAGGTCCTCAAGCGGCGCCGGCGGGCACGGTCTGGCCCACGAGGAGCGTCAGCGCCATCACAAGGACCACGGTTCGGATTCGTGAGCGTTTCATGGCGCGCCCTGTCCCTTCGTAGAAGTGAGGGCGGGCGAGCTTTCGCTGCCCGCCCTCACGTATCGCCTGGTGGAGACGAAGGGGCTCGAACCCTCGGCCTCAGGCTTGCAAAGCCCGTGCTCTCCCAGCTGAGCTACGTCCCCGTGCGCGGGAGATTATAGCAGGATAGACGCGACGAGAGCAGGCATCTCACGGTCGTCATCCGCCTTCACGCGCACGTCGCTCAAAGTTCATGAACTCGAAACACCCCCTCGCCATCGGCGAAACAGGGAGCTGGTTCGATATGCCCGCAGGTCAAGTGAGCCTGTGACCGCTCGACCGGACATCGTCTCGCGATGAAAACGACCACCGCCTGTGTGGTCTCAAGGGACTCACTATGAAGCGCATTGAAGCCACGATCCGGCCGGAGCGTCTCCAGGACGTGAAGACCGCGCTTGCGGACCTCGGGGTCAGGGGCATGACCGTGTACGAAGCGCGCGGCCATGGCATCCAAGGCGGCGTGACCCAGCAGTGGCGCGGAGAAGAGTACGTGGTCGATCTGCTTCCCAAGGTCACGGTGGTGGTGGTGGTCAACGAGCATGAGGTAGCCGATTGCCTCGATGTCATCGCGCGAGCGGCGCGTACGGGTCGCATCGGAGACGGCAAGATCTTCGTGACCGGGGTCGAGCAAGCGATGCGCATCCGGACCGGCGAGACCGGAAGCGAAGCTTTGTAGCACCGACACGAGGGAGGGCGCCGCCTCCAGGGGAGCACGAAAGAAGAAGGCGGACCCTATCGTACGGATCCGCCCTCTCTCTTTGTCCGGGCCTTCAAGGCCTCGGGCTGAACACGTGACGGGGATGGCCTTCGCTGCGCCTGTGCGGCCCCTCACTAGGGCTATTCTCGGGAACTATCGGGCGAATCTTCGCTAGCGCCCTCATTCCCTTCAGGCTATCAGGCTTATGCCGGGCACCTTCGGCAAACGTCGGCACTGCAGGTGACTCGAAACACTCACTTCTGTTGCGCCCGATTCACGGGCACCTCTCACACGCAAACGATTCTTCGACTTACGCTTACTCAAACGACGCTGCCGCAGGGCTTGAATCTGCCATCCCGGTCGTGTGTTCGACTTCCAACGTCGAATCCAATTCGGGCGGGTCTCCTTTCGCAAGCCCATCGTGACCACGGGGTCACCCCCGCTCGCTATCAGTATTCCCCTTAGAAGCGTCTATTCCTCACACAACAGACGAACGGCGCCCTTTGAGCGCCGTTCGGATAGCATCATGCGATGAAAGGAGCCTGCGGGGTCTCGGCGTTACTGCAGCCCGTCGAGTGCCTCGGCCAGCTTCGCCTCCGGAGCGCTTCCCACGATCTGGCCCGCTTGCACGCCGTCCGCGTTCACGAAGATGAAAGTGGGTACACCGGTGACACCCAGCGAGTTCGCGAGTTGATTGGCGTTGGCGTCCGACTCGACGTTGAGCCGCCGGAACTCCACCTTGTCGCCGTACTTCGCCTCTAGCCCATCGACCACGGGCTTCATCTCGATGCAGGCGGGTCAACTGTCGGTGAAGAACTCGACCATCACGGGCTTGCCGCTTGTGGCGATGCGCTGGCTGTCCGCACCTTCAGCTGCATCGCCGGTCTCAAGGGGGTCGGGCCATGACGCGACACCGGCGCTCAGATGCGCGATGCTCGTGAATCCCAAGGCCCGCATGATGTCGACGGCGCTGACCGACCGATCGCCCGTGGCGCAGTAGACGAGGTAGGTTGCGTTCCTGTCCCAACTTGCGGCCTGTTGCTCCAACTGGTCCAGCGGAACGTTGATGGAGCCCGCGATGCGCCCGAGCTGAAACTCTCCGGGCGTGCGGACGTCGACGATCTGCGCGCCCTTCGCGATGACTGCCTTGGCTTCCTGCGCGTCAACGTTCTCTATGCCGCCCGCGGCGGGCCTGAAAAGATTCCAGCCGACGATTACCGCAGCGATCACTCCCACCACTATCCACACCATCGTCTTAGGTTTCATCCATACTCCTCGTTGTCCGAATCTGCGCCGCTCAGTATACCCCCATGGGTATCCTGCTAGCAAGCGTGGCTCTTACGTCCCCCACTCGGGGATAATCTCACGTACCATCGCAACCATACTGCAACGCGCGCGCCACCCTGCGCGCGCACCTGAGGGGGCCCGTTGCACGGCGAGGCTGAATCGGCTACCGAGATCCCGCGCGTCGTAGCGCAGGAGGACTTCCCGCTGCGCGCGGAGCTGCTCTCAACCGAGCGGCTGGCGGACGAAGCGCGCGGCGTTGCGGCGACCCAGCGCTGGACAACCGCCGACAAGCCCCGCACCACACCGCTCATCGCACTCATGGCCAACGCCGCTCGCTCGCTCGCGTCGGACAACTCCGAGTTGAACCTCGCGGTCCGCCAGGGCCTCGCGGCTCCACCGGCTGGCGAGTGGCTCCTCGACAACTACTACCTCATCGAGGAGCAGGTGCTCCTGGTCCACGAGGACCTGCCGGCACGGTACGGCGTCGAACTGCCACGCTTGGCATCGGGCGAGCACGCCGAGATGCCCCGGATCTATGACGCGCTGCTCACGCTCATCGCCCATACCGACTCCCGCCTAGACGAGGATCGCCTTCTGGCGTTCGTCGACGGCTACCAGGATGTAGCACCCCTTTCCATCGGCGAAGTGTGGGCCGTGCCGATCGTCCTGCGCATCGGAATCGTGGAGAACCTCAGACGTCTGTCTCGCGCTGTCGTGCTGTCTGAGCGCGAGGAGCGAGATGCTGACGCCTGGGCGGAAAGACTGCTTCTCACCGGCCAAGATGACCCGTCGCAGCTGCCGGCGCTCCTGGCCGAGCTCGATGTCGCCTCCTCGGGGCGTACTGCGCCGTTCTACGTGAGACTCTCCCACCGCCTGAGCGACCTGGCGCCCGGCGCCGGCACCGTCAACACGTGGCTCGAACATCGACTCCTCTCGGAAGGGATATCCCTCGACGAGGCGGCAACCGAAGCCCAGCAGCTCCAAGCCGCCAACCAGGTCTCCATCGCCAATGCCATCACGGCCATCCGGTTCCTCGATGCCTACGGGTGGCGGGAGTTCTTCGAGCGCGTGAGCCTCGTGGAGGCGACCCTGCGCCACGACCCCTCTCACACCTACTCCGCAATGGGTTTCGAGAGCCGCGACCGGTATCGACACGCTCTTGAGGCGATGGCCCACCGATGTGACCGCACCGAGATCGAGCTGGCAGAGGAGGTCGTGTCGCTCTGCCGTGGCGCCTTGGTCGCCGATCCGGCTGACGAGGTGCGCGGCCACGTCGGCTGGTGGCTGATAGCAGGCGGCCGTCCCGAGCTCGAGCGACGGGTGGGTTATCGTCAGCGGAAGCGCGAGATGCTCTACCGCGGACCGTTGCGCAATCGCGGGCTGTTCTACGGCGGCACGCTCCTCGTGATGGAGGCCGTCTTGCTGGCAGTGACCGCGCTGCTCGCGTTCGGTGCAGGGGCCGAGTTGTGGCAAGCGACCGTTGTGGTGCTTCTGGCGGTGATTCCCCTCTCGGAGGTCGCCGTCGCTCTGATGAACCGGCTGGCCTCCCTCGTCTTCCCGGCACGATTGCTGCCCAAGCTCGACCACCGCGAGCCCGTCGGCGAAGATGCCCGTACCCTCGTGATCGTGCCGGCGCTGCTCTCCTCGCCTGCAGCGGCACGAAGCGTCATCGCCAACCTTGAAGTCGCCTACCTCGCGAACCGTGACGAGAATGTGGCGTTCGGCGTCCTCGGAGATCTGAAGGGGGCCTCAGAAGCCACGACCCCCGGTGACCACGCCGTCATCGAGGCGGCCGTTCAAGGCGTGTCCGAACTCAACGAGCGCTACGGGGCCGAGCACGGCGTGCGTCCGTTCCACCTGCTCGTCAGGGCACGAAGCTTCAACGAGCCCGAGGGAACGTGGATGGGATGGGAGCGCAAGCGCGGTGCGCTCGTGGAGCTGGTGCGCGAGATGCGCGGCGACCCCAAGACCTCCTTCTGCGTGAGGCTCGGAGACGCCGACTTCCGGCGTTCGTGCGTGTACGCGATCACCCTGGACGCCGACACCCTGCTTCCTCGAGATGACGCGCGCAAGCTCATCGGCACCATCGCCCACCCGTTGAATCGAGCGCGGCTCGAACACGGGGAACGGCGCGTGCGGCGTGGCTACGGGCTCGTACAGCCACGCGTCAGCATGACCATCAGCGGAGCTGCGCGGAGCCGCTACGCGGCCCTCAACTCGGGCGTGCCCGGACTGGACCCCTACGCGAACGCCATTTCCGATACCTACCAAGACGTATTCGGTGAGGGGTCGTTCACCGGCAAGGGTATCTTCGAGATCGATGTGTTCCACGGGCTGCTTGAGGGCCTGTTCCCGGACAACACCCTACTCAGCCACGACCTGGTCGAGGGATCGTTCGTACGAACCGCTCTGGCGAGCGACGTGGAGGTGCTCGACGAGTACCCTCCCAACTACCTGGCTGCGGCATCCCGGCTGCATCGCTGGATTCGTGGCGACTGGCAGACCCTGCCGTTCCTCGCGCCCCGCCTTCGCGTTGCGGATGGCTCGGTGATCGACAACCCCCTCTCCGGCCTCCATAAGTGGAAGATCCTCGACAACCTGCGCCGGTCGGTCGTGCCGTTCGCCACCCTGCTTCTCGTGATCGTCGGCTGGGGACTTGTGCCCGAAGCCGCTCTCTGGTGGCCGCTCGCAGGTTTGCTCGCGGTCCTGTTCCCGGCGCTCTTCTCGTTCGTCGATGCGGTGGTCACGCGCCCGCGCACGCTCCCCCTGTCTGCTTCCTTGCCCGGAGTGGCGCGGGACCTCCGTTCGAACACCGTGCGGCAGTTGTTCGCGTTCTCGACGCTGCCTCACCAAGCCTACCTGGCCACCGATGCTGCCGTGCGCTCTGTCTGGCGGCTCTTCGTCTCGCATCAGCACCTGCTGGAATGGGAGACCGCCGCCGATGCGCAGGCTCGCGCAGGCACCACCCCACGGGCGTTCGTCCGGACGATGGCGCCCGCAGCGGTCATCGTATGCTTGGGGATTGTTGCGGTTGCGGCGCTGGTGCCGACGCGGTTTCTGACCGCACTTCCCGTGGCGTTGCTCTGGCTTGCCTCCCCCTTCGCGGCGTGGTGGCTATCGCAAGACACCCCTCCTGCGGCACCCGATGCTCTCAGTGAGCGCGAGACCTTGGCGCTGCGCCGAATCGCCCGCAAGACGTGGCGGTTCTTCGATGCGTTCGTCGTGGCCGACGGCCACCACCTCGCACCCGACAACTTCCAAGAATCCCCCGGCGGCGTCGTGGCATGGCGCACCTCACCCACGAACATGGGTCTGCAGCTGATCACCTACCTCGGGGCATACGACCTGGGGTACCTCACCCTGAACGGGATGGTCGAACGGGTCGCTGCCGTCCTGGCTTCGATGGCAGGCTTGGACCGCTTTCGCGGGCATTTCTATAACTGGTACGACATCCGCACCCTCGAACCGTTGCACCCCGCGTACGTGTCGACGGTGGACTCCGGCAACCTCGCCGGTCACCTGCTCGTACTGCGCGTGGGACTGCTCGAGGCGAGCGAGGCGCCGCTTGTCGGTCCCCAGGTGCTATCCGGGGCTCGTGACGCGGTCCGCCTCGCTCTTGAGGACTTCGTCGCCGCTCAGGACCGGCTCGGTCCGGAGAGCGCGTCTCACGGCTGCCGGGAGGCGCTCGATGCCCTCGAGCGCGCTCTCTCCCTGACGGAGCCTCCGGCCGACCTCGGCGGGTGGAGCGCACTCCTGGTTCGCCTGACGGCTCTCGCTGATGAGGCCGTCGCCTGCGCGGCAGCGCTCTCCGAGCCGGGGCCGGACGCCTTCCCCGGCCCCCACGAAACATCAGAACTCGCGGCGGACAGCCCCCCGGTGCCCTCGACCCCGCTGCAACGACTCCGCGCCTCAGTCGCGGATGCTTCTCGGGCCGTGCACCGCCCGCTGGAACTCGTGCTCGAACTCGCTCCGTGGGCCCGACGTCTGTCCGAAGTGCCCGGGACGGTGCGCTCCGATGCCGACCTCCAGCCGCTGCTCGTGCACGTTCCGAGTCTGACAGGGCTGGCCGAAGGCCTCGGCGCGGTGCTGGCCGCCCTTGATGAGCACGCTGCGGGTGAGGATCGTGCGGTGGCGGCGTGGAGTAGCGCGGTGGCGGCGGGAATCCGGGAGGTGCGCCCGACGGCGGTCCAGCTCCTCGCACGGTTGCGCCTGAGCTCCGACATCGCGCGCGAGATGTGGGAACACACGGACTTCGGCATGCTCTACGACCCGCATCGGCAGCTCTTCTCCATCGGCTACAACCTCTCTGAGGGTCGCCTCGACGGCAGCTACTACGATCTTGTGGCGAGCGAGTGCCGGCTGGCGAGCTTCCTCGCCATCGCAAAGGGCGACGTGCCTCAGGAGCACTGGTTCCGCTTGGGGCGCTCGCTCACGAAGACGGCTCAGGGCCGCGCGCTCGTGAGTTGGTCGGCCTCGATGTTCGAGTACCTCATGCCGCTGCTCGTCATGCGCGACTGGCCCGGAACGCTGCTGTCCGAGACGTACCGCGTAGTGGTGGATCGCCAGATCGCGTATGGCTCCGACCGAGGTGTCCCCTGGGGCGTCTCGGAGAGCGCTTTCAACGCCAAGGATGTGAACCTCACCTACCAGTATCAGGCGTTCGGGGTCCCGGGGCTCGGGCTGAAGCGTGGGCTGTCCGACGACATCGTCATCGCCCCGTACGCCTCGGTGCTGGCACTACCGGTGGCTCCTGCGGCGGTCACCGCGAACCTGGCGGCTATCCGCGAAGCGGGCGGAGAAGGCGCCTACGGCCTCTACGAAGCGCTCGACTACACCCCCGGTCGTGTTCCCGCCGGCCAGACGCGCGCGGTCGTTCGCGCGTACTTCGCCCACCACCAGGGGATGAGTTTCGTCGCGCTCACGAACACGCTCGCCGGGGCGTGCATGCAGACCCGTTTCCACGGCGACCCGCTCGTCGTCTCCGCCGAGCTGCTGCTGCAGGAACGGGTGCCCCGCAACGCACTGGTCGTGGAGCCCCACGTCGAAGAGGTCCGCGAAGTGCGGTCCGTGCGCGAACTGCCGCCGCCGGTCACGCGCACTTACCCGGCAGCACCCACCGCCGTGCCCGCCACGCACTTCTTGTCCAACGGCCGCTATTCGGTGATGGTCACCAACGCGGGCGGAGGCTACTCGCGCTGCAACGACCTTGCGATAAACCGCTACCGGGAAGACGTGACGCGTGACTGTTGGGGCACGTTCTTCTACGTGCGAGACGCCGAATCGGGCCACGTCTTCTCCGCGCCGCGCAACCCCGTACCGACCGCGCCGGACTTCTACCACGTCACGTTCGCGCCCGACAAGGCTGAGTACCACCGGACCGACGGCGACCTCGAGACGCACATCGAAGTGGCCGTGTCGCCGGAGGATGACGTCGAGGTGCGTCGACTGGCTATCACCAACCGCGGACGAACGCCGCGCTCCCTTGAGATCACGTCGTACTTCGAGATAGCGTTCGCCGCGCAGGGGGCCGATCAGGCGCACAAGTCATTCTCGAACCTCTTCGTGGAGACCGAAGCGCTCCCTTCGACGCACGCGCTGCTGTTCACCCGCAGGCCTCGCTCATCCACCGAGGAGCGGCTGTGGGGCCTGCACCTCGTGGCCTGCGACACCGGTGCGTGCGAGTGGTCGTTCGAGACCGACCGGGCAGCATTCCTCGGACGCCTTCGCGCACAGGATTCACCCGCAGCCGTCTTTGAGGGTGGTCCGCTCTCCGGCTCGGCCGGCGCGGTGCTCGATCCGTGCTGCGCCCTACGCCAGTCAGTGAAGGTGCCTCCCGGCGAGACGGTCCGTCTCGTCTTCGCCACCGGGGTCGCTTCCACGCGCGAAGCGGCGGTGCGTCTCACCGAGAAGTATCACGACACCCATACGTGCCAGCGAGCCATCGACCTTGCGTGGACCGCGAGCCAGCTGGAGCTTCGGGACCTCGGCATCTCTCCGCGCGAGGCGGTCACCCTCGAGCGGCTCGCCTCGCGGCTGCTGCTTACCGACCCCTACTCGAAGCTCAAGATCAAGACGCCGTGCGAGAACGGACTGCGCATCGACGGGCTGTGGTCGATCGGCATCTCGGGCGATAACCCCATCCTGCTCGTGCGCGTCGAGGAGCTCGAGCACGCGCCGCTCGTTCGCCAGGCCCTGCTGGCGCACCAGTACTGGCGCCACAAGGGGCTTGTGGCCGATCTGGTCGTACTCAACACCCGCCCGACGGGCTACGCCGACGAGCTTGACGATCGCCTGAGGCTGCTCGTGCGCACGGGCCACGCACTCCAGATGCTGGACAAGCCCGGCGGGGTGTTCCTGCGACGCTGTGACCAGATGCATCCTGACGTGCTGAACCTGCTGCTGTCCGTGGCGCGTGCGACACTCGACGGCGACGCCGGCACCATCGAACTCCAGCTCAACCGGCGCGGCACCTACCCGGAGATGCCCGACAGCTTCATCCGCTCGCGTGATCCGGAAGAGCACCCCGCATCCGCGCTCGAGCGTCCGATTCTGACTCACGACAACGGCATCGGCGGCTTCGATCCTAAGACCGGCGAGTACGTGATCGTGCTCGAGGGAGAGCAGACGACGCCCGCCCCCTGGATCAACGTGCTCGCCAACCCCACCTTCGGCGCCACGGTGTCAGAGGCAGGCGCGGGCTGCACGTGGGCGCTCAACAGCCACGAGAACCGCATCACCACCTGGAACAACGATCCCGTCACCGACGGGTCCGGAGAGTCTCTCTACATCCGTGATGAGGAGACCGGCGAGTTCTGGAGCCCCACGCCCCTACCCGTGCGGACGCCAGGACCCTACGTGATACGTCACGGCCAGGGCGCCACCCGCTTCGAGCACACGACGCAGGGGATCCGGCACGAGCTTGACTGGTTCGTCTCCGCCGACGACCCGGTACGAGTGTGCCGCCTCACGCTCACCAACGAGGGTGTTCGCCGCAGGCATCTGAGTGTCACGCAGCTGGTCGAGTGGGTGCTCGGCGACTCGCGGTCCAAGGCCCAGCAGCTTGTCGTCACCTGGTTCGATGCCGAGGCTGACATCCTCACGGCACACAACCACTTCAACTTCGACTTCCCCGGGAGATGCGCGTTTCTCGCCTGCGACCGCGAGCTGCACTCGTGGACCGCCAGCCGCAGCGAGTTCATCGGTCGAAACGGACGGGCGAGCGACCCCGCCGCCCTGCACCGCACGCATCTTGGCGGCACCTCGGGACGGTACCACGACAACTGCGGCGCGCTGATGACGCGCGTCGCCCTCGAGCCGGGCGAATCGGCCGAGGTCTCCTTCCTGCTCGGGCAGACGAACACCCTCGAGGAGTGTCGCGAACTGGTGGCACGGCTCAGGCGAAGCGGGGCCGTCACCTCCGAGCTCGCACGCGCCCGATCCTTCTGGTCAGAGTTGCTCGGCACCGTCGAAGTCGACACGCCCGACGACCGTCTCGACCTTCTCGTCAACGGCCGGCTTCTCTATCAGGTGACCGCCTGCCGCCTGTGGGGTCGAACGGCGACGTATCAGTCCAGCGGGGCGTTCGGTTTCAGAGACCAGCTCCAAGACGTGATGGCGCTCCTGCTTGTGCGACCCGATCTCGTGCGTACTCAGATCCTCGAGGCCAGCCGCCATCAGTTCCCCGAAGGTGACGTCCAGCACTGGTGGCAACCGTACTCGGGGCGCGGCGTCCGCACCCGCATCAGCGACGATCGACACTGGCTGCCACTTGTGGTCGCGGAGTACCTCGACGCCACCGGCGACTACGGCGTACTCGACGAGAAGACCGCATTTCTGGACGCCCAACTACTTGCGCCGGACGCGGAGGACGCCTACCAGCAGCCGGCCGTGAGCGAGCAGGCGGTCAGCGTATACGAGCACTGCATCCGAGCGCTCGAGGCCGGACGTCCGACCGGTGCACACGGGCTGCCCCTCATGGGCGGTGGCGATTGGAACGACGGCATGAACCGCGTGGGCCACGAGGGCCGCGGCGAGAGCGTCTGGCTCGCTTGGTTCCTCGGCCACGTGCTCATGCGCTTCGCCCCGGTGTGCGAGCACCGCGGCGAGATCGGGCGCGCCACCGAGTATCAGCAGTGGGCCACGACGCTTGCAGCGTCGGTCGAGGAGACGTCATGGGATGGGGCGTGGTACCGCCGCGCGTACTTCGATGACGGGACCCCGCTCGGCTCACGTGACAGCGAGGAGTGCCGCATCGACGCGATCGCACAAGCGTGGGCGACGATCTCGGGTCTCGGCGATCCCGAGCGGTCGGCCACGGCTCTGGACAGCGTCGAAGAGAAGCTCGTGCGGCGCGAGGATGGGCTGATCGCCCTGTTGACGCCCCCGTTCGACCGTATGGCTCACGACCCGGGATACATCAAGGGCTACGTACCCGGCGTGCGCGAGAACGGGGGCCAGTACACGCACGCCGCGGTGTGGGTTGCGCTGGCCCACCTGCTGAGGGGCGACGGCGACGAGGGAGCGGCTCTGCTCGACCTCATCAACCCCATCCGCCACGCCTCCGATGCGGCGGGCGTCGAGCGCTACAAGGTGGAGCCCTACGTCATCGCCGCCGACGTGTACGCTGTCGCGCCCCACACGGGCCGAGGCGGCTGGACCTGGTACACCGGTTCGGCTTCGTGGTTCTACCGCGTCGCGCTCAACACGCTGCTCGGATTCCGCGTCCGAAGCATCGAGGGATCGCCCCACCTGTCGGTAGACCCGTGCATCCCCAAGCACTGGCCGCGCTACACCATGGCGTACCGCTTCGGGTCGACGACGTATGCGATCACGGTGGAGAACCCGCGCGGCGTCAACCGGGGAGTGGCGCACGTCTCACTGGACGGGGTGCGGTCCGATGCTCTCACGGTTCCGCTGACAGACGACGGTCGGCGTCACGAGGTCTTGGTCACCCTGCTCGGCGGGTGATGGCTCACGTCTTCTGGGCGCCGCCCATCCAGCGGCGGTGGAAGAAGCGCATGAACGCACGGTCGCCGAAGAATCGCCGCCCGGCAAGAATCGGCCGTGCATATGCCGCGACCGGGTAGCGCAACCTGTCGCTGTCGTCGGTGACCGCACGAAACACCTCATCGGCCGCGGCCTCAGGCGTCGTACGGTCGGTTATCGACGACTCGAAAGCCCGCATCGACTTCACGGACGGTCGGTATGCTTGAGATCCGGGCAGCCCTTCGTCTGAATCGGGCAGGACCTTGCCCCAGATCGCCGTCTGCACGAACCCCGGCTCGATCACCTTCACGCGTATCCCGAACGGCTTCAGTTCGTGCCACAGCCCCTCGCTGGCCCCTTCAAGCGCCCACTTCGTGGAGTTGTACCCGGCGAAGAACGGAAACACGATTCGCCCGCCCAGAGACGTCACGTTGGCGATCGTGCCGCTCCGACGCTGCCGCATCGCGGGCAACAACGCCCGTATCAGCTCCAGCTGTCCGAAGACGTTGACCTGATACAGCATCTTCAACTCCTCGGCCGCTATCTCCTCAAGCGGGCCGAACTGCAAGACGCCCGCATTGTTGAGCACCACGTCCGGACACCCGACCTGCTCGATCACCCTTGCCGCAAGCGCGGACGCGGAGCCCTCGCGCTCCAAGTCAAGCGCCTCGACGTACGAGCACCCCTCCAGGCCGTCAGGGTAGCGCGACGGATCCCGGACCGTACCGACCACTGTCCAGCCGGCCTGCGCGAATCGCGCCGCACACGCCTTGCCGATTCCGGTCGACACTCCGGTGATGAGAATGGTGGCCACAACGCCCTCCGACCTCAGGTTAGGGAAAGATGAATAGCGCTAGGATGTATATGTCCATTAGCCGCCCTACACCACGAGCAGGGGGATTGGTCGATGCGCATCGCAGTGATCGGGTCAGGTATCGGAGGTATGTCGGCCGCGTGGCTGCTGTCCCCGGCAAACGACGTGGATGTCTACGAGGTCTCCGATCGTCTGGGCGGGCACACCCACACCCTGGACGTGACGGCGGGCGGGCTCACGTTCCCGGTGGATACCGGATTCATGGTCTTCAACCGACGTACCTACCCCAACCTCACGCGCTTCTTCGAGCACCTCGGCGTCGATGCCGCCGACGCCGACATGAGCTTCTCGGTCTCCTTGGCCGACGAGGACATCGAGTGGAGCGGAACCAGTCTCGATACCGTGTTCGCTCAGCGCAAGAACGTCACGAACCCGCGTTTCTTGCAGATGCTGGCCGACGTGCTGCGCCTGTCTCGAAACGCCGACCGGCTCATGTCCGACCCCACGGTCGCCGATCTCTCGCTGGGTGAGCTGATGGAGCGCGAGGGGTACAGCAAGGCATTCACCGACTGGTACCTCATCCCGATGGGCGCCGCGATCTGGTCCACACCTCCCGGTGACATGGTGGACTACCCCGCCCTCACCTTCCTGCATTTCTGCGACAACCACGGCCTGCTGCACATCCTGGGCAAGCCGGCGTGGCTGTCGGTGAAGGGTGGTGCCAAGCGCTATCTTGACGCTGTCGGCGGCACGCTCTCCGGCGAGGTGTTCACCGGCGAAGGAGCTGAGCGGGTGGAGCGCACCGCTACCGGGGTGCGGGTTCACACCGCGAACCGAGTCGAGTCCTACGACCAGGTCGTGTTCGCCTGCCATCCTCCCCAGACCCGCGAGATCCTCGGCGAGGCGATGAGTGACGCCGAGCGCGCTGTGCTCTCGGCCTTCGAGTACTGGCCCAACGACGTGGTCGTGCACAGCGATGAGTCTTTCCTGCCGCGCTCCAAGCGCGCGTGGGCATCGTGGAACTGGTACTCCGAGGGCAGCGAGATCGACAAGGCGCTGCTGCGCCTCACCTACCGCATCAACACCCTGCAGTCCCTGCCTGAGGGAGCGCCTTCCGTCCTCGAGACGCTCAACCGTGACCACGAGCCTGCAGAGGGCACGTTGTTGGCCCATTTGAGCTTCGACCACCCGATGTACTCCCGCGAGGCCGTGGCGGCACAAGCGGCACTGCCCCGCATCCAGGGCGCAGACCGCGTGTGGTTCGCCGGGGCGTGGACGCGCTACGGCTTCCATGAAGACGGCATCCTGTCAGGCGTCCGTGTCGCCGAGGCGCTGGGGGCGACCCTGCCGTGGGGCGACCAGCTCGACCCGACGCGCACGATGACGCTTGCCGGCGCGCCGGTGCCGTTGCTCGGCCAGACGCGCAAGATCCCGCGCAGCGAGTTGCCACCCGAGGTGGCCGGCGTGCCCGAACAGCGTCCGGCTCAGCGTCCGGGGAGCGTCACGGAGTGAACAGCCGCCTCTACCAGGGAACGGTCACGCACGTCCGCACGACTCCCGTGCAAAGGCGGTTCTCCTACGGCCTCTACTACGTCTACGTCGACCTCGCGGAGCTCGACGAGCTCGATGGTTCGCTCGCTCGGTTCGGACACAATCGGCGAGCAACGGTGAGCGTGTGGGACGTCGACCACGGTCCCCGGGACGGCTCTGCACTCCGGCCCTGGATCGACGCGGTGCTCGCCCAAGCCGGTATCGACCTGGACGGTGGCCGGGTGTGCCTGCTGACCTTTCCCCGCGTGCTGGGCTTCCGGTTCTACCCCGTATCGTTCTGGTACTGCTTCAGCGCAGACGGCCAGCCCCGAGCGGTTCTTGCCGAGGTTCAGAACACGTATCGCGACCACCACAACTACCTGCTGCACAACAACGGCGGCGTCTACGACTGGCAGGCACAGCCCACGCACGTGAAGGCCTTCTTCGTCTCCCCGTTCGTGCGCCTCGAGGACGTCAGATACGAGTTCCACGTATCGGAGCCGGGCACCAAGCTCTCCGTGTCCATCACCGACCACGTCGATGACGCTCGGCTGCTGACCGCATCGATCGCGCTCGGCGAGCAGCCCCTGACCGATGAGAGCATCGCACGGGCAGTCCGCCGCATGGGACCGATGAGCGCACGCGCGCTCATCCTGATCCACTGGCAGGCGTTGCAGTTGATTCTGAAGCGGGTACCCTTGATTCCACACACTCCTCCCCCAACCCAGGAGACCTCGCTGTGAGCTCGTCGCCCGCCGAACAACTCCTGTTCACCGCGCTGCGGCACGGCCTCGGCGCAGGCGAGCTGACCATCGTGGGCCGAGACGGACGCGAGCGGGTCATCCGCGGCCGGCTACCCGGGCCCGCGGCCACCGTGGTGCTCAGAAGCCCCGTCGCCGCGCGGCGCACCCTGTCCGGAGGGGGCCTTGGGCTGGCCGAGGGATACCTGGACGGCGTGTGGGACACGCCGGATCTGCAGTCCGTCCTGGATCTGGGCGTGGCCAACATGCCCCCGCACAAACCGACGCGACCTTCACTCAAGACCAGAGCGACCCGCGCCTGGCACGCCCTGCGCGACAACGACGTTGCAGGGGCTCGCAAGAACATCGAATACCACTACGACCTCGGCAACGACTTCTATCGGCTCTGGCTGGACGAGTCGATGGCTTACTCGTCCGCGCTCTTCTGCGAACCGGGAGCCGAGGATCTGAGCTCCGCACAGGTGCGCAAGTGGGACCGCCTGCTCGACCAGCTCCAGCCGGGATCGCGCGACCATCTGCTGGAGATCGGCTGCGGCTGGGGCGGCTTCGCGATCCACGCAGCACGCGAGGCTGGCTGCCGGGTCACCGGCGTGACGATCTCGGCCGAGCAGCACGACTGGGCCGTCGCCGCCGTGGAGCGGGCCGGCGTTGAGAACCTCGTCGAGATACGGATGCAGGACTACCGCGAGATTACCGGTCAGTTCACCGGCATCGCCTCGATCGAGATGTTCGAAGCGGTCGGCGAACGCTGGTGGCCCACGTTCTTCGGCCGCGTCCGGGATCTGCTTGCCCCGAACGGGGCGGCCGCTATCCAGGGCATCACCATCGAGGACGCCCGCTTCGAGGATTACCGCGACCATCCCGACTTCATCCAGCGCTACATCTTCCCGGGCGGCATGCTGCCGAGCCCCGAGCGCTTCCGCGTCGCCGCCGAGGCGCAAGGGCTGCGCATGTGCGAGCCCCACTTCTTCGGGGCCAGCTACGCCGCAACGCTGTCGGAGTGGGCCCAGCGCTTCGAGGCAGCCGCCCCGGGGGTGCGGGCGCTCGGCTTCGACGAGCGGTTCATGCGTATGTGGCGCTACTACCTCGCCTACTGCCAGGCCGGCTTCAAGGCGGGCACGATCGACGTCATGCAGGTGCGGCTGGAGCGCTGACGCGGGCCTGAATTGGCTATTTCGCGGCGCACCGTGCATACTACGTGCATCACAGGACTCCGAAGAGCGAGTCCGAACACCCAAGACTCGGTTCATCCTATCGCGCCATCTCCACGTCGCGCGTGCCACCAGGATCGACTGCGTCTGACACGCAGTGCGGTTCTATTTGAGCGCGCACAGACAGGAGAATACGCGTGAGTTTTGACAACCTGGGTCTCGACCCTCGTCTGATGAAGGCGGTGGGCTCGATGGGCTACACCGTGCCCACCCCTATCCAGACCGAAGCGATTCCGCTCGTTCTGGCCGGCCGCGACGTCGTCGGTATCGCCCAGACCGGCACCGGCAAGACCGCAGCGTTCGTGCTGCCTCTCATGCAGAACATCCCCGCCAAGCCCGGCGGCATTCGCGCGCTCGTCGTCACCCCCACTCGCGAGCTGGCCGTCCAGATCGAGGGCGTGGCCCGCGATGTTGCCCGCCATACCCGTCACCGCGTGGCCGTGGTCTACGGCGGCGTGGGCTACGAGCCGCAGAAGCAGGCCCTCAAGCGCGGCGTCGACGTTCTGGTGGCGTGCCCCGGTCGCCTGCTCGATCTCATCTCGCAGGGCGACTGCAACCTGGGTTCGGTCGAGGTGCTCGTGCTCGACGAGGCCGACCGCATGCTGGACATGGGCTTCTGGCCGGACGTGAAGCGCATCATCGCCAAGGTTCCGCCCACCCGACAGAACCTTCTGTTCTCAGCGACGATGTCACCTGAGGTCATGAAGATCATCCAGGCGACCCTCGACAACCCGGCCCGCGTCGAGGTCTCCCCGGCGACAACGCCGGTCGAGGCCATCGTGCAGTCCATCTACCCGGTCGGCGGCAAGGACAAGGCGGATCTGCTTCTCTCGATCGTGAAGGAGCACGGCCTCAAGAAGGTGCTCGTGTTCACCCGGACGAAGCACCGCGCCGATCGCGTCGCTCGCGTGCTGGACAAGGCGGGCGTCCGCGGAGCCGCCATCCACGGCAACCGCAGCCAGGCACAGCGCCAAAAAGCGCTCGAGAGTTTCCGCAAGGGCCACGTGCACGTACTCGTGGCAACGGACGTCGTTTCGCGCGGTATCGACATCGACGACATCACGCACGTGGTGAACTTCGACCTACCGAACGTACCGGCGGACTACGTCCACCGTATCGGCCGTACCGCCCGTGCTGGACGCAGTGGAGCCGCCATCTCCCTCTACTCTCCCGAAGAGCACGAGCAGCTTCGCGACATCGAGAAGACCATCGGCTCCACGCTCCCCTGCGAGGACCATCCGGGTTTCGCCTACCGCGATGCGCGGGTCGTGCCTGACCCCGAGCGTTCGGCCGCATCGCCGAACAAGCAGGGCGGCTCGAAGCAGGGTGCCGGTTCCGGCGGCGGCAAGCCGAAGCGCAACCGCCGCGGTGGAGGGCGCAGCGGCTCAAGCCGCGCAGGTGCCACGGGTTCCGGCACGCTCGACACCGTGGCCAGCATCGGCGCGAAGTCGAGCGGCAGCCACCACTCCGGCGCGAATCGCAGCCGCTCAACGGGCGCGGGAAGCACCGCAGCATCGTCCGGCGGCACGTCGTCAGGGAACACCGTGACCGCGGGTAACACCAACGGTTCGGGCGCTGAACCGCGGCAGCGTACGCGTCGCCGCAGGCGTCCGCCGACCGAGTAGTCCCGCCTCGAATCCCCGTCTGCGACATCGCAATCCGCCTCTTTGCGGGTTGCGATGCTCGTATCGGTCGATATTCGGGTAGCCTTACCAGTACACGCACACATGCCGCTCGATAGCTCAAGCGGGCGCAGCACAGAGGGAGCCCCATGGCTGAGGAGACCTGCACGTCGGTGACACCGGCGCCGATTGAGAACCCCAACGGTCGCGATGCCGCGCTCGACAACTGGACGTCGATCGCCCAGCAGCAGTGCCCCGTCGACCCGGGGCTGTACGTCGAGTACGACGTGAAACGCGGGCTGCGCGACCAGGCCGGTCGGGGCGTCTTGGCCGGGCTCACCCGGATCGGTGACGTCGTCGGGACCGCACGCGAAGGGGACCACCTGGTTCCCGCCCCCGGGCAGCTGCTGTATCGCGGCATCGAGGTCACCGACCTGGTTGACGGTTTCGTCAGTACCGGACAGGCGGGGTTTGAAGAGACCGCCTACCTGCTTCTGTTCGGTTCACTGCCGACCACCCCGCAGCTCGATGAGTTCGGCGCCTACCTGTCCGAGATGCGCAGGATGCCACGCTCCTTCATTCACGACGGGATTCTCCGCATGCCGAGCAAGGACATCATGAGCGCGATGATGCGCGGGGTGCTGGGACTCTACACGCTCGACCCGGCGGCTGATGACACGTCAACCCGCAACGTACTTCGCCAGAGCCTGCACCTCATCGCCAAGTTCCCCATGCTTGCGGTCTACGCGTACCAGGCGTACCTCGACGAGTTCCACGGCAAGAGCCTCGTGATCCACCGGCCCGAGCCGGAGTGCTCGACCGCCGAGAACTTCCTGCACATGCTGCGCCCGAACAGCGCCTTCACCAAGCTCGAGGCGCTCGTGCTCGACATGATGCTCGTGCTGCACGCCGAACACGGCGGGGGAAACAACTCGACCTTCGCAACGCACGTGGTTTCGTCGACGGGCACGGATACCTACTCCGCCATCGCTGCTTCGCTCGGCTCCCTGAAGGGTCCGCGGCACGGCGGCGCAAGCCTCAAGGTGGTCCAGATGTTCGACTCGCTGCGCGAGGACATCACCGACTGGAAGGATGACGAAGAGATCGCGGACTTCCTGCATCGCGTACTGGACAAGCAGGCCTTCGACGGTGCCGGTCTCATCTACGGCATGGGCCACCCGGTGTACTCGGTCTCAGACCCCCGCACAGTCATCCTGCGGCGCTACGCCGAACAGCTCGCGTCCGAGAAGGGCTTCAGCGAGGAATTCGAGCTGCATACCCGCGTGGAGCGCCTCGCGCCGCTGATCGTCTCTGCCAAGCGCCGGGTCTTCAAGGGCGTCAGTGCCAACATCGACTTCTACTCGGGGTTCGTCTACCGGATGCTCGACATCCCCGCAGAGCTCTACACGCCTCTGTTCGCGATATCGCGCGTAGTGGGGTGGAGCGCGCATCGGCTCGAGGAGCTCGCCGACGGGGGCAAGATCATCCGGCCGGCGTACAAGAGTGTCTCGCCCCTGCAGTCCTACGTTCCGATCTCCCAGCGCTGAGAATGGGACGAATGTCATCCAAGGGTGATGATTTTCTGCCGACTTCGCTCGATAACTAAGTCTACTTTGTCTGCTACTTCAGAGTCGGGCAGTTCCTGGATACTATCCGGTGCCTGGAACGCGTGTGGTTGCGGTCACTATCACCGAACATGCGTTTGGAACTCCTTTGTTATCAACATTCGCACCCACCGATAATGAACTGATAGCAGCGATGTTTTCGCAGGTCAAAGAAGTAGATGAATTATCAACCGAACAGACTCAACGTCGCGGCTCAGGAAACCTCGCTGACATTCGCCTTTATCATGCTTCTCAAATCTGGGGCGGGCACGAAGACATACTTCCTGCCAATACGCTTCTGAACCATGTAGCCGTCGTCGACGAGCGAGAGCAGGTCGGCCCGTGCGGTGGCATACGCAACATCGTGCGAGGCTTCGTGCGACTCCATCGTTACTTGGACGCCGGGGTCTTTGAGCGCACGAATCAGAATGGCTCGCTGGCGGTGATTCAGTTTGAGGTTACTCTTGAGGCTGCGCTGGAGACTCTCGTCTTCCCTCGCCTTTCTGCTCATGTACTCATGCAGTTCGTTCAGCGACTGCTCAATAGCATGCAGGTTAAAGGTAACAAAATAGGTCATGTCACAGCCGTCTTGCTCGGAATAGATGTATGCCTTGTCGTACTGTCCCCGCCTTCCAAGAATGACGCGTGAAATCGCCAGGTATTCAAAGAGCCAGTAGCCGCGCTTCAACATGTAGAGATAGAACAACGCCCTAGCAGTTCGTCCATTCCCGTCAACGAAGGGGTGAAGATACGCGAGCCAGAAATGCAGGACGATTGCCTTGAGGACGGGATACTCAAAGTCGCCGTCATTGTTATTGGCGTAGTCGCAGAGCGTCTGGAGTTGCGACTCTATCTCGCTCGCGTGGGGCGGCGTATGAAGAATCTCATTGCGCCTGTCGTCCACCACTACGATGTCATCGTCCTCAGTCCTAAAACGCCCCGAGTCCGCTGCGTTGTCGAATGTTCCCTCGGTCATAGATTCCTGCAAGTCGAGAATCCTCTGAGGGGTAATCGGCTCTGCGACGAAATCCCTGATTCTCTGGATAGTCTTGAAGTTGTTGAGGATCATGCGTTCGGCGCGGTCGGCAGGCGCTCGCCCTGTTCGAAGCATCTCCTTGGCGACCCGCGTAGTGGTAGCAGCCCCCTCTATCTGACTCGAAGCAATGGCTTCCTCCATGAGCGAGTTGACGAGAAACCTCTTTCGGTTCTCTTCGGGGATTCCCCCACTGTCCATGGTGATACTGCCGCCCGCTCGTTTATCTATTTCGTGAAGGCATCTCAGCACCTCTGGTGTGAGCGAGTACGAGAAAGTACCCCCGTCGACATCGGCGACGAGCGTATCTCGTCTATCCAGCGCCCTTGTAAGTTTCAGAAGAAACCATGCGATCTTCGGGTCGAGTCCTTCGGGCAGCGGAATGTGCTTGAACTTATCCCAGAACAGATAGTCACTGTTTGCACGCCTGAGAACATCCCGCACGAGTGGATTCTGTGCAAGAGTCATCACTTCATTCACGCTGAGTGTCGAACTGCTCAGGTCAACGCTTGGCGCGGGTTCAAGAATTCGCCGCTTCAAAACGTGCCCCCAAACTATCAGTCGAGTCCTTTGTTGATAGTATCACGGCACGGACACCCGCCGCCCACGACATGTGTTTCCATCAATACCCATCTGATGTGCCGCCCTGGAATCCTACCTTCCGCTTCAGGGCGTGAAAAAGCCCCACTCGTGTGAGCAGGGCTTCAGGTGAAGCATTGGTGGGCCCGGATGGATTCGAACCATCGACCTCACGGTTATCAGCCGTGCGCTCTAACCAACTGAGCTACGGGCCCGGCTAGGGCAAAACGCCCGCATACCATATCGAACACGCCTCGAACGCGCAACCGCTTCTTCCCACGGCCCACGGGGCCCCTTGGAAGCGTGCCCTCCCTGCGCCGACGGTTACAATGCGTTGACAGGGTAGAGACTACCCAGGGGCGTCGGCGTGCGAGCGGAGGTGAGCGCGGTGAGACAGGTTCGCATAGCCAGCCTGGCGGTCGATCCGCGCTCTGACCAACCGGTCATCATTCTCAAGCCGCTCGAAGAGGAGCCCGGCACCGGCGTCCTGCTGCCCATCTGGATCGGGCAAGCGGAGGCTACCGCGATCCTGCTCGCCATTGAAGGTGTTCCCCTCAAGCGACCGATGACGCATGACCTGCTCAAGGATGTGCTCGAAACCCTCGACACCTACGTCGAGCGCGTGGAGATAACGCGCGTCGAGGAGGGCACGTTCTACGCTGCGATCACCCTTCGCGGCGAAGAGAGAACGCGTGTTGTCGATGCCCGACCCAGCGACTCGATCGCCCTGGCGGTGCGGATGGGTGCCCCCATCTTCGTGGCCGAAGCGGTCCTCGCCGATGCTGCCGTCTCTGACGAATCGGTGGTCGAGACCGGCTCCGTAGAGGCCGCCGAGGCAGAGATCGCGCGCTTCCGTGACTTCCTCGAGAACGTAGACCCCGAGGACTTCACCGAGTAGGCGCTTGCATAGCGCGCCACCGGGCCGATCACCCCTACTCGTACCTGAGCGCGTCGATCGGATCGAGTCGAGACGCCTTCCAAGCGGGATAGACGCCGAAGAACACCCCGACCGCCGCACTGAAGAAGAACGCCACCGTGACCGCCCACCACGTGACTTCCGTGGGGACCCACCGCGTGAGCACCGCCGACCCCGCCCAACCGATCAGCACCCCGATCATGCCGCCCGCAACCGACAGCACGATGGCCTCGATGACGAACTGGCTCAGGATGTCGTGCGTACGTGCGCCGACCGCCTTGCGAATACCGATCTCGCGCGTGCGCTCCGAGACGCTCACCAGCATGATGTTCATGATGCCGATTCCTCCCACCAGAAGCGAAATACCGGCGATACCCGCCAACATCACCGTAAGCGTCCCTAGCAGCGACGAGAGGATGCCCAGCGTCTGTTCCTGGGTGAACACGGTGAACTCGTCTTGGAAGCGAGGCCTGAGGGTTTGTTCCATGCGCGCCTTGATCAGGTCGACCTTCTCGGCGTCGACCGCCTTCACTATGATCGACGAGATCACCTTCGTGGCAAGAAGGCGCTGCGCCGTGGTCACCGGCATGTAGATCTGGTTGTCCTGGTCGCCCGAGAGCGTGCCGCCCTGTTCCTTGAGCAGTCCGATGACCGTGAACCGCTCGCCGTTGACCGTCAGGTCGCGGCCCACGGGGTTCTGGCCGGGAAAGAGCTCTTTGGCCGGAGTCGCGCCTAGCATCACCACGCGCGCACCCGTCGAGTACTCGCTCTTGTTGTAGTGGCGTCCGGCCACGTAGTCCGCGTTGAAGACCTGGTCGCCCTGTTCGTTCGCTGCCGCAATCGTGGAGCGCGCCGTGCGGTTGCCCGCCTTCAAGACACCCGCCGATTGCACCACCGGCACCACGATGGCATCGGCGCCCAGTCTGCGCTGCACCAGTTCTGCATCGTCGAGACTGAACTGCTTGCGAATGGTCGATCCGGGGCCTCCGCCGCCTCCGCCGCCTCCCGGGCCGCCACTGAAGTTGCCGGGGAAGGCAAACAACAGATTGGAGCCGAGCCCCTCGATGGAGCCGGTGATCTCCCCTTGCACGCCGGTGCCGATGGCGACGAGCAGAATGACCGCTGCAACGCCGATGATCACGCCGAGCATCGTCAGTGCACTGCGCACCTTGTTCGCGTTGAGGGCCTTCAAGGCGATGCGGAAGCTCTCCACGAACTTCACTGCGCGCCTCCGTCCTGTGCCGCCGCGACAACGGCGCCTGCGTCTTCCGCTGCCTCTGCTCCTGCCCCGCGCGCCAGCGCCGCAAGCTCCTCTTCAGCATCGATGCGGTCATCGACGTGGAAATCCCGGACGATCTGGCCGTCCTTGATCTCGACGACGCGCTGCGCATGCCGGGCCACGTTGGCATCGTGCGTCACGATCACGATGGTCACGCCCTCATCGCGGTTGAGCTGCTGAAGGAAGGCCATGACCTCGATGCCGCTCTTCGAGTCCAGGTTCCCCGTGGGCTCGTCCGCAAGCACGATGCTCGGCTCGGTCACGAGCGCGCGCGCAATCGCCACTCGCTGCTGCTGCCCACCGGACAGTTGGTTGGGCATATGCCCCAGCCGCTCGCCAAGCCCTACCCGCTCCAGTGCCGCGCGCGCCTTGCGGCTCCGCTCGGCACCCGCCAGGCCCGCGTATATCAGCGGCAGCTCCACGTTGGCCGTGGCGGTGGTACGAGAAAGCAGGTTGAAGGACTGGAACACGAAGCCGATGCGTTTGTTGCGCACGGCGGCAAGCTCGTTGGGGTCCATGCGCGACACGTCGACGCCGTCGATGGTGACCGTCCCGGTGCTCGGACGATCGAGCAGCCCGACGATGTGCATGAGCGTGGACTTGCCCGAGCCCGAAGGCCCCATGATGGCGAGCATCTCGCCCTCGCAGACCTGCAGGTCGACGCCGCACAGTGCGCGCACTTCAACGCCGTCCAGCTCATAAGCCTTAGTGACGCCGAGCGCCTCGAGAACGACGCCCTCCCGGCAGGAGCCGGCTGCGGCGCCGTCCTCCCCCGGGCGGGTCGTTTCGTCTGTCATGTGGCCTTCCCGTTACTGCTTGATTCGGACCGTCATCCCGTCCGTGTACTGGGTCGAGCCGGACAGAGCAACTACCGCGCCCTCTTCGAGACCCTCGAGAACCTCGACCTCGGTGTCGGTCGTTGCGCCCACGGTGATCTCGGTCTTGGTCAACGTGCTGTCGACGACGACGTACACGTAGTCGGTGCCGCCTTCGCTGAACAGGGCCTCGACGGGAATGGTCAGAGCCGAGCCGCGCGAGCTGACCTCGATGTCCGCGTCACCCTTCATTCCCAGAAGGATGTCAGAGCCGGTGTCTTCAAGAAGGACTTCGACCTCGAACACGGTTCCACCGGTGGCGGTGGGCTGCGCCGCAGGATTGATGCGCGTCACGGTGCTGATGAACTCCTCACCCGGGAAGGCGTCGAGCGTGACGATGACCTTCATCCCCGGCTTCACGCGATCGATGTCGGCCTCGTCCACCTCGGCGGTGAACTTGAGTGCGCCCAAGTCGACCACGGAGAACGGCGCCGCCTGAGGCGAGACCGCGGAGCCCTCCGTCGGGGGGGCTCCGGCGCCGACGGCAGCGCCCGGAGCGTTGAAGATCACGACGCCGTCAATCGGCGCGGTGAAGGTGGCCTTGTCCAGCGTATCCTCGGCAACATTGAGGGCTGCTGCCGCTTGGCGTACGCCCGCCTCGGCTGCGGCCCGCTGCGATGCCGGGTCGGCTCCCTGGGCACGGGCGAGCTGCGCCCGGGCAGCGTCGAGGCCGGCCTGCGCCTGCGACACGCCTGCGGACGCCTGCGACACGCCTGCTGTGGCCTGACGGTAGCCGGCTTCCGCCTGGGCTTCCGTGGCGGCCAGCACCGAGAGCGTGGGGCTGTTCGACGGGTAGACGAGCTTCGCGGCGTCGTAGGCGTCACTCGCGTTCTCCCACTGGAGCTTCGCGGCGTTCCGCTGCGAGCTGGCCGCAGACTGCGCCGACTTGGCGGCGGTGAGCTGTTTGCTGGCGGCGTTCACCGCTGACTTGGCGGCCCTCACGTCGGCGGAGCTGCCGCCTGTGGCCGAGACGTTGGCCAGCTGCGCCCGTGCGGCCGACAGTCCGGCCTTGGCCTGGGTGACCTGCAGCTCAAGTGACTCGGTGTCCATCTGCGCGATCTTGGTACCTGCGGTCACCGTCTCGCCATCGCTCACGTAGATGACGTCGAGCGTGCCCGGCACGGGAGGAAACACGTCGGCGCTGATGCCCGCCTCGACCTTGCCCGAAGCAGTGACGGTCACCGCCAGCGTCTTGGACTGCACCTCGGCGGTCTCGATCTCAGGACCGCTGCCCTGCGAGCCGACGAAGGCGAACGCCGCCGCTCCGATGATGACGACGAGCGCTACCACTCCCAGGATGATCTTCGTGCGCTTTGACACCGCTACTCCTCATGTTCGAACGTAGAGGCCCTCTGAGAACCTCTTCGCATTGTTCCACAACCAGAGGGCAGAATCCCGCCCCTGGCTCACTCTCAGACCACGAATCCGGCTTCGTGACCACACAAGACCGCCGCGACCTCCGCCATCGAGTGCGTGGCGTACTGCGCGCCCGCGTCAGCCAGACGTTCACGCGACGACACGCCCCACGTCGCGGCGATGGCCACCATCCCGGCCGCGCGTGCCGCGGCCATGTCGTGGGGGCTGTCGCCGACATACACACAATGCCCTGGCTCGCCGCCCATGAGCCCGGCTGCGTGCAGCAGGGGAAAGGGGTCGGGTTTGTGGAGCTCGACGTCATCCGAGCCCACCAGCACCTCGAAGAATCGCCCGAGCGAGAAGCGATCGAGCCCGCGCTGGGCGCCGCGATGCAGTTTTGACGTGACCACTCCCATGCGGTAGCCGGCCGCGGACAGCTGCTGGAGCGCCGAGTCGACTCCGGGGTACTCGCGAATGAGCGCATCGTGCACGCGGTCGTTGTGGCGGCGGTAGACAGCGAGCAACTCCTCGGCGTGCTCAGGCGAAAACTCGCGCATCTGCACGGCCAGCGGCACGCCCACATTGTGCATCAGCACGTCATCGGGAAGCGGTGCCCCGAGCACTTCATTCGTCGTGTAGCGCATCGACTCGAGGATGAGCTCGAGCGTGTTGACCAGTGTTCCGTCGAGGTCGAAGAGCACGACTTCGATGGCGTGAAGGAGAGGAGGAGCTTTCGTCATGTATCGAGCGTACCGCAAAGGGCGCCCCCTCGCGAGGACAGCCCGGCTTGCGGTGGGCGCTAGTTCTAGCCCAGCTGTTCAGCCACGACTTCCCCGGCCCACTTCACCAATCGCCCCGACTGCTCGACGAGAGTCTTCGATTCAGACTCGCGCAGTAGTCGACTCTCATACTCAACGGCGTTCTTCATGCCAAGTAGCCCTGTCAGTTGGCGTTCGTGTGCCGCAGGAACGGAGGGAACTGTCTTCTTGAGAAGGTGCAGCGCGGATCCATGGTCCCGAGATGCACTGCGAACTCCGCCCGAAGCGATGACGACCGCGTCTGCTGCGCAGATACCCGCGTGTATTGCGCTCAGGCCGGCAGCGTTCCAGCGGCCCTGCTCAAGGTCATCGACGGCCCCTGCTGAGAACTCCTTCGCCTTGGCGAGATAGGTCCGCGCCTCTTCTCGAGGCACTCGCCGCACTTCACTGCCCCTGCCCATGACCCCTCCACTCATGAACACTGGTCCCTGCGACTCGCACGCCGTCACTCAACAGCGAGTCGTACAGACCAGGTCCTCTCTTTCTCAATTGCGACGCTTCCTGGGGCGAATACACGATGGTCGACAGCGTCGCCCCGAACTCGCGCCTGAACGCCTCACTGTCCGATATGATTCGCTCCTCGATGGACTGCTTGGTCGTCTCATTCTCCGCCACGACTATGACATCCACATCACTGTCGGGCGTCTGATCCCCTCTCGCGTAGCTACCGAAAAGAACGACCGATTGGGACCCCGCTTCGTATCGGCTACGGAGCCACTCGAGTAGAGCATCGGGCACCTGGGCTTCGGCTGAGAAAACGGGGTCGATCATCGTTCTCACGTAGACGTTTTCGCGATTCAACCAGTACACGCTGCCGCGGCCAACGGGAGCAGATTCGACAATCCGCAGACTCTCTAGCGCCCACAAAACCTCACTGGCCGCTGGGTGCGAAAGGTGAACCCGTCGTGCCGCCTCAGCCGCGGTCAGGGGTATGCGAACGCCCCACAGCAGGCGCAACACATCGACGCGTCCTCGCGTCGAAAAGATGTCCGTGACTGTGACAGTGGCTCGCATGCAATTAAGGTACACCTACAATCAATACAAGTCCACTTGCATTGCCCACTGGGGTCACACGTGCTCCCGGATACGCATCGTCTTCTTGAGCGATGCCCAAGGGCGCCCTCTCGCGAGGGACGCCGCCGGCTTAGTCGAAGGACGCGCCCCAAAGCGCGCTCATGGGCACGGCCTGCAGATTCGAGCCGAACGGCACCGCAACGTCTCCGGTATACAGAAGTATCCCGCGGAAGAAGCGCTCCCCCGTCGCCTCTTCAAGCGCCTTCAGCCCGCGGAAGTCCGCCGAACCGACCGACTTGCCCGTCTTGACTTCGACTCCGCAGATCCGGCCATCGGACGACTCGAGCACGATGTCGACCTCGCGGCCGGCGACCGTTCGAGTATGCATGAGCCTGACACGGGTCTTGGCCCACGCCGCCTGTCGCTGGAGCTCGTTCACGACGAAGCTCTCGGCGAGTCTGCCCATCTGTGAGGGGTCTGCCAGAAGCCGCTCCACATCCAGCCCGGACAGTGCGGCGGCCAGACCTGTGTCGATAATCGCTATCTTGGGCGACTTCACCATGCGCCGCGCGATGTCCGGCGCAAATGCCGGGACCATCCTCACCAGCATCGCCGCTTCCAGCAGGGCAACGTATCGGCGAACCGTAGAGGCGGGCATTTCCATCGACCGCGCGACCTCGGCCAGACTGACCAGCGTCATGGTGCGAGCTGACAGCAGCGCGAGCAGTCGAGGAACCGCCGCCAGGCCTGCGATGTCGGTACGCAGCGCAATGTCCCGCCGGACAACCAGGTCAACATAGGAGCGATGCCACGGTTCCCTGTCGGCTCTCTCTCGGCTCACCGGCTCAGGGAATCCTCCTAGGCAGATCGCCTCGGCCAGGGCTGCTCGGTCGAACCCCTCGCCCTCGAGCCACCTGCCGCTTGCGGAGAACGTCGTGTCGACAAAGGAACCGCGCTTTGAGCGAAGCTCTGCTTGCGTCAGGGGCCCCAGGGTGAGCACCTCGAGGCGCCCGACCAACGCTTCTGCTGCCGCCGGCAACACACTAAGGTCCGCAGAGCCCGTCAGGAGAAAGCGCCCCGGACGTCGATCGCGATCGACCTCGTACTTGATTGCCCGGAACAGCTCGGGCGCTAGCTGTATTTCGTCGATCACCGCTGACGCTCCTGCGCCCGCGATGAACCCCTCTGGGTCCGTACGCGCGCCGTCAAGGACCGCAAGCTGATCCAGCGTGAGATACCGCTGTACTGTGCCGTCTTCAACGAGCATCTTCGCAAGAGTGCTCTTTCCCACTTGCCGGGCACCGTTCAACAGCACCACCGGGCTGCGCCGGAGGGCGTCGCGTACCGTCGATTCGAGGCTGCGGGAGTACATAGGTGGATTATCCGCCACACTGTGGTCGTATTGCAACCACGCAGCGGCGCCTTCGCACACCGCCCACGGCGATCACGACCGCGTCCGCAGCGCAGATCCCAGCGTGGATTGCGCTCGCGCCTGCGGCCCACGTCCCCGCGACGCCGAACCGATCCCCGGGGTCGTCTTTCCTATGTAGCAGTAACTTGCCATGTATGGTAAGTTACTGCCATGAAACGAGATGCTCTTCTCGAGATTGTTGGCCAGGAGCCCCTGTTCGGCACCGGCTTGCTGCTTGGGCCGGGTGCAGATGTCCCGGATGTCCAGAGGCAGCTGTCTCGGTGGACAAGCGACGGTACCGTGGTGCAGCTTCGCCGCGGCCTCTACTCGCTCGGGCCGCTGTTTCGCGCACGCGATCCGCATCCTTTCGAAATCTCGAATCGGCTTGTCCCCGGCTCGTACGTCAGTTTGGAGTCGGTTCTTGCGGCCCGCGGGATGATTCCCGAAGCGATGTTCGCGACCACTGCAGTGACGACCGGGCGGCAAGGTACCCGTAAGACGCCGTTTGGCTCCTTTGTGTATCACCACATCCGACCCGATCTCTTCTGGGGATACGTGCCCGAGCCGACGGGAGGCGATCGAATCGTGTTCGTGGCCGCTCCGGAGAAGGCGCTGCTGGACCTTGCCTACCTCAGGACGAACTCGGGTGAGTTCGGGTTCGCAGCCGAACTGCGGCTGCAGCACCTGGAGCGCGTCGACGCCGATCGTCTCGTCCAGTACGCTGCGCGCTTCGGCAGTCGAAAAGTCGAACGCTTCGCGCGCAACGTGATCGCATTGGCCGAGCGGGAACGAGAGGAGTATGGGAGCGAATGAGGGACTATCTGGATCAGCTCGTGGCCGCAGCTGGACAACGCGATGCGACGAACGTGATGCGAGAGTATCTCCAAGCAAGAATCCTCGAGGCGCTTCAAGAGCGAGGGGCATGGGGCTCACTCGCGTTCATGGGCGGCACCGCACTTCGCTTCCTGTATCGCATACCTCGGTTCTCCGAAGATCTCGATTTCTGCCTTGAGGGCTCTGCCGATGGATACGACTTCGCGAGACTCGTTTCCGCCACATGCTCGGTTTTCGAGCACGAAGGCTACGCGATCGACTCGAAGGTCTCCACTCACGGAGCGGTCAACAAGGCGTATGTGCGCTTCCCCGGACTCGAGCGCTCGTTGGGTCTGAGCCCCCATGCCGACCAAGCGTTCTCCGTGAAGCTCGAGGTCGATACGAATCCGCCCGCTGGCGCAGGAGTCGCGGTCACGACGGTGCGGCGGTTTGCGACGCTGCGTATCGCGCACCATGACAAGGCATCACTTCTTGCAGGCAAGACCGCGGCCATCCTGCTGCGAGACTGGGTCAAAGGCAGAGACATCTACGACCTGGTCTGGTATCTCAGCGATCCGACCTGGCCCGAGCCCAACGAGGAGCTGCTCCTGAATGCGTGCCGCCAAGCGATGCGCCCCGACCTCTGGGAGGACCGCAACGCGTGGAAAGGGGCATTGCATGCGCGCCTCGAAGAAGCCGCCTGGGACCACGTGCTCCAAGATGCGCAGAGATTCCTCGAACGACCCCAGGATGCCTGGATGCTCGAACGAGAAACGGTCCTCTCGGTGCTTCAGCAGCGCGGTTGGGTCGACTGACCGGTAAGGGAATCTTGGATGCAACGCAAGGGACGTCCTCACTCACGAGGACGCCCCTTGGTTGATTCGCTTGTGTCGCGCGGTACTACTTGACGACGATTCGCTTCGTGTAGCTGCTGTAGGACAGCGCGTTGCGCGAGCTGGACTTGTTCGAACCGTACTGTGCACGGAAGCGATACGTGCCGGCGCGCAGCTTGACCGCCTTGCGGTACGAACCCGAGCTGTTCGCGGTGAAGGACACCGAGCTCGTGACCCAGCGCCCACGGACGAGCCTCTGGACCTGGATGCGCCCATAGGCCGTGCCCTTCGGCAGCACGTTGCCGGACAGGTAGAAGGTGCGGTACGGACGCGGCCTCGCAGTCGACGCGCGCGGCGTCGAGAGCTTGGCCTGCGGCACCACGGCGAACGGCGCCTCGACAGCGGTGTAGAGCCCGTTGGCGAGCATCTTCACTCGGAACAACGTGCGCACGCCGCCGACCGGAGCCGCCAAGACGCGATACGCTCCGGGGACGCCGGCAACCGGGGCCATGGCCGCGTAGTCAGACCACACGCCGCCCGCGTAGCGCTGTAGCACGACCTCGAAGCCGTCGAGGCCCACGCTAGCAGCGTCGTTGAGACGAACCGTAACGTTCGAAGAGCGGGCGAACACAGGATAGTACGCCGAAGGAACGGCCAACTTGGCCAGCGTGTTGGTAGTGCCAGGCTCAACCACCGACAGCGGCGAGAGCGAGCTCAGCTGGAAGGTCAGCGTGTGGTTCACGGCGTCGACGGCCACCGGCACGGTCTCCCACACAGAGCCATTCCAGTGCCTGACGCCCAACGCCGCCGCACGGGCCGCAGGAATGCGCGGATCGTACGGCATCCGGACGGTGATCAGTCCGGTGAAGGTGCCCGTGAACGAGAGATCGTAGTTCTCTCCGAGGAACACGAAGCCTGCCGGAGCGGCTGCGGGCTCCTGTGCGAGCCTAACCAGCTTGAGGGTGCCCGCTCCCGTCACTCCGACGATGGTGACAGACGCCTCGCCCGCACCGCTCAGTCCGCCTGCGGGAACACCGATCGTGGTAGTGACGCTGGCCCCCGGGGCCACCGGCGCAGTTGCTCCGGCCGCAGGGAACGTGACCGCGCGAACGGCGCCCGTGGACACGTTGCCCACGCGGTCAACCGCCGCCACGGAGAAGGTGCGCGTCGAGCCCGGCGTGATGCTCGTCAGGGTAGAGGAGAGGGCCGTCGTCGTTGCCACTCGCGTGGCGCCGTCGTAGACCTCGTAGAACGCTACGCCGGACCTCGTGTCGATAGCGGCGGGCCAGACGAGCTTGATTCCCGTATCCGTCAGCGACGAGTAGTTCAGTGCGCTCGGCCCCGTCGGGGCGCTCTTGTCGATGAGCACGTAAGCCGTGCGCGCGGCCTCGAGGTTCCCCGAAGCGTCGACAGCGCGGTAGACGATGGTGTTCGTGCCGTCCATCGTGGCGAGGAACGGCGCAGTGTACGTCGTCTCGAAGCCGCTGTTCAGAGTGTACCGAATACCTGCAAGGCCGGAGCCGCCCACGTTATCGGTGGCGGTGATGGAAACAGTCACATCGGTGCTGACCCAGCCCGTCGGAAGAGTCGCCACGGTCGAGACCGGGGGCGTCATGTCCTTCACCACGAACGTGCGCGATGTCTGGGTCGATACGTTGCCGGCCTTGTCTACGGCCCAGGCGATGACCGTGTGCGTGCCGAGCTGGGACACAGGGGTCGTAGTCGCAACCGCAGACATGACGGTCTGGGTGGCGCCGTTGTCGATGCGATACTGGATGTAGCTGATGCCGGATGAGACTCCAGCCGATGTCGGATCACTCGCCGTGATGGTCGTGACCGCCGCCGCGCTGTAGCTCGCGGTCGCGTCGATCGCCGCGGTGGGCTTGGTCTTGTCGATGCGAATCGTCGCGGACTTAGTGGTCTCGACGTTGAGGGTGGCATCGGTTGAGTAGAACTCAAGGAGCGTGGCGCCCTCAGTCGGCACGGCGGATAGCGTCACACTCGTGGTGTTGTCCACGGTGGTGGTTGCTCCAGCGCCGCCGACGCGGTACGTGATGCTCTTCACTCCCGACATGTTGTTGTCGGTGGCCACAATGGACGGAACCACCGTCACCGACGTGTAGCCGCTGGCCGGGATGGCGGGATTCGCTGTCCAAGTGGTGACCGGCGCGCTCAGGTCCTTCTGGATCAGAACTGTCTTGGGGGTGGATGTCTGGTCCAATGAGTTCGTGGCCGAATAGGTGATCGTCGTAGTTCCGTCAGCGGCCACTGCCAAATCGATTGTCGCGGGCGACGTCGTGGTAGCCACAACCCCGGGCACGCCGTTGACGGTGTAGTTGATGCTCTTGATGGGTTCTGACGGTGAGGCTTCAACGGCCGTGATGCTCACCGTGACCGTCGCACTGCGAACCCACCCGCCCTCGGCGTCAATCGGCGTGGTGACGTGCGTGACCGTTGGCACAGGCAACGATACCGCCCAAGCCACCAACTGCATCGCGAACAACGCCGCGACTATCACGGCAGCCACCAAGGCAGCCTTACGCTTCGAATTCATTCGGGTACTCCCTCTCGTCAAACGGGCCCCTGAGGGGCAGTACAACGTAGACGAGTCTATCACGCAAGTCCTTACGGATTCCCAACCACACTGCGGGGCGCAAGGCCGAAGTGGCGACACCGGGGCATAGCGAGAGGCGGGGCCCTTTCGGACCCCGCCTCCGCGGTGAATCATGTTGCTTCGGTCAGACTACCTGACCGACCTGCTCCCCGAAGCCCTTGAGGAGAAGGGGTGCGGCGTGTCACCGTGCGACACGACCACGCGGTAGGTGCCAGCGGAGCTGACGCCGATGTTTCCGCTGAACTTGTTCGTCGAGGCGCCGTTGGAAGTAACCCACACGGACCTGACCGAGCTCCACCTGCCGTTCACGAGTCGCTGAGCAGTCAGCTTGACCTTGAACTGCGTCGTGCCGTTGTACTCAGCAGGACCGCTGACGGTGCCGGACACCCTGAGCGTACGACCGCTCGTGGAGAGCGAAGGCGTCTGGAACCTGAGCGGGGCCTGGAGGTAAACGTCACGCTTGACGACGGTGGTGTAGCCACCATAGTAACCGTTCGCGGCCGCCCGCATCGTCGGCCAGGTGATCTTGGCGGTGATGGTGTGCTTGCCACCGCTGAGACGACCGGTCGGGATGACGAACATGCCCGTCGAAGCAGACTGAACCAGCTTCAGGTTGCCAATCCAGACCTCGATGTTCTGAGCGCCATAGGCCTCAACATTGAGGTTGTAGTTCTTGCCCGGGGCGATGTAGATCTGATCGCCATTGCGGGCGCTGATGTTCTGGATTTTGATCTGAGCCTGGTTGAACAGGTTCTTGATGACGAGACCGTCCTTGAAGACCAGTCCGTCAACGGTGATGTCGTACTCGCCGGGAGCCATCTGGCCGACGCCATTGAAGACGCCAGTCGGAAGCAGCGAGCCATCACGGCCTACGTACGCCTCGCCGACGTAGTTGGAGTTGTTACGACCGTGGGTCGTGATGTCGCCAAGGTAGATCTGGACGGCATCGCTCACGTGGGCCGGCGTGAAGCCAGCACCGGTGAGGTTGAGACCGGAGTCGAGCTGGGTGCCCTCGGCCATCAGCGTGGCTTCCTTGATGAAGTCAACCTCGGGGCGAGCCGGAGCTGCCACGACGGAGATCTCATCGTAGAAGACGTTGTTGTACCACGTGGCGAGTTCGAACGATCCACCAACGAGCGCGTAGCGCTTGCCGGCCGACTCGAAGGTGATCGACGAGTCGTCGAAGGCCGGGATGGAGAACGACACGGCGTCATACTTGCCGTTGTTGTCGGTGTCGACCATGGGGTCGCTGTCGAGAACGATATCGTTCGTCCACTGCGGGACGTTGACGCCGTCGCCGTGAATGTTGTTCACGTCGTAGCCGTAGACATTATCGCTGTAGAAGTCGACGTCGTTAAGGTCGTCCCACTGGACGCGCTGACCGGTCTTGATGTTCTCGGCCCAAGCGATGACCTTGGCGAGGGCACGATCGCCCGCACGCATGGTCGGCTCGACGACCGTGAACTTGGTCGCGTAGTCGGTGAAGTCAACGCCGGTGGTGAAGGCGTTGCGCCAGCGATCGAACACGCGCAGGTACGCGGTGCCCGCGTTGGCGGACTTCACCGGAGCGGAGGCCTTACCCATGGCGTCGGTCGTCACGGTGACGGCCTGGCTGCCATTAGCGAAGCTACCGAAGGAGGTCGTGAACTTCAGGTCCCAGTTGGGAATCGGAGTGTTGAACGCCGAGTCGGTCACCGTGACGTTGTAGCCCATGGTATCCACGCCGTCAGCCAGCGCGATCATCTTGGCATCGCCCTCGGGAGTCGTGGCAAGAGCAGCCTCGACGCTCGCGCCGTGGAAGTAGGTGAAGCCGTAGCCCTCGAAGGCCTCGGTGTCGCCACACGGGTTGGCCCAGTCAGCGCTGCCGAAGAACACCGACGTGGTCGCACGAACCGGCGAGAACCAGCTTGAAGTACTGATCGGGCTCGGTGCGTTGCGGCGGCTGAGCGTGGGCTCAAACGACTTGACCTCGACGGTGGCAACGCCCTGGGCGTTGGTCGTCGTGTTGTAGACGTGACCCGTCGGCATGATCGCGTTGACCCGGTCGAACTTCGGAATCTCGAAGCGGACGGGGATGTTCGCGGTGCCGTTGGTGATCGTGTTGCCGTAGGCGTCGACAACGCGTGCGGTCAGGACGATCTTGTCTTCGCCGCCAGCGGCTGCGTAGCCGAAGGCGTCGTCCATGTAGCTGTCAGACTTGTCGTTGTAGAAGGTGTCGCCGTCAGCGTAGGCCGCGGGAGCCTTCTTGTCAGCGGTGATCTTGAAGCCGACCGGCACACCGGCGACTTCCGGGTCCTCGCCTGTGATGTCAACGGTCGCAAACGCCGCGGGCATGACGCTTCCGCTGCGGTGCTTCGCAGACACGGTCCACGTGTCGGGACCATTGGCAGTCATGAAGTTGAACGTGGTCGGCCAAGCGCTCGAGCTCGTGTTCGGGCCGGTGCCCGGGAAGAACGAGCCACCGCTACCGGAAGAACCGGCCGACTTCGACCAGCCGCGCCAGATGTAGCGGCTGACGATCGAGAGTCCGACGCCGTACTGGAACAGCCCGTTCTGCGAGTGAGCGTTCAGCTGGAACCAATCGGTGTCAATCGAGTGCTCGTCGAGCCAAGACGTGGGATTACCGTTGGCGTCCTGGAGCTGTATCTGGAAGCTCGGGGACGAACTGTCGGCCCACGTCATGGCGGTCGGCAGGATGACGACCTTGGCCGGCTCGCCGATGCCGCTCGTGTTGTTCGAAACGCTCACGGGGAGTGCCTCGTTGACAGTGGTCGTGCGGGTGTCGTCAACGAGAATCGATGCCGTGTTGACGCCCGGGGTCTTGGCGTACTGCCAGATCCACGAACCGGTGGAGTAGTTACCCACCTGCGCGCCATCGGTGAGGCCCGAGATGACCGGCGACGAATAGGTGGCGTAGCCGCCGACGTCGTTGCCGAACTGGTCCTTCGCGGTCGCGACGAGAGCAGTGTAGCCCTCAGCGCGGTTCACGTCGGCTGCCAGCGAGACGGTCTTGATGACGTCGGGAGCGACGGTCATGCTCTCGGGACCGCAGTAGCAGAAGACCGGAACCCAGTCGGTATCCGCTACGCCGTCAGGCAGGGAGTCTCCGTTGAAGATGCGGACGGAGTCCGAGTAGCGCGGGTCGATCAGCTGGGTAACGGCGGGGTTGGCCGTCCACGGCGTACCAACGTTGTGGAGCCAGATCTTCGCGCCAACGCCCACGGCACCAGCGGTGGTCGGGGCCTTGAGGGCTACGTTGAACGTGAGGCCGTCGTCCGGATCCGCGGACTGGCGATCCACGAAGTTCGACAGCGTGACGAGCCAGCCTTCGGCCGTGTTCGTCGTCTCCACGGTCGGAGTGGAGCCGAACGAGTAAGCAAGATCGGCAATCCAGGCCGCGTGGTTCGGACCGTTAACGAGCTCGAACTCCTTCGGGAAGAGCACCGAGACTCCGTTGTAGTCGTTCTCGTTCGAGTCCCAGTTGCCAGCGGTAGAGTCGGGATCGTCGATATCGACGGTCCAGGTCGTCACTGCGCCGACGGTAGGGGTAACGGACGGGAGGACCTTGTATCCATCGCCACCGTCGCAGCTCTGCTCGATGGCCGGGTCACGAACGCCGTTGCCGAAAGTAACGAGCGAGGTGCCGTCGCCGACGGGAGTGTAGCGGCTACCAGTGTACAGCCAAACATAGCCACCGCTCCAGCTCGTGCTGACGACCGCGGTGTACTGACCGGTCATGGTGTCCGGTACCGACTGAAACTCGTCGGGGTCGACGATGCCCCCGTCGAACGAACCGTAGTCGAACGCGCCGCCCAAGCCGCCGATGGCGGCACCGTGGAGCGGCGTCCAGGTAGCGGCGATTGACTCCATATCAGGAGTGACGCCGGTCTGGTAGGTGTCGTTGTAGGGCGAGTAGCGGCCCCACGAGAACCCGAGGTACAAGGGATCCAAGTTCTGACCCATCACCGCTTCAGCGACGCTGAGCTGGCCGATCGGGTCCGTTGTCGGATCGTTGGGGTCCGATGACGAGTGGACCCAGATCTCCGCATCGTCATTCGCGTAGCGCTTCACGACGCGGATCTTGCCGCCGCTCGTGAAGTCAACATCGCCGGCCCAGTACCACGGCAGCGCGCCGAGGGCGGCATCGAGAGCGTTCACGACACCCTGGACCGTGGTGGACGACGACACGACGACCGGAACGGTGGTGGTGTCGTACGAGAAAGACGGGTCGAACGACCCGGAGAGGTCACCGGCGTCGACCGTCACGTAGAACTCATAGAAGGTGACACCCAGGGCGTTGAGGCCGCCACCTCCCAGCGTCTGTGCCTTGCCGGTGGCGTCGTAGCTCTCAGAGCTCTGCTGCTGCGCCTCTACTCCGGCGGTGCCGGTGGTGAAGACGCTCAGCGTGCCGTGAACTCCACGGTCGTACTCGCCGCCGGTGGCAGCGAAGTTCGCCGCGAGCACCGATGACGTCACGTTGCCGGTTTCGGCTGCGCCTGCGGGCATAACGACGAGCGACGCGAGCATCGCCACAGCACACATCGTGGATACGACGCGCCTGAGACGACTGTTGCGTACGAATTTCGTCATTGACTTACTCCTTTCAATAACTCTCGAGTGATCGTTCGGATGGATAGGTATTACTGACACTGACACCTGTCCCGGGTTACTTCGACTAAGTGATCGCGTCGCCGGGACCTCTCAGGTGGAACGTCGACGTGCCTGACGCTCTCCGTCCCGAGGCGCTGCGTGCCCCAATCCATCCCCCCTCACGGGCTTCTGTCGGTGCCCCAGAAGGCACCCTTCTCCCTCACGTACATGACACAAAGCGGCAGCGAGCAGCGCTTTGCCGCTGCCACCCGATGGCATTGAAGCACAAAAGCACTGAGTGCAACAAGCCCATCGGAGTGGTGGATACCCTTCTTTCCGCTGCTCTGACACCCTGCATAACGAACTCTTCGTGAGTTTCTTACACGCTGAGGCAAAACTCGTCCGCTATTTCGGTGTCTACGGCTCGGTCTACTCCTCCTCCTCGAACTCTTCGGCAACGAGCTCTTCGGCTTCCAGTTCACGGGCGTCGTGACCGAGCAAATCCGTGGGCTCTTCCGCTCCCGGAGCGCCTTCCAGCTCGAGCGTCTCCTGGCCCTCGCCCACCACGCGCGGCTTGACCGCCTTCTTCCCGGCGCTCACGCGGGCTATGGCGGTCACGCGGTCGGTCTCCGAGACGTTCATCACCTTCACGCCCTGCGTGGAGCGACCAAGCTGGCTGATGTCGCCCGCCTTGACGCGAATGACGACGCCCTCTTCGGAGATGAGCATCAGCTCGTGGCCGGGGCCGACGATCTTCATGCCCGCGAGCGGCCCCTTCTTCGGCGTGATCGCAATCGTGCGAACGCCCTGACCTCCGCGGTGGTGCTCCGGGTACTCGCCCACCTTGGTGCGCTTGCCGTAGCCGCGTTCGGTCACCACGAACAGCTCGCTTTCGGCGGGGGCTATCTCCATCCCGAGGCACAGCTCGCCGGGCTTGATGTTCATGCCCTTGACGCCCATGGTGTCGCGGCCCATCGGACGCGCCTCGGACTCGTCCCACTTGATGGCCTTGCCCGCCGTCGACACCATCATGACCTTCTCGCCGTCGCGCACGCGGCGCACGCTGATGAGCTCATCGTTGTCGCGCAGGTTGATGGCTATGATGCCGTCGCGGCGGCTGCGGTCGTACGCGCCGATGGCGGTCTTCTTCACCATCCCGTGCGAGGTGGCAAACATCAGGTACTCGTCCGGGCTGAACAGCTTGGTGTTGATGACCGCCGCGATCTTCTCTTCTGTCTCGAACGGCAGCAGGTTCACGACCGCGGTGCCCTTGGCGTGGCGGCTTCCCAGCGGCAGCTCGTGCACCTTCATGCGGTAGACCTTGCCGCGCGTGGAGAAGATGAGCACGTAATCGTGCGTGCTGGCGATGAAGAGGTGCTCGACGAAGTCGTTGTCTTTGAGGTTGACACCCTGGAGTCCCTTGCCGCCCCGCTTCTGCTGGCGGTAGGTGGCCACGGGAAGACGCTTCACGTAGCCGGTGTTGGTGATGGTGACGACCATGTCCTCCTCAGCGATGAGGTCCTCGATATCCAGATCCTTGGCCGCGTTAGTGATCTCCGTGCGCCGCTTGTTGGCGAACTTGGCTTTCAGCTCGCCCAGCTCCTGCTTGATGATGTCGAGCACGAGCTGCGGCTCGGCCAGAACCCGCGTGTACCACGCGATCTTCTCGCGCAGCTCGGCGAGCTCTTCTTGGATCTTGGCGCGCTCCAGGCCCACGAGACGGCGCAGGCGCATCTCGAGGATAGCGTCCGTCTGGATCTCGGAGAGGCCGAAGCGCTCGATGAGCTTGGACTTGGCCTCCTGGTCCGTGTCCGAGGCGCGGATGATCTTGATGACCTCGTCGATATTGTCGAGCGCGATGACGTAGCCCTCGAGGATGTGCGCCCGCTCCTCGGCCTTGCGCAGTTCGTAGCGCGTCCGGCGCAGGATGACGTCCTTCTGGTGCTCAAGGTAATAGAAGAGCATTTCCTTCAGGGTGAGCGTGCGCGGCACCCCGTCAACGAGCGAGAGCATGATGACGCCGAAGCTCTGCTGCAGCTGGGTGTGCTTGAAGAGCTTGTTCATCACGACCTGCGGGATGCAGGCCTGCTTGAGCTCGATGACGACGCGCATACCCTTGCGGTCGGACTCGTCACGCAGGTCCGAGATCTCCGTGAGCTTCTTCTCGCGCACGAGGTCGGCGATCTTGGTGACGAGCTTGGACTTGTTCACCTGGTAGGGGATCTCGGTGATGATGATGCGCGTGCGCCCGGTGGAGGTCTGCTCGATGTGGGCCTTGCCACGGACCGGAATCGAGCCACGGCCGGTCTCGTAAGCCGACACGATGCCGTCGCGCCCCATGATCATGCCGCCCGTGGGGAAGTCGGGGCCGGGCACAGCGGTCATGAGCTCTTCGATCGTGACCTCGGGGTTGTCGATGAGCATGGTGACCGCATCAATCACCTCGCCGAGGTTGTGCGGCGGGATGTTGGTGGCCATGCCTACCGCGATGCCGGCGCTGCCGTTGACGAGCAGGTTGGGGAACCGGCTGGGCAGTACCTTGGGCTCGGTCAGCGACTCGTCGTAGTTGGGTCCGAAGTCGACGGTCTCCTTGTCGAGGTCACGCAGCAGCTCCATCGACATCTTGTGCAGGCGGGCCTCGGTGTAGCGCATGGCCGCCGCAGAGTCGCCGTCAACAGAGCCGAAGTTGCCGTGGCCGTCGACCAGCGGCACCCGCATCGCGAACGGCTGAGCCATGCGCACCATCGTGTCGTAGACGGCGGAGTCGCCGTGGGGGTGATACTTACCGATGACTTCACCGACGGTCCAGGCGCTTTTCTTGTACGCGCGCGTGGGGGTGAGGCCGGACTCGTTCATGGCATAGAGGATGCGGCGGTGCACAGGCTTGAGGCCGTCGCGCACGTCCGGCAGGGCACGGGCCACGATGACGCTCATCGAGTACTCGAGGAACGAGGTCCTCAGCTCCTGCTGTATCTCGATGGGCAGCAGGGTCGTCCCGCTGGTATCGATCGTCGTGTTCTCGTCGCTCACCTAGAGGTCTCCTCGCTGCTTCAGCAATCGGTAGATCAGCCAGAAGGCCGATCCGACGAACCCTGCCCCGAACACAATCAGTACCGCCGCACCCGTACGGGCCACTCCGGCCCCGGCCTGGGCTGACGCCGCCTTGGCAAGCGCCGCCATGCCCCAGAACAACATCATGACCCCGATCGGCAGGAGCACGATCGAGGCTCCGATCGTCACCTGCACCGCTGGCGCTGCCACATCCGGCTCCTGCGCCGCGAGCCCCGCCAAGAGCTCCGTCACCTCGGCATCGCTCGGGCCGCTGCGTGTTGCCGGCGCCTCGGGCTCCGGGCTCGATGCCGTCGGCTCCACCACCACAACCACTTCGGCCGCCTCAGGCGCCCCCGCCGCTCCAGCGGCCTCCGGCGCCTGGTCAGGCTCGACCGCGCGCCGCAGCTGCAGCTCTTCGAACGCGTCGCGCTCCCACGGCGGCGGCTCGAATCGCTTCGGCTCCCTGCGGTCGGACTCCTTGCGGAAGTCGAATCCCTGGTCGTCCACGACCCGGTCGCGCTCCCCTCGTCTTGGCTAGATGTCCAGGAACCGAACGTCGCGAGCATGGCGCTGGATGAACTCCTTGCGGGGTTCGACCTGGTCGCCCATCAGGTCCGTGAAGGCCTGCTCGGCGGCAAACGCATCATCGATGGTGACCTGAAGAAGCGTGCGCTTCGAGGGATCCATGGTGGTCTCCCACAGCTGCTCGGGGTTCATCTCGCCCAGGCCCTTGTAGCGCTGTATGGCGTACTTGGTGCCCTCGGGATGACGCGCGATAGCCTGCTGCAATTGGGGGTCGCTGTAGCAGTACTCGTGCTTCTTTCCCACCGAGAGTTTGTACAGCGGCGGCTGAGCGATGTAGATGTAGCCCTGCTCAAGCGCTTCGCGCATGAAGCGATAGAAGAACGTGAGGATGAGGCATCTGATATGGGCGCCATCGACGTCGGCGTCGGTCATGATGATCACCTTGTGATACCGCGCCGCGGACAGGTCGAACTCCTCGGCCACGCTCGTGCCCATAGCGGTGATCATGGCTTGGATCTCTTCGGAGCCAAGCGCGCGATTCAGTCCCGCGCGCTCTACGTTCAAGATCTTGCCGCGCAACGGCAGAATCGCCTGGAACGAACGGTCACGTGCCTGCTTCGCCGAGCCGCCTGCCGAGTCACCCTCAACGAGGTATATCTCGGAGAGCGCCGCGTCCTTGATCGAGCAGTCTGCGAGCTTGCCCGGCAACGTGGAGGACTCGAGCAGTCCCTTGCGGCGCGTGAGCTCGCGCGCCTTGCGGGCCGCGGCCCGGGCCTTTGCGGCCTGCGCTGACTTCGTGATGATGGCGCGGGCGGGCTTCGGGTGCTCCTCGAGAAACTCACCGAGCCCCTGGGCAACCACCGACTGGACGAGCCCGCGCATCTCGGTGTTGCCGAGCTTGGTCTTGGTCTGTCCCTCGAACTGGGGCTCGCGGAGCTTCACCGAGATGATCGCGGCCAGCCCTTCGCGGATGTCCTCGCCGGTCAGGTTCTCGTCTTTCTCCTTGAGGATGCCCTGGCGGCGGGCGTACTCGTTGATGGTGCGGGTGAGCGCGTTCTTGAAGCCCTCGAGGTGCGTGCCGCCCTCGTGCGTGTTGATGTTGTTGGCAAAGGCCAGCACCGAATCCGAGTAGCTGGTGTTCCACTGCAGCGCAACCTCGACGGAGCCTTCGGGACCCTCGGCCTCGAAGTAGATCGGCCGCGCGTGTACCGATTCCTTGTTCTCGTTGAGGTACTTGACGAAGTCGACGATTCCTCCGGCGTAGCGGAACTCCTCGCGGCGCGGCTCGAGCTCTCGCTCGTCGGTCATCGTGATCTTCAGGTTCTTGTTGAGAAAGGCCGTTTCGCGGAAACGGGTGGCCAACGTGTCGTAGTCATAGACCGTGGTCTCGAAGATGTTCGCGTCGGCCCAGAAGGTGATCTTGGTGCCCGTGGCCTTGGATGTCCCGCGCGTTGCCAGCGGAGCTATGGCCTTGCCGTGATCGAACTCCATGTACCAGATCTTGCCGTCGCGCTTGACCTCGGCACACAACTTCGAGGACAACGCGTTGACTACCGAGACGCCGACACCGTGCAGGCCGCCGGAGACCTTGTATCCGTCTCCACCGAACTTGCCTCCTGCGTGCAGAATCGTCAGCACGACTTCAAGGGCGGCCTTCTTGAGCTTGGGATGCTTGTCTACCGGAATTCCGCGCCCGTTATCGGTGACGCTGATGCCGTTGTCGGGATGGATCACGACTTCGATCGAGGTGCAGTAGCCGGCCAAAGCCTCGTCGACTGAGTTGTCCACCACTTCGTAGACGAGGTGGTGGAGCCCTTTGGGGCCGGTCGAGCCGATGTACATGCTGGGGCGCTTGCGAACGGCTTCAAGGCCTTCGAGGACCTGGATGTCCTTGCCCGAATATGAGTCCGCCTTGTTCGTCACGCGCGCTCCTTCGCTGTCAGTCTGATCGCGATGTGCGGGTCCACCGGTGCGTCCGCCGCGGCGTAACCACGCTCGCCCACGGCCCACCACGACATATTGTGGTTGCGGTAGGTAGTCTACCACAACCTATAGGGTGAAACAGGTCGAAATGGCTCTCAGAGGCCCCCAGACGGCTCCTCGCGCGTTTTGACAGCCTTCTGACCCTTCTGCCACTCCATCGAAGCCACCGTGGCCTTCACGACCGCCTCACGGAGCTGCGGGTCCTCTATGACTCCCGCCGACGCCTCGACCTGAGCGCGTTCGTTCAGGGACAGAGGCTGCGCGAGTTCCGGGGCCGGCTGATAGTAGGTGTCCTTCTCTTCCTCGACTCCCTCCTGGCGCACGCGCTCGCGAACCGCTCGAGAGACAGTGAAGCGGATGGTCCTGACCAACTCCTTACCGAGTTCTTCATTGAGACGCTTCGCGTAGGGGCCGGCCAGCGCAGAAAGCTCGGAAGCCCACACGTTGGAGTCCACATGGACCACGAGTTCGCCCGAGCGCAGATGGACCCGGGCCGTATGCTCGGCCACCGTGGGCCCAGCCGTCTTCTCCCAAGCCTCATTGATCCGCATCTGCAGATAGCGCCCGTCGCTCTTCACGTCGAGCCTTCGACCCAAGACGTCCAGCGCGCTTGCTAGCGGGGTCTGTTTGCCGGCCCTCTTCACGGCAGCTCCACCACCTTTGCTCGAGCGATGAGCTCCTCGGAGAAGTAGCCGAGGTTCGTCGTCGAGATCACGGTCTGGGCCGCTTCACCGACAAGGGAGGCCAGTGCGTGTCGCCGTCCCTCGTCGAGTTCAGACATCACGTCATCGAGAAGAAGGATTGGCTTTGCTCCCGCCACCTCTGCAACGACGGCCACCTCTGCAAGTTTGAATGCGAGAGCTATAGACCGCTGCTGCCCCTGTGAGGCAAAAGCTCGTGCGTCCTTCCCGTTGATGTGAAACACGATCTCATCGCGGTGCGGGCCTGTGAGGGTGGTCCTTCTTGTTCGCTCATCGTCCTTCTTGGCTGCGAGATGCCTCTCCATGGACGCCGCCTCATCCTCATCTGAAACCGCTGTGCCGTCTCTGTCCCATGACGGTACGTACCAGGCCTCCAGCGGCCCGTCGCCGGCGATATCTCCGTATACCTCAACAGCTTCTTCCATGATTCTGTCGAACAGTCTCCTTCGATGAATGACCAGTCTCGAGCCTAGTGAGACGAGGCGCTCATCCCAGGGGGCAAGCAGATCATCAGAAGTGTCGTCCTGCCTCAGAAGCGCGTTCCTCTGTCTCACCACGCGCTCATACTCGAGCCGGAGTCTTCCGTACGTCTTGGACAGCTGGCCGCCTATCCCATCAAGAGCAGCCCTTCGGCGCTCGGCCGAATCCTTGACTATCTTGAGATCCTCGGGCGTGAAGACGACACAGGGAATGATGCCTGACACGTCTGACACAGACTTCTTAGCCTTGCCGTTGACCCGATAGAGTCTGCGACCCCCCGCGGTGATGGTCAGTTCAACGGTGTGGTGGCGCTCGCCCTCCGCTGCTTCAAGGGTCAGCTTGGCTTCAGGGGCTCCGATTCTCACGAGATCTGCCCACGCCGGCCGGCGGAAAGAGTCGGCTTCGGTGAGCATCTCGAGAGCTTCGACCAGGTTGGTCTTACCTACGGCGTTAGGACCAACAAGGACCGTGAGCTGCGAATCGATAGTGAGTCCGTAGTCCTCATAGTTCCTGAAGTCCTTGACCAACAGTCGGGTGACCGTAAAGCCCACGGTCTAACCCAAGCGAACCGGCATGAGAAGGTAACGGAAATCCTCGCCCTCGCTCGACCTGAGAAGCCCGGGCTTCATGGCACTTTGGATCAGGAGGGAGACAGTGTCGGTACTCACGGAAGCCAGACCGTCCGTCATGAAGGAGTGGTTGAAAGCGATCTCGACGTCTTTTCCTTCGACCTTGACCATGAGGTCTTCTGAGGCATCTCCGACGTCTTGAGTTGTGGCTGACAGGGAGAGAGTCTGATCCTCAACACTCACAGAGACCCTCAGGGGAGCATTGTGTAAAGCCAGAAGAGAGACCCTCTTTACCGCCGCCGCCAGTTCGTCGGTGGCTATGGTGATGACCGTGTCATCGTCTGAGCGCTCAGGCACAAGCTGCTTGTAGTTGGGGAACGTCCCCTCTATGCGCCGAGCTACGAAGGTGGTTTCTCCCGACTCAAACACGACCTGGTTGTCTGAAACGCCCACGATCACATCAGACGAACCCGCGGCGATCTTGGTCGCTTCATCCAGAGCGCGACCAGGAACCACCACCTCGATCTGTGCGCCAGCTGATTCTTCGAGGATTACCTCATCCATCGCTAAGCGGTAGCTGTCGGTGGCAACCATCTTGATCATCGGCCCATCGATGACCATGAGTACTCCGGTGAGAACCGCCCGTGTCTCGTCACGCGAAACCGCCTTAGCCACCTTTCTCACCATCGAGGAAAGCACTGAAGACGGAAGTTTGAAAGACTCCGAAACGGCTACCTCGGGGAACTTCGGAAAATCAGATGAATTCAGTGTCTTCACCGTGAATGCGGACTGTTGACACCTCACAAGAACATGATCGCCTTCAGTCTCAAGGGTGACCGCTGCTTCGGGCAGTGAGCGAACAATGTCGGTCAGGAGACGTCCTGGTATGACCACCTGTCCACCGTCATCGGTCAGGGCGGGAATGGAGTGTTTCACTGAGACTTCCAGGTCGGTTGACTGGAGGGTCAACAGGCCATCGTCTGCAGAGAAATAGATACCGGAGAGTATAGGAAGCGTTGACCGAGAGGACATTCCCTTTGACACGATAGACAGAGCCTCTACGAGCTCACTACGGGCGATGCTTAACTTCATTGTTTTCCTCTCTTAGATATCTACACTCAATAACAATCATCATAAGGACGGTGGATATGTGGACGCTGACCGTTTGTGCTGGTGGCGAACCGCGTATCCATTCTTTTGCGGGTGTGGATAGACGGCTCATCTCATCCACAGTATCCACACCCTCTGTCAAGAATCCACACAGGAGACGAGTTGTCCCCCTCTAATCCAGAGGTTGTCCCCATGTATTTCAACAGGCCCCCGGGTCTAACCCTTCTGTTTGACGATGTTTGTCAGTTGTTGAATCTGGTTGTACACGTCGCGTTGGGCGCTCATCAACTTCTGGATCTTGTCGTTGGCGTGCATGACGGTGGTGTGATCGCGCCCTCCGAACTCCTCTCCTATCTTAGGAAGAGACAGATCGGTGAGTTCACGGGCCAGGTACATAGCCACCTGTCGAGGATAGACGATTGGCTGGGATCGTTTGCTTCCAATCAGCTCAGAATCACTGATGTTGTAGAAGCGACAGGTTTCTCGCTTGATTGTGTTGATGGATATCGGCTGCTGTGACTGATCGGGAAACAGGTCACGCGTGACCTGTTCGGCCATCTTCACATCCACCACATCGCGTCGCGAGAGCTCACAGTAGGCCATGATCCGGTAGATGGCCCCCTCCATCTCGCGGATGTTTGGCGTGGAGCGTTCAGCCACGTAGCCCAGTGCCTCATCTTCGAATACCACGCGCTGGGATTCGACGAACTGGCGAAGGATGGCCAACCGGGTCTCATAGTTCGGAGGCTGGATGTCAGCCTCAAGGCCCATCGCGAACCTGCTTTGATAGCGCTCATCCATATTGAGGTCGCGGGGCGGTCTGTCGGATGCGAGAACGATGGCTTTTCCTCGCTGGCGCAACTCGTTGAAGGTGTGGAAGAACTGGTCCTGTGTACCCTGCTTCTTCTCAAGAAACTGAATGTCGTCGATCAGCAGAACGTCGACAGAACGATATTTCTGCCGAAACGTGTTGGTGGTCTTGGCGCTGATCGACTCGACGAAGTCGTTGATGAATTCATCAGACGTGACGAACATGACCTTCTTGTGAGGGAAGTTCAGGTTCACGTAGTTGCCGATGGCCTGCAGAAGATGCGTCTTCCCAAGCCCGGAGCCGCCCCACAGGAACAGCGGGTTGTACTTGAGTCCCGGCTGCTCGGCCACGGCCATCGCGGCATTTCGAGCAAAGGCATTGGATTCGCCGACGACAAACGAATCGAAGGTGAACTTAGGATCGAACAACGGCCGCTCGCGATCCGCTTCTGATGTCTTGGTCGCAGGGGCCACCCTCTGCGGTTCGGGAGCAGGTGCCTCTACCGGAGCGGGTTCGGGTGTGGACGGAGCCGCCCCGGGGTCCACGACGATGCGGACCCGAAGATCGGTCCCTACCACCTGACGCAGGGCCGAGCTGAGGCGCTGCGCGTAGCGCTCTTCAAGCCACGACCGAGCGAACTCGTTTTGAACTCCCACGACGAATACGCCGTCATCAGTGAGGTCGAGAGGGACGGTGTGTTCGAACCATGTCGTGAAGCTCGGAGGATTGAGTTCTTCGCGGATGACCGCAAGAACGTCCTCCCAGATAGCCTTGATGTCCGGCATACGATAATCCCCTGTCGAGCGAGTGTGTGACTAAAGAGAGCTGGTGAGACTATCGAGATAGGACAGGCCGCGGTCGGTCAGCGTTCGCTTGCCGCCCTCTGCATCGATCAGGTCGAACTCCTCAAGCGACGCAAGGTCGCGATAGGCTGTGGAGATCCCAATGCCCAGCTCCTTGGACACGAGGCTCGGACCGGCCGAACCACTCTCCATCACAAGGGCCAGCACCTGCTTCTGTCGCGTTGTGAGAAGGGGGCCGGCCACATACTCGGCTTCCGGTGCGCTCAGAAGCGAAGGGTCTGCCGATTGACCAGGATCAGACTCGGGGGCTTGCGGCAGATGGCCTGTGGACCGGAAGACCCCGATGGGTGGTTTGGAGTTGGAGCCCGAAGAGACGGTGACCACGGCGCCGCGACCGAGGTTGTCCTCGATGGTGAGGGCTCCTCCGCTGAAGCCAAGATAGTCTCGGACCAGCGGAAGACCCGAGCCCACCCCCCGGATATAGGGCTTCATGGATGAGTCGGCAGTGGTGAAGCCCGGCAGAACGGCGTGATCCTTGTCGGCGATTCCCGGGCCCCGATCGGCGAAGCGAATCGTGCGCCCCGAGTTCAGGATCGAGACCACGGGCTCCGAAAAGTCCGCATGGATGAAGTTCTCGGAAACCTCTCTGATGACGGAGTACGGGATGTCCCCGCCCTGGTCGCTCGCGAGACGGTGAACGGTGGACGCCAGGGCTTCGATGTACTCGGCCACGGGGCCGGGTCCGACGTCGACAACCCGAGGCGAAGAGCCGGGACCCTCATATACAGCTACGCGCGCGAGAGAGCAGACTGCGCCGTGGCCGGCAACGCCAGCCGAAGAGCGCCGACCGAGGCTTTCCATGCTTGATGAGTAGAACGCCTTCATTTCCCCCAGCTTTCCACAATGAGTCGGTATTCCACAGGCAAATCCACACGGTTGTGTTGCGGACCGGCCTGCTTCGAGATCAAGCGACAAGCCCTCTGAGCAGCACGTTCATCTGATGCGAACAGGTATTCGACCTGCGCGACGTGGCGTTTCTTACCTTGTCCACAGAACTTTCCACACTGTGGAGAATGTGGGCAATCCAGCACCGAGCATGTCGGGCACGAACCCGCTGCTGACAGCGGGTGTATCCAGCACCAGAGCAGGTCGGGCTTTCTGCGGAGACTGTGGAAAGTGCCCTAGCCGGGCGGGCTTGCTGTGGAAACGCCCACCAGGCGAAGCGCCTGCCAGAGGGTCGCGGAGGGATCCGAACCAAAGCGGCAGACCCGCCACGTTCCCGAGATGCAACACGTAGATGAAAAGCACTGATAGAGAGCTTGTTTCAAGGTACGGCGCCAGGGGCTGAGCCCCCAGTAGACACGGCGGACTCTAGCACTGGCCCCGGAGACCCTCAATCATTCTTGAGAAGTTATCCACAGGTTCCACAAGCACGAGTCCTGCCTTTTCCACAGTGTCCACAGATTGCGCTCCGAGTTATTGGCTGGCAGGAGCGCCCGATTCGGACTATTCATCATTGACGGGTGCGACAAGCCGCACATATAATCGTCGGGCTTTGCCCCGGGAACGACGGGGACAGCCCTAGGAGGAACAGTGAAGAGAACGTACCAGCCTAATGTTCGGAAGCGTGCGAAGACGCATGGCTTCCGTGCTCGCATGGCAACCCGCGGAGGGCGCGCCGTTCTGGCTGCCCGTCGCCGGAAGGGTCGCAAGGTTCTAAGCGCGTAGACCACCGCGATCCAGTGTGGACGGTGGCGTAATGAGCACGATCAAGTCGTCGCGCGACATCCAGGCGATCTTCAGTCGGTCCCGGCGGGTGGCTCACCCGCTCGTTGTGGCCCTCATAGCTCGGACACCAGAAGGACGCGGCCGTGAGGGCCGCGTCGTCTTCGTGGCGGGCAAGCGAATCGGAAATGCGGTCACGCGCAACCGTGCCAAGAGGGTCTTGCGCGCGGCGTACCGTATTAGGGGTGGATCGTGGCCCGGCTACGATATCGCCCTGGTCGCCCGAGAGGGCACCGGCACCGCGAAGCCCGATGAACTACTCGCAGCGCTTGAGGATGTCGTTTCGAGGGGCGGGGCCGCCTGATGACCGCAGGAGAGTCTCTCCGGGCCACTCCTCGGCGCATCGCCGTGCTTCTGGTACGTGGTTACCAGATGTTCATTTCGCCGCTCACTCCCCCATCTTGTCGGTTCACGCCGTCTTGCTCGTCATATGCGCTAACATCATTCGAGCGCCACGGGTTGCTCAGGGGCGGCTGGCTCGCCGCTAAGCGGATCGCCCGCTGCCATCCCTGGTCCCCGGGCGGACACGACCCCGTGCCCTAGCCGGCCATATCAGATAAGGAGTCGACCCTCGTGGGTGAACTCTGGGAAGCATTCAAACAGATCATCTTCGACCTGCTGCAGTGGATCGAGGGGTTCACGGGTGATTGGGGCTTGGCGATCATCGTGCTGACGGTGCTCGTGAGGCTGGCGCTGATGCCCCTGACCATCAAGCAGACGAAGTCCATGTATGAACTGCAGCGGATCCAACCCAAGATCAAGGAACTGCAGAAGAAGTACGCGGACGACAAAGAGAAGCTGCAGGAGGAGACCCTCAAGTTCTACCAGGACAACAAGGTCAACCCGTTTGGCGGCTGCCTCCCGATGCTCCTGCAGATGCCGCTGCTCTTCGCCCTTTACCAAGTTCTGGGAGGAACCGCCGGCAGCCCGGGGATCATGATGCAGTACCTTGAGAACACCGGCGAGGTGGGGAAGTTCTTCTTCCTTATTCCAGATATTGCCAAGACGCCGGGCATGGTCTTTCAAGCCGAGGGGCTGGTCGCTACCCTGCCCTATGTGATTCTCGTCGCCCTCTTCGGACTCAGCGTGTGGCTGCCGCAGGCGTTGATGCCCGGCGAGAAGCAGCAGAAGATGATCGGCGCCTACATGGGCGTGATCATGCTGTTCTTCGGCTGGACCGCGCCGGCTGGCGTGCTTCTGTACTGGGATGTATCGAGCATCTGGGGTGTTGCCCAGCAGCAGATCATGATGGCTTCGATGAAGAAGGGCGAGCACGAGGAGCAGGAGCTCGCCGCCTTAGCCGCAGCCGAGGCAGCGGCGGCCAAGAAGGACTCCGCCGCCAAGGCGCGCTCCAATAAGAAGAAGAAGTCATAGAAGAGCGAAGCATCTGTCATCGCGTCCGACAAGGAGCGTGAACATGGAACGGGAGTGCATCACGGTAGCGCCCACGGTCGAGGAGGCCGTTGACGCCGCACTCGAGGAACTCGGGGTCCAGCAGGACGCCGTGGAGTACGAAGTCCTCGAGTCACCGGGTAAGGCCATCTTCGGTCTCGGCTCGGACAAACAGGCTCGCGTGCGCGTGTGGATCCGGCAGTCATACTTGGAGGACCTCGAGGAAGCCAAGAAGGTGGCGGACGAGGTGCTTGACCTGGAAGTGGAACCCGCTACCACTCAGGCAGCTGCAGAGGCGGCCCCCGAAGAGCCCGAGCTGAGCGATGAGGACCTTGATAAGGTGGCCGACACGGCCGTTACCGCACTGAAGCAGACGCTCGCCCATCTGGGGCTGCCCGAGCCGACGATTGAAGAGTACGAGGGCGATGAAGGAGAGATTATTCTCGACATCATCGGTGGCGAACTCGGCATCCTCATAGGACGGCATGGGCGCACATTGGACGCTCTTCAGACCGCGGTTGGTGCTATCACAACGCGCCAGCTGGGCTTCCGGTATCCCGTGGTTGTAGATGTTGAGGGCTATCGGCACCGCAGGCGGCAGAAGATCGAGGACATTGCTCGTAGGGGTGCCGAGCGCGCAGCGAAGCATCGCCAAGACGTGAGGCTGAGACCCATGACTTCGTTCGAGCGCCGCGTGGTTCACGTAGCGCTTCGAAGTGATGCGAGAGTCGTCACGTCCAGCGAGGGCCAGGACCCTTATCGCCAGGTCGTGATCTCCCCGAAGTAGGCGACGCGCACGGGAAGCTCCGAGCAGGGCCCCGTGAGGGGCCCTGCTTCGTTCGGGGCGGAAAACGGGGCCGAGTTCCCGACCTCTGTCTGCGAGACGATGTTTCACGTGAAACATCGTCGGATATGATGATGGTCGGAGTCCTTGGAGGTTTCACGTGAAACATCAGACATCTCGGCAGGAACAGAAACTGACCCATTGGCTCCTCTCAGCGGGCATACCGGTTGAGCCTACGGCGGTGGCGCTGATCGTCCGACATGCCGAGTGGCTGCTTGAGACGAACAAGTCGCTCAACCTCACGTCGCTCTCCGATCCCGAGGACATACTTCGCCTCCACGCCTTGGACTCTCTCCTCGTTCTGCCGGAGGTGCGCTCCGCAGGCAGCGGGCTGATCGTGGATATCGGCAGCGGTGGGGGCTTCCCCGGACTACCGCTCGGCGCAGCCCTTGGTCGAACCACGCTCCTGGTGGACTCGGTGAAGAAGAAGGCTGACGCACTTAGGCGCTTCACGCTGCAGGAAAACCTCGAGTCGTGGGTTTCTGTCAGCGGAGAACGCTCTGAAGCATTGGCGCGCTTGCAGGGAGCCGTTGCCGACTGCGTTGTGGCTCGCGCGGTTGCTGAACTGCCGGCACTGGTCGAACTGGCCGCTCCCCTCTTGCGTCCCCAGGGAGTTCTGGTGGCTCTGAAGGGGCAGCCGGATGCCGAGGAGCTCAGGAGGGGCGAGGTCGCGGCGCGACGTTGCGGGCTTGTGGTATCAGCCGATCGGGCCTACGAGCTCCCCGATGGAGGCGAGCGACGGCGGGTGATCACCTATCTCAAGACCGGAGAGCCGGAGGTTGAGCTCCCTCGACGTGAAGGAATGGCGACGAAGCGCCCTCTCGCCTGACTGTTGTGTTCCGGCGTGGTGGTCTATACTCTGGTCACATTTCCATCTGAGGGAGGGGTCACATCGTGAGTGCGTCTGGACCCGTGGCTGGTCGTGCCCGCGTTCTCGCAGTGGTCAACCAGAAGGGCGGGGTCGGAAAGAGCACCACAGCAGTCAATCTTGCTGCCTCGCTGGGCGAGCTTGGCAAGAAGGTGCTCCTGATAGACCTCGACCCCCAGGGAAACGCCACTTCCGGCTTCGGGCTGAACAAGAACCAGCGTCAGCTCTGCGTATACAATGCGCTGCTCGGAGACACCGATATTGCCGAGATCATCGAGCCCGTCCAGATCGAGCACGTCTTCGTGGTGCCGGCGACCATACAGCTGGCGGGTGCTGAGATCGAGCTCGTCTCGGCGATGAGCCGGGAAACCCGTCTCAAGGGCATGGTTGATTCGGTGACCCACGACTTTGACTTCATCATCATCGACTGTCCGCCTTCGCTGGGACTCCTGACGATCAACGCGCTGACGGCCACCGACGGTCTCCTGATCCCGATCCAGTGTGAGTACTATGCTCTCGAGGGGCTTTCGAAGCTTCTTGACAGCGTTCGGCTGGTCAAGACCCATCTCAATCCCGACATCGAGGTCTTCGGGGTCGTCATGACGATGTATGACTCCAGAACCCGACTTGCGGCGCAGGTGGTGGACGAGGTCAGGGACTTCTTTGAAGAGAAGGTCTTCCAGACGATGATTCCTCGAACCGTTCGACTGTCCGAGGCTCCGAGCTTCGGAATGCCGGTGAACCTGTACGATCCATCGGGCAAGGGCGCTCTGGCCTACCGCGAGCTGGCGAAGGAAGTGATCGATCGTGTCTAGAAGAGGACTCGGACGAGGACTGTCCGCGCTCATCCCGAGCGCCTCACAGGAGTCGCACGCCGGCGAAGAGGTCACCGAGCTGGCCACCGACCTCCTGAGCCCGAACCCGGATCAACCAAGAACCGATATCGACGAGCAGAGCATCACCGAGCTCGCCGACTCGATCAAGAAGGTGGGCCTGCTTCAGCCCATCTTGGTCAGGCCGCTTGGCGAGGGCTACCAGATCATCGCGGGCGAGCGCAGGTGGAGGGCGTGTCGCGAACTGGGGCTCGAGCGCGTGGCGGTCCGGGTCAGGTCATCAGATGACGTCGAGTCACTGGAACTGGCTTTGATCGAGAACCTGCAGCGAGAGGACTTGAACGCGATCGAAGAGGCCAGGGGCTACCGTAAGCTCCTGTCCAACTACCAGATGACTCAGGCGGAGCTGGCCGACAAGGTTTCAAAGTCCCGGTCTGCAGTGACCAATGCGCTGAGGCTCCTCGACTTGCCCGAGGAGGTGCAGGAGATGGTGTACTCCTCTCGCCTGTCGGCGGGCCATGCGCGGGCCATCCTCGCCGTTCCCGAGGAGTCGGCACGCATTCGGCTGGCTGAGAAGATCGTCGCCGAGGGGCTTTCGGTGCGCGCGGCCGAAAGTATCGCCAAGCTCCTGGCATCCGGACAAGGCGAGAGGGCGCCGCGCCCCGTCGCTCCTAAGTCCTTTAAGCTGGTGGCCCGCAAGCTCAGGCGGCTCTTGGGCACGAACGTGCGGGTTCGCGCAGGGAAAGACAAGAACAAGATCGAGATCGAGTTTCGCAGCGAAGAGGACCTGGAGCGAATTGTCCGGACCCTCACCGAGGGTGAGATTCGAACGGCGGAGGCAGACTGATGCGAAAGGGTATGGAATATTTTGCCATTGGGCTGGCGGCAGGCGCGTTAGCCGGGTTCGTGGTCGGGCTGCTTGTCGCTCCCTCAAGTGGAGCCACCACCCGCCGGCGATTGGCGAACGAGGCCCAGCGTGCGGCGGAGTTCGCCCGCCAGATGGCTGACAGAGCGGAGCAGGCCGCTGACGCGTTGGGGGGCCGTGTCGACCACTACCTTGGACGCGACGAGGAGGTAGCTTGGCGCAAGGTCAACGAGATACGCGAGGAGCTGAGCGGCTACACGCCCATGCAGGGCTGAGTCGAGGAGATGTCATACCCCTGTGCCACGCTGCCTTCTGAGGGGGTGGCGGAGTGGCGCTGAGACTCATACTGGGGCCTGCGGCCTCGGGCAAGGGCGACAGGATCTATGAGACCCTGGCTGATGCTGCGTGCCGCGAGCAGCCATCCCTGGTGCTACCCACAGCGATCGACGCCAGAGCCTCGCTGCTCGAGCTCGCGCGGCGGGGGATCCGCGGCGTGGCGGTCAATACGTTCGACGAGGCGGTCGCCCGGATGTGGATGCTCCACGGGGACGGGCGACGCCTGGTGACAGCGGCGAGCCGGGCTACGCTCGTGCAGTCAGTCATAGAGCGGTCCGCGAGCAACCAAATGGGAGAATCTGGGAGGACCCGGGGCTTCGCCCTGTTGGTGGCTGATGTTGCCCGCCGCGTGTCGGTGCCCGCTCCCGCTCCTGCAGACACCGCCGCCCGGCAGATGGCCGAGATCATTCGTGAGTACCACCGGGCCCTGGAGCTCGCAGGATTCATCGAGCCGGTGAGCGCGACGGAGCTCCTCGCGCGGCGAAAGCCCGATCCGGGGGGCCCTTGGTGTGCGATGCGCTTCACGGACTTCGACCCGGCGCAAGAGGCACTGCTGCTCACGCTGGCACAAAGCAGAGACGTCGTCGTGGCGCTGACCTGGTCTGACGGGGCCGCCACGGAGGGGATCACTCCCTTGGTCGACCGTCTACGCACGCGAGCGGAGACCGTTGAACTTGCCGCCGAACAGGGGAGGACTGATCCACACCTGCGGGCCTTCACTTCGGCGCTCTTCGAGGCGTCAGAATCTCTCGTGATGGGCGACGCGGTGTCGTTCCATGAGGCGAGCGGGGGTGACGCCGAATGTGTGCTGGTGGCCAACGCCGTCCGCGAAGCCCTGAATTCAGGCGCTGACGCAGGAAGCATCGCAGTGACCTTCCGTGATCCGGGCCGTCGGCTGGACTCGATCGGTGCTGCGCTGAGTGCCCGGGGCGTTCCCACCCACGTCGACGTGCGCGTCCCCTTCTCCCGAACGGCGTTCGGCGCCGCGAGCCTGGCGCTGCTCGATGCGTGCGCGGGGAGGGGAGAGCCCAGAGAGCGCCTGTTAGCCTTCTTGATGAGCCCCTGCTCGGGACTCGACAAGGACGTGGTGGCACGACTGGATCGAACCTGGCGCTCGAAGGGGTTAGACCCTCGGAGCGGCGTCGAGGAAGCCATCAGGGCAGCGGGAGGAGGAGCCTCATCCGCCGCGCGCCTCCTGCAGCTGGGCAAACAGGTCGTTCGCAGTCGAGTGGATGTCCGGAGCTCCGCGGATTGGCAGAAAATGGCAGGGCTGCTGCTGGCGCATGCGTCTGCCTCTGAAGACGCCTTCTGTGGTGCATCACCCGGGCCTGACAGCGCCGCCCACCGCGCGCTGCTGGCTGCCGTCTCTGACACCGCGGCGATCGGTGAGGGGGTAGGCGAAGAGCAGTTCTCGCAGGCCTTGCGCTCGGTCGAGGTTTCTACTGCCCCGGGGAAGCGTGCCGACGAGATTCTGGTGACCGAGGCCCATCGACTCAAAGGGCAGCGCTTCGACGTGGTCGTGGTGGGCGGGCTGAACGCAGACGAGTTCTCGCCCGAACCTAGGGAGTCGCTGGCAGCAGCGATGCTGATGCGCCTCGGAAGACCGGTCGGTCACGACGAGCGGCTGGTCGAGAGGGCCTTGTTCCACTCGGTGGCCACTCGTGCACGGCAGAAGCTGGTTCTCGTCCGGCAGGCCTTCGATGAGCGGGGAGAGGCGTTGAGGCCTTCGGCTTTCTGGGAGGAGGCGCTTGATGTGTACCGGGGCATCGAGGCCGCGGTCGACGGCTCTACGCCGGCCAGCATCCCCATCGGGAGGCTTTCTCTGGCCAGCGCCGTCGAGGCCGCTCCGGCGTACCTGCCCGGACGAGTTCAGGCGCGCGCAGCGGCTCGCTCCCTGGCTCCGCGCGTTCCGGACAGAGGCATCCTCGCCGATCAGACAGTCCGATCCGCACTGGCAGACAGGCGAACCTTCAGCGTCTCGGAGGTCGAACGCTACCTTCAGTGTCCGTACAAGTGGTTCATGGAGACGGCCTTGAGGCCAAGGGAGATCGACCGTGCGTTCGACGTTCGCGAGAAGGGGAGTCTGGCGCACGAGATCCTGGCCGAGTTCTACCGGGCGTGGCGCGCGCTCGGGCATGCGCGGGTGACGCCCGGTCACCTCACCGAGGCGCTCGAGGAGCTGGAGACAGCGGGCCGTGCGTGCGCGCAGGCTCGCACCCGCTCAGGCGGCCAGAGGCTTTCAGAGGAGCTGGACATCGCGGACGCGCACGCGTGGGCGCGGGCCGTGGTGATCGACGACGCGGAGTTCCTGCCGGGCTTCCGGCCGGCACAGCACGAGGTGGCGTTCGGCTCCGACGATGAGCAGCCGATGGTCCTTGCCGGGCTGGAGCTCAAGGGGTTTGTCGACCGCATCGACGAAGGACCAGAGGGGCTCGTCGTCATCGACTACAAAGCAGCAGCTCAGCTGAAGGGATGGAGCAGCTTCGCCACAGCGGGGTTGATCCAGGTGCCCATCTACGCGGCGGTCGTGAGCAAGCTCCTCGGTCGTCCCGTGGTGGGCGCTGTGTATCGCTCGCTCTCAACGCTGAGTGCCCGAGGGGTATGGATCGACGGCGCTATCGACCTGGGCGGGCGCGGTTGCGGTCGAGACGGAGTAGATCGGGAAGAGCTCGACTCCGTCGTCGCGGACGCCGTCGATCGACTGGAGGGGGCCGTGAGGCGTATCAGGTCGGGCGATATCGCGCTCGACCCAGCAACCGGCGCCTGCAGAAGGTGTGGGTTCGCCGGTCATTGCGAGGGCGCGCGCCGATGACACACGATCTGAACCAAGAGCAGCGCGCAGCGGTCAGGGCGCTTTCGGGACCCGTGCTGATCAGTGCCGGGGCGGGCTCCGGCAAGACCCGTACCCTGTGTGAGCGATTCACCCTCGCGACGCACGACGTTCCGGATGACGGCTGGAGCTCTGCGGCCGTGGACCAGATCCTCGCCATTACCTTCACGGACAAGGCGGCCGGAGAGATAGCCGAGCGGGTCAGAGCCACGCTCAGGCAGCAGGGGAGGAAGGCAGACGCCAGCCGCATCGACGGTGCGTGGATCTCGACGATTCACGGCCTGTGCAACCGCCTGCTTCGCCGGTATGCCCTCGAGGCGGGACTCGATCCCGCGTACACGGTCGCTGACTCCGTGGAGCTGGAGCGCCTGAGAGAGAGCGCGTTCGACGCCGCCGCCCGCCGAGAGGTCGAGCACGCGGACGTGCGGGGGCTGTTTGAGGCACTGAGGTTTGCCGATGTCTACGGTGCGGTCATCGGGGCCGCAGGCAGCCCCTCGGTGCAGCTTCGGGGCCTCTCGTCACTGCGTCCCCCGCAGACCGAACGCTCGAGCGCGGAGGTCCTATCAGATGCGCGGGAGCTGTTTCTCGGTGCCGCGGGGAGTGTGGCGTTCTGTGACTCACAGGCCAAGACCGCGGCAGAGGTCGAGGAGCACTGTTCTCGCACGTGCGCGGCACTGTTCGACATCGAGGCCGAGCGGCTCGACGAGGTCGAGCTGGCCCGGCGCGTCCAGGCGGCTCTCGCCACGTACGGTCCCCGGCGCACGGCGGTGGCGGCCATCGCCCAGGTTCGGGAACACATTGAATCACGCCACCGGGAGCTGTGCGTCGAGATCACCGAGATCGTGGGAGCCATCCAAGCACGGGCTATCATTCGGCTCGTGACTGCCTTTGCGGAGGAGTTCGCTGCGCTCAAACGGGCGCGCGGCGTACTGGACTTCGACGACCTGCAGATCGAGACCCGCCGCCTGTTGCTGGCGCGTCCGGACGTCAGAGAGCGGTGCCGAGCGCTGTTCAGGCTGACCATGGTCGACGAGTTCCAGGACACGGATGCGCTCCAGACAGGGGTCATCCAGCAGCTGGCCGGCGATGACCTGTGTACCATCGGCGACGAGAGACAGGCGATCTACGGCTTTCGGGGAGCGGACGTCGGGGTCTTCCGAGCGCACGTCCGGGCGATGGGCACACGCGGAGCCCGGGCGTTTCAGCTGCGCACCAACTACCGGTCCCACCGGGACATCCTCGGTTTCGTGAACGCGCTGTTCGGCCGGCCGGAGGTCTTCGGTGAGGAGCTGATCGCGCTTGCGCCGGGGCGGACAGAACCAGATCCGCCTGTGATCACGGGGGACGGGCCTCGCATCCACCTCGCGGTCGGTGACCTTGAGTCGTACGGTCGATCGGCCTCGCGCGAGCTGGAGGCGATGTGGGTGGCCACGCGCTTCGCTCAACTCAGGGACGAGCAGGGACTCGACGCGAATGACATGGTGGTGCTGGTGCGGGGGTACACCCATGCCGACGTGTACGCCGCCGCTCTGCGCCAGAGAGGCTTCGAGGCCGCGGTGGTCGGTGGCAACCGGCTGTTCGGGTTGTCAGAGACCGCCATGGTACGCGTTCTTCTCCGGGTGATCGCCAACCCTCACGACGAGACGGCGCTCGTGCATCTTCTGGCCGGCGAGGCGGGGCGCATCACCGATGACGGTCTGTGGCTGCTCGCTCGCCTTCGGCATGCGGACCAACCGGTGGGTGACATGTGGGAGGCGCTGGCATCGCCGCCCGACGAACTCGGCGAAGAGGATCGCGCACGGGCAAGGACGGTGCGGGAAGCGGTTGACGCGGCGCGCGTACGAGTGGGGGGCGCCTCGCTGGCGGAGCTGCTACTGACGGCGCTTGAGCAGCTGGATGCCGATCTTACGATGCTATCGCGAGGGGCTGAGGGAAAGCAGGCGTTTGCCAACGTTCTACAGCTCACCCGCATGATTCGTTCGCTGGAGGATCAGGGGGTGGTGGGCCCGGCCGCCGTGGAGGCCCGCCTCGCGGCCATGCAGGAGTATGGGGTCAAGGCGACGCCGGCGGTGGTTGTCGACGAGGGCTCCCGGGCGGTTCGGATCATGTCGGTACATGCCGCGAAGGGGCTTGAGTTTCCCGTTGTCGCTGCCGTTGAGTTGGACGGATACGTGAAGGCGGGCGCCTCGGGTCCGGTGAGCATGGGGGCGCTTTCGGACGAGCAAAGCATCACGGTCGCGGTGAAGCCCCACTCCGATATCGCCGCGCACGTCGGCGACCGGGGCACGTTCGCGCGCATGGTGACCGAGGAGAAGGCCGCGGAGGCCGAGGAGTCCAAGCGCCTCTTCTACGTCGCCTGCACCCGTGCCCAAGAGGCATTGCTGCTGTCGGGCGCCGTCAAGCTCAGCAAGCCGCCGAGCGAGAACGACCCGCAACCCATGACTCTGCTGCGACGGGCCGTGCTCGACGTCACGGAGCGCTCTGCTGACGGACGGGGCGGTGCCGTCGTCGGAAACTGCACCGTTACGGTGGACGTGCTCTCGATGCCGGATGAAAGCCAGGGCGTCGACGACGCGGAGCCCACGCCGGACGAACCGGGGGCAGGGCAAGCTCCGCAACGAGGTTCTCAGGCGCTGCCAACCGCCGGCCCCGAGCCCATCACGGCTTGCGGCTCGACGCAGGCACCGGTGCGGCTGTCGTTCAGCGACGTATCGATCTATCAGCGCTGCAGTATGCGTTTTCATGCCGAGCGCGTGGCGCGGGTGGGGAGGCTCGAGGTCGTTGAGAAGGGGGGCTCCGCGGGATTCGGCTCCGCGGTGCACCTGGTGCTGCAGCTGGCCACAACGGGGCAGATGCCCGCGTCTGAGCGGATCGACGCGATAGCCCGTGCGTTCTCCCTTGGCGAGGAGGGGAGGGCCGAACTCGAATCGGCGGCCCAGGCGTTTCTCGGCTCCGCCGTGGCCGCAGAGCTCCTCGCGTGTGACATCGTGAAGCGAGAGTGGCCTTTTGTGATTCGCCTGCAGGACGACGAGCACTTCTTCGATCTCTCGGGCAGTCTGGACGCGTACGGCCGAAGCGGGGATGAGGCGCTCATCATCGACTACAAGACCGGAGGCCGAGCAGACGACGAGGGTCTGGAAGAGAGGTACCGGTTGCAGGCGGGCTGCTACGCCCTGGCTGCGGCCCACGATGGATGCAAGGCCATTCGCATCGTCTTCGTCCGACCGCAGGTGTGCGATGAAGCCGGTCGCCCGCAGGTGGTCGAGTTCAGCTTTGGGCGCGACGACGTCGTGCACGTCGAGTCACAGCTCAAGAGCGTCCACGAGCGCATGCGCTCGTGCGAGTACGCTCCGCTTCGGCACTGGGACAGCAGTGCGTGCGAGGAGTGTCCCATCGCCCGGACGGCGTGTCGCGTACCGGCGCCACCGAGCAGACCGCGAAGCTAGCGAGGGGCGGATTCGTCCGCGGCAGCTCTTTGTCGAAGCTGTCCGCAGGCAGCGTCGATATCGGCACCGCGTTCCGTCCTCACGGTCGCGTTCACTCCCGCTGCATCGAGACGGCGCGCGAACTCGTCCACGCGCGCTCCCGGCGCTCGCCCGTGACCCGTGCCCGCAACGGCGTTCATCGGGATGAGGTTCACGTGCACGAGCAGGCCCTGACAGAACGAGATGAGCGCGCGGAGCTCGTCGTCGGTGTCGTTGGCGCCTTCGACGAGCGCGAACTCAAGCGAAGGGCGGCGCCCGGTCGCTTCCGAGTAGCGCTCGAGCGCGCCGCGAAGCCGCGTCAGCGTTTGTCCCCGGACACCCGGCATGAGGGCGTCACGGGTCGTTTGCACGGCGGAGTGCAGCGACACGGCCAGGGTGAACTGCTCGGGCTCCTCGGTGAACCGTTCGATCCCGGCAATCAGCCCGCAGGTGGAGACGGTGAGGTGCCGGGCTCCGATTTCCAGCCCATCGGGTGAGTTCATGAGACGCAACGCGCCGAGTGTCGGCTCGTAGTTCGCGAACGGTTCGCCTTGGCCCATCGCCACGGCGTTGGATACGCGCGCGCCGAAGTCGTCGCCCACCAGCCGAACCTGGTCGAGCATCTCGCCCGGTGCAAGGTCGCGTGTCAGCCCCGATGCCCCTGTCGCGCAGAAAGAGCACCCCATCGCGCAACCCGCCTGCGTCGAGAAGCAGACGGTCAGCCGATCCATAGCCGGGAGCCCGACGCACTCCACGGTGGCCCCGTCCGCCAGACGGATGAGGTACTTGCGGGTGCCGTCGCTTGAGACCTGACGCTCTAAGACGCTAGGGAACGGCAAAGCGAACCGGTCTGCGAGCTGGGCTCGCAGACCGGTAGGCACATCGGTCATCTGGTCGTAGGACCGGGCTCCACGCCCATACACCCAGCGCACGATCTGGGCCGCCCGGTAGCGCGGCTGATCGAGCGACTCGACGAGTCGGGCGATGCCGTCCGCGTCAAGCGTCTTGAGACCCACCGCTTCGGGGAAGCGGGATCGGGTGGGCGTCGCTTCCACGAAGGCTAGCGGCCCTCGAGCTCGGCCAGAGCGCTCAGATACTCCTCGCGGTGCTCGCCCTCGAAGCGACCGACGGCGCGGAAGTACGACGCGATCTCGGGGAAGCCTTCGTCTTCGGCGATCTGCGCAAAGCCCGGATACATGTCCGTGGCCTCGTTGTCCTCGCCATGGGCGGCCGCACGCAGGTTGTCAGCGGTCGTGGTCGCACCGCCGGAGATATAGGCCCAGTGGCCCAGTGCGTGCGCAGTCTCCTCGGCAGCAGCTCGGTCGAACGCCTTCATGGCGCTCTCGGGGGCACCTTCGAGCTCGGCGATGCGCTTCCACAGGGTGTAGCGCCTGTTGGCCTGCGACTCGCCGGCGAAGGCCGCGAGCAGGCTGTTGAGCGTCTCGGTACCGGTCAGATCGCCGGGGCCGTCGTACTCCTTGAACGCGGTCTTGGGCGCTCCGCAGACGGGGCAGTGCTCCGGCGCAGGGCCGATGTGGTAGTAGCCACATCCCAAACAACGATACTTCTCAACCATGGTCGTCCTCTCTCTCGTTTCATTCGGTCCGTTATCAATACCCCCGATTCGCCGTATGAGGCGGGGGAAGTGAACGCGATCGGGCGGGGAGGTCAGGCCTCAGAGCACGGCGGACACACCGCGTGCAGCGTCACGTCGATCCGGCGAACGGGCACACCGGCGGCCCGCTGGAGCGCCGCGCCCGTGTCAGGCGGCAGAACCATGTCGTCGACGCGACCGCAGCGGTCGCACACGACGTGCGCATGGTCTGCCGGCTCAGGGTCGAAGCGCAGGGTGCCTGACACGTCCAGCTCGCGGATCATGCCGGCCTGTGCGAACTCGTGCAGCGTCTTGTACACGGTCGACAGCGAAACACCGGGGAGCTGCTCGGAGACGTGCCGGGCGACGCTGTCGGCACTGGGGTGCGTCACGTTGCCCTCGAGCGCCGCGATCACCGCGCGCCGTTGCGGGGTAACCCGGTAACCCGCGGCTCTCAGCCGGGTGATCGCCTCGTCGGACGTGAGCATAGCAGCCTCAATTCGGAACGAATAGCAATTAGGAAACATTGCGAATAATAGCACCGCCGCGGGCGAAGTCAAGGGTGCAGTATTCAGCAGCAGTGGGGTAGCATAAGCGGTCACACGGTCAGGTCATGCGGGAGAGGGCCTGAAACGGGTACCAAGGAGTTGCAGAAGAGCAGGCGGTCGCCTAGACGGCGAAACGACTTGAGTACGGGAGGGGCAGGATGAGGATGAAACACAGAGCAGTCGTGGCGCTTGCTGTGGTACTGGCGCTGACTCTTGGGGTTGGCGCGACGATGGCACTGGCTCAAGGTGTGCCGGTCGAGAAAGGCAACGCCAAGCCAGAGGACTTCCCGCCGGTGGTGGGATGTGGATGCCACTCGGCCCTCATCGATCAGTGGTCGAAATCCATGCACGCGCAGGCGCTGACCGACCCGCTCTACCTCAGCAAGCTCGCTGAAGGCCAGAAGGCGACGGATGGCGCTCTTGGGGCGTTCTGCAACAAGTGCCATGGCCCCGCGGCGACCATGACCGGCGAGATCGGCAACAAGCAGCTCTCTGCGGGAGTAGCGGGTGGCGTGAACTGCACCTGGTGCCACCAGGCGGTGGGCAATGCGGGCGAGCCCGCGAACGTCTCGCAACTGGTGGTGCTTGATGGCGTGCGACGCGCGCAGATCAAGGACCCCCAGGCTCCGCACCCCGCTCAGTACTCCGCGTTCCACGAGAGCGCCGAGATATGTGGGGGATGCCACAACGTGAACCACCCGGTGAACGGCATGCACCTGGAGGCAACGTACACTGAGTGGCAGAAGAGCCCGTGGGCCGCAGAGGGAGTGACCTGCCAGGATTGCCACATGAGCAAAGCTCCCGGCGAGATCGGGCCCTTCACGGGACAGGCCGCCGGTGGTGCTCCGGAGCGAGACAACCTGTATGCGATGACGTTCACGGGAGCCCAGGTTGAGCTGGGCGATCCCGTACTGGCTACCGCCATGCTGCAGTCTGCGGCGACCGTCAAACTGGAGGCGCCGGAGATCCTTGCCAGCGGCTCATCTGACGTGACGGTCACCATCACCAATGTGGGCGCGGGGCACTATCTGCCCACGGGACTCACTGAGATTCGTGAGATGTGGCTGGAGGTCTACACCGTCGATGAAGCCGGTGCAAAGGCCGTCATCGGCGAGCACATGTTCGGGACGATCCTTGAAGATGCCGAGGGCAACTCGCCGGCCGAGCTGTGGGACGCGGTCAAGATCAAGTCGGACGACCGCATCCCGCCGCGCGAGTCCGTGACCGACAAGTTCTCATTCACGATGCCGGCAGGCGCCGAGCAGACGACGCTGACCGCAGCACTGTTCTACCGTTCCGCGCCCGAAGAGATGGCGAAGAAGGCCGGACTCAAGAATCCGACGACAGAGATGGCGAAGGCCACACAGGTCGTCTACGCCAGCGAGCAGGCGCAGCTCCAAGCGGCGAAGACGGACGTGGGCCAGGGCAAGTTCTTCGACGGGCTGAACCTGTTCGTGGCGCTGGCCGGGCTGGCCGTCGTCGCGGGTATCGTGTTCTGGTTCACGCGTCGCAAGAGGACTGCCTAGCACGCACGTCGGGAGCGGGAATGACGACGGGCCCCGGCATCGCGCCGGGGCCCGTTTGGCATCCTAAGGCACGGACCCGGAACAACGTCAGGGTGTCGCGTCCTCGCTGGGCGTGGTGTCTTCGCTGCCGACAGGCAGCTCTTCCGGCTTGTCGCCGACGACGACGTCCGTCGTGACCTTCTGGCCACCTCGATTCAGCTCGAGCGAGACGGTGTCACCGACCTGCTTGCGTCGAACCAGCAAGATGAGGTCGTCCATCGAGCGAACCGGCTTCCCATCGAGCGTGACGACGACGTCACCGGGCTTGACGTCGGCCTTCGATGCTCCCGATCCGGGGCCGACGCTCACGACATAGGCTCCCTCGTCAACCGACAGATCCTCCTCAGCAACCAGCTCCGGGATGACCGTCCGGCCGACGATTCCGATGTAGGGGTGGCTCACCGAACCACCTGCGATGAGCTGCTCTGCGACTCGAACAGCGGTGTTCACCGGCACGGCGAATCCGATTCCGCCGCTTGCGCCCGAATCCGAGTAGATGGCTGTGTTGATGCCGACGAGAAGGCCGGTGCGATCAACGAGCGCTCCGCCGGAGTTTCCCGGGTTGATGGCAGCATCGGTCTGGATCACATCGACGAGGGGGTAGACGTTCTCAGCGCTGCCAAAGTCGGGCAGAGACCGTCCGAGTGCCGAGACGACTCCGGAGGTGACGGAGTGCTCGAGACCGAACGGGGAGCCGATGGCCACGACGGTCTGTCCGACGAGGAGATCAGTTGAGCTTGCCGCCTCGATCAGCGGGATCGAGGAGTCGACCTTGACCACGGCGATATCGGTCTCCGGATCCTTGCCGATCAGCTCGGCCGGAACGGATGCGCCCGATGCGTCGCGCACGGTGATCTTCGTGGCGTCGTCAACGACGTGGGCATTGGTGATGATGTAGGTTCCGCCGCCCTCAGCGCGCTTGTACGCCACACCTGATCCGGTACCGCCCTTGGGAACGCCGGGGTGATCGCCGGGGAGTCCGCTCTGGCCGCCGCTGACCTTTTCGCCGCTCACGTCGAGATTGACGACCGAGGGGACCGCGGCGGCCGCGGCCGCGACGACCGGCTCCTCAGTCTTGGACGGGACGACCGTGACCTTAGTGGCGCTCCGGCTTGCCGTCGGAGCATCGCCAAGAACCAGCTGTGCGCCGATGAAGCCGCCTGCAAGCCCCGCGAACAGCGCCACGATGAACGAGAGCACAACGGCGACCAGCACCCCACTGCCAGGGCGGCGAGGTGCGGGCGCGGAGGGCTCGGCAGGAGCCACCGGGGGTACAACCGGGGGTACTGCCGACGGCACCGGGGAGGGCGTCTGGGCCACCGGCGGAGGCACTGCCGCGGGAGACTGAGGCTCGACAGGTGGTGTTGCCGAAGGCGTCGTTGGTTCGACGGGTAGCCCCGCGATGGGAGGCGGTTGGGGGGGAGTGGGTTGCTGGGGGGTTTCTTCGGTCATGGAGTGCTCCTTGAGTCGAGGCTTCTCCGCACATCGGTGAGAGCGTGCGATGATGGTCGACGGCCATCATTCACCGTGAGGATACCCCCGGATGTCAGCGATTCACGAACACACCACAGAAGAGCCGCTGACATGCGTGCCCGGAGCCGTGAGGCCGGGGGCCGTCCTGACCGTGCTGGTAGCGGGCACCATTCTGGCCCCGCTCGATGCGAGCATCGTGAACATAGCCCTGCCTTCGATGGCGGCCCAGTTCGACGTTCGGCTCACCCTGGTCAGCTGGGTCACCACGGCGTACCTGCTCACGAGCGCCGCGCTGCTGCTATCGATGGGGCGACTCGGCGACGTGTGGGGCCTGCGGCGTCTCTACATCGCCGGCCTCATCGTCTTCGGAGTCGGTTCTCTCGCGTGCGCTGTCTCGCCGAGCATCGGCTTTCTGATCGCGGCGAGGGTGCTTCAGGCCAGCGGCTCCGCGATGCTGTTCGCGGCGGGGCCTGCGCTCGTCACGCGAACGTTCCCTCCGAACCGAAGAGGGTGGGCGCTCGGGTACATCGCACTCGCGGTCTCACTGGGACTGACCGCCGGGCCCGCCCTGGGTGGGGTTCTGGTCGGGACATGGGGATGGCCCAGCATCTTCATTATCAACCTGCCGATAGTAGCGGTCGTCACCGTCATGTCGTGGCGGCTGCTACCCGATGAGTGTCCGGCGGGCGGCCGTTTCGACATCCCCGGGGCCCTGCTGTCGGGGATGGCACTCTTCTTGGTCCTGATCGGACTTGGTGGGGCCGACCGCGCGGGACTCATCTCGCCGGCGGTGATCGGGCCGGTTGCGGTAGGCCTGCTCCTGGGGGCGGTCTTCGTGTGGTGGGAGCATCGAGCGATTGCCCCTATGGTCGATATGGCGATCTTTCGCGTCAGAGCGTTCTCGGCGGGAATCACAGCAGCGACGCTCGCCTACCTTGCCCTGTTCGCGGTCACGTTCACGATGCCGTTCTACCTGGTACGGGTGCACGGGTTCGACGCCAGAATCGCAGGCCTCGTTCTGACCGCTACGCCCATCACGATGGCGGTGTTGGCCCCGATCGCCGGAAGACGGTCGGACCGTAAGGGAAGTCGCACGCTGGCGACAGCAGGCATCGCGGTGCTGGGCGGCGGGCTGTTCATCGCGTCGTTCCTGGAGGAAGGCACTCCGATCGCGCTGATCGTCGCCGCGCTCGTGGTGGTTGGCTCGGGCATGGCGGTGTTTCAGACGCCCAACACTTCAGCAGTGCTGAGGGCGACCCCTCGCTCCAGCTCAGGAGTCGGCTCGGCGTTCGTTGCGGAGGCCCGAAACGTCGGGATGTCGTTGGGGATCGCGCTGACAGCCGCCATCGTCAGCGCCGCGGTCGGGGCGCAGGGTCTGCCGGGAGGCGAAGGCCCGATACCCGAGGCGGTCGCCACCGCTTTCGTGGGCGGTATGTCGACGGCACTGAGGGTGGCCGCGGTCATTGCGTTGGGAGGCGCCGCGGTTTCGTGGTTCGGTCGCGAGGCCGACCCGGTTGAGGGTGTCGGGGTCAAGCACTAGACTGGCTGAAGCCACGAACAGGAGGCACGGTGACCGACGAGACAAGCGCGCCCGATCCGATCGAAGAGCAGCCCCAGGTGGCTTCCGATCCCGAGATCGCTGCCATCGCGGATTCGCTCGACGAGCCTGAGCCCGACGCGGAGCCGGAGCCTGTGCTCGACGATGCGGCGCCGGTGGAGCCAGAGGCTGTCGTCGCGGCGGCCGTGCACGATGCGGCGGCCGACCGAGTGTCGTGGTGGCCATTCCTCGTCTATCTGGCGCTCTGGTTCGTCTTTGCTGGAGTGACCGTGTGGCGCTTCTACAACATGTCCCCCGGTCAGGCGATCTACGATTCTTCAGACTACGCGCTCTCCGTCTTCGCCGGGATCGCCCTGGCTCTTGCCGGTCCCATCCTGGTACTCGCCACGTGGGTTGCGGCGTGGGGCAAGCCGGGCTCAAGTAAGTGGGGGCTTCTCGTCGATGCGCTGTTGAAGGGTTCTGTGGTAACGCTCGGGGGCGTCGCTCTGTGGTGGATCGCTCTCATGGTCGTCGATCAGCTGAGGCTCGGGCGCATCTTGTGAGCGAGGGAGTGGAAGTCGCCATGACATCGATCGGAGCGCACGATGTGCGGGTGGCCGTCCTCATGGGGGGACGATCCGCAGAACGCGAGGTTTCCCTCAACACGGGAGCGCAGGTCTCTTCCGCTCTGGAGGAGAAGGGCTTCGGCGTTGTGGAGATCGACACGGGAGACGCCGACTTCGTCGCGCGCTTCGCCTCGAGCGACTGCCACGTGGCGTTCATCTGCCTGCACGGCAGGTTTGGCGAGGACGGAACGGTTCAGGGCCTGTGCGAGCTGCTCGAGACCCCTTACGTCGGCAGCGGAGTGCTCGCCAGCGCTTTGGCGATGGACAAGGTGATGAGCAAGCTGTTCTACCGGGCGATGGGTCTACCAACACCCGAGTTCATGGTACTCAAGCGCGGCGAAGAGCTCGATACCGGCGCGGTTGTCGCCATGCTCGGAGACAAGTGCGTGGTCAAACCCGCGAACGAGGGTTCGGCCCTCGGTGTGACCATCGTTCACGAGCCGGCTGAGTTGGCACAGGCGGTGGGCCTTGCCCTGACGTATGACCGGACTGTTCTGATCGAACGCTTCGTCGCGGGCGTCGAGGTGACCGTCGGGGTTCTGGGTAACGAGCACCCCTTGGCGCTTCCCGTGATCGAGATCGTGCCGGAGCACGAGTTCTACGACTACGAGAGCAAGTACGTGCCGGGCATGAGCCACCACATCATTCCCGCGCGAATCAGCGAGGAGGCGCGTGCCGAGTCAGAGCGCCTCGCTATCGCAGCGCACGAGACCCTAGGCTGTCGGGGCATGTCGCGTTCGGACTTCATCGTGTCCGCGAACGGGGCCGTGCAGCTGCTCGAGACCAACACGATCCCGGGAATGACCACGACCTCGCTGCTCCCGGACGCGGCACGGGCTGCGGGAATCGAGTTCCCGGACCTGTGTAGCCGCCTCGTCGAGCTGGCGCTCGAGCCGCGCAGGTAGTGGCCGATAGCCCTCGTGGCGGGCACTTCTTGGTGTAGTCGAGGCGTGTGGGGGATACTGACTTCGAGGGGAACGCGGAAACGACGCGCCAGGGAGGATCCGATGAACTGTTCGAACTGTGGTAACGCCAACGCCGAGGGCTCTCAGTACTGTGCAAGTTGCGGCGCCCAGCTCTTTGGTCAGGCGGCTCCGCCCGCCCCGCCGGTACCACCCGCTCCTGAGGGATATGGGCAGCCCGCCGCCGCCGGTTATGACGAGCAGGTCGCGGGGGGTTACACCGTCGCGCCGCCGCCGGCAGCTCCGGCTCCGCCCGCTTATGGCCAACAGTACACGCAACCGCAGATGCACCCCCAGCCCGGCTACGCTCCGGCCCCGCCGGTCAAGAACCACCTGGTCATGGCGATTCTTGCCACGGTTCTGTGCTGCATTCCGCTGGGCGCAGTCGGCATCATCTACGCAGCGCAGGTGAACTCGAAGCTGGCATCGGGTGACTATGCCGGCGCCCAGCGGGCATCGAAGAATGCCTTGATCTGGTCGTGGGTCGCTATCGGCGGAGGACTCATCGGTGGAGTGCTGTACGCGGTGCTCGCCATCCTCGGCGTCGTGGTCGACAGCCTCTAGTCGGCGGACGAATGCATAGCGCGACGGGAATCACCGATGGACCAGCGGCGAAGGCGTCTGCGGTGGAGCGCTGGTTGCCCGTTGCTGGCTGGGTCGCTCTATTAGGCGGTGCTGCGCTCATCGTGTCCGGATGGGATCGGCTGGTTCCGCCGTGTCTGTTCAGAGAGATCACGGGGCTCTACTGCCCTGGGTGCGGCAGCGGGAGAGCGCTGCTGGCCCTGTCACGGTTCGATCTGACCGCCGCACTCAGCGCAAACCCGCTCGTGACGCTGGGTCTGCCGCTCATTCTTGCCGGGCTCGCTATTGAGACCGCCGACTCATGGGGGCTCGTGCGCAGACGATCGCGTTTCGCCAAGATGCTGCCCTTGGCCGTACTGATCGTGGTGTGTGCGTTCTGGGTGCTGCGCAACATCCCCGTGTGGCCACTCCAGACGCTCGCTCCGCATTAGGAGAGCGGCAGCTCCAAGCGCACCACGGTTCCGCCTCCCGGGCGATCAAGGACGATGGCGGAGCCGCCCGAGCTCTCGATCACGTTCTTGACCACGACCAAGCCGAGGCCCGTGCCCGGCGAACCATCGTCTCGCTCGAGCCGCACGAACGGCTCGAAGACAGTCGATTTCTCTGCATCGGGTATGCCGGGGCCGCAGTCGGCGACCTCGATCACCGCCACCCGACCCTCAACGCTCACGCTGACATCGATCGGTCCCTCGGCGGCGTACTTCGCGGCGTTGGACAGTAGGTTCTCCATGACGCGTGCCAGCGTCACAGGGTCCACGTTGACCGCTGACGTTGTCCGGAGTTGCACCTGGACATCCCTGCCGGTGGCGACTCGGGCGTCCGCGACGGATTGGTCGGCGATGGCACCCGTATCCGCTGTGTCGTGCTTGCGATGGGCACCGACGCGGCCTGCGATGGTGTCCCCCACGAGTTCATCCGCGCGCGCGATCGCGGCGTCTATGCCGCTGTGGGCGGCATCGCGTTCTGTTGCCGAGAGGTCAGCGCGGCGCAGCAGTGCGCTGTAGCCGGCGATGACGGTGAGGATCCCGCGCAGGTCGTGTGCACACAGGGCGAGGTCCGCCGGTGCGGGTCGGGGGTCAGCCATGCACGCTCCTCAGCGGTCCGAGCGGTCGCCACTCCGCGGATGCGGAGCGTTACTCCCCCTCGACAGCTACGAAGGTACCCCTCCACGCCGCCACAGGCAACGGTCTACCTGCGGGGAAGCGATGAAGCTGCGAGGGCTCTTCCTGTCGGGGTGGCCGCCAGCCCGCCGGTGGATGTCTCGCGCAGGCTCGGCGGCAACGAGCGGCCGACGTGGGCCTGGGCATCGACGACCTCGTCGAAGGGGATTCGACAGCACACATCGGCCATCGCGAGTTCGGCGGCAGCAAGGGCCACGGCGGCGCCGGTCGCGTTGCGATGCACGCAGGGGACCTCGACCAGGCCTCCGACGGGATCGCAGATGAGCCCCATCAGGCCTTGAAGCGCGAGGGATGCGGCATGGCCAACCTGCTGGGGCGACCCGCCCGACAGCGTCACGGCTGCCGCTGCTGCCATTGCGGCTCCCGAGCCGATCTCGGCCTGACAGCCCCCGGCCGCTCCGGACAGCGTGGCGCGCGAAGCGATGATGCCCCCGATGCCCGCCGCGACGAAGAGCGCGTCGATCAGCAGTTCGTCATCGGCTGCGGCGCGCTCAGCGATGGTGAGCACCACGGCGGGCAGGATGCCCGAGGCGCCACCGGTCGGTGCGGCGACGACTCTGCCCATGGTCGCGTTGACCTCGGCTGTTGCCAGAGCAGCTGCCAGCGTAGCTGCGAAGGTTCCACCGATGGGTCCCCCCTCAGAGGTGCTCACCCGCTTGGCGTCGCCGCCCACGAGTCCGCTGCGCGACCGCGTGTCCGCAGCCAGTCCGCGGGCGACCGCCTCGCGCATCGTTAGCAGGGTGTCGAGCATCCGCGTCCTGAGGACGACGACTGCCTCACCGGACTCCTCGGCCTCGCGCGCTATCACGGCTGCGACGAGCGAACCGGCTTCGAGCCCATCCTGGCTCAATTCTGCGTAAGATGTGTATGCCACTGACGTCTCCTTGCACAGTGTCTTCTCAGGGGTGATTGTACGCTCGTGGAGGATTGCGTGAGGTGGCCCGCGCGTGGCACCGCACCTGCTCAGCACCGGGCACGGTTCGACGCGACCGAGTTGCGGAGTCTGGACACGAAGGGGTTTGCCATGCACAGCCGTACCGCCGCACTCGCCGCACTGATCGCGCTGCTCACCGTCTCTCCGGGCATCGCCGTAGCGCGTCCAGCGGCCCCGGTCGCTGTCGACGCGTACGTTTCAGACGTCTTCCAAGAGAACGTACACCCCGAAGACTTCCTCCGGGTCGTGAATCTTGAGTGGCCCTTGGTGGAGGATGCAGGCGCATACGAAGTGAGGAGTCCGAACAGGGGGTGGTCGTTCCGGTGCCAGTCGGTGTTCGAGACGCTGACCCCGAGCGATCCGCGCACCGCGGTTGTCGACGGGTTGCCTCTTGAGATGATCTTCGCGAAGGGCTTCTCGGCCACGTGGCACCTTCCGCTCGGCACCGTGACGACGCCCGGCGGAGGTACGGTGACGCTGTTCCCTGCGGGCGAGACCGAAGTCGAGATTCGGGCATTGCCAACGAGCACGTCACCGATCATCGAAGCTAGTGACCCTGTCACCGCGACCGTGACGTGGCGCGATCAGCCGACGGTATCGACGATTGCGGTCGTACCAACGCCCTGGGGCGTCCGCATTGTGCGAGCCACCAGCGGAGGTCAGCTCACGCTCGCCGGTCGGCTCGAGGCGAGGGTGGCTCGCGGAACGTTTGGCCAGGTCGAACAGTACTCGAGGGTCGGCAGCGCCGAGACCTGGGACCCGCTGAGGGATCTGTCGGACTATCCGGCTCGCGGCATGACGTCGCTCGTTCTTGGAGCAGACCCCACCGTGTGGCCTCGTTACGGGTACGTGTTGCCGGGAGGCTTCACCTACGGGCGCGTTCGTGCGGGTTCGACGGTGTTTGATCCGCGGACGGCGGTGGTCACGTATCGGCAGAGCTTCGCGGGCGACATCCTTGAAGTCCCCGACGATAGCGACCAGTTCGTTCGCCTTGGGGCGTCGGTCACCGATAGAACCTACAGGCCGAAGGTGGCACCGCGCCTGGGGAGGCCGACCGTCGCGCAGAGAATGGGACGAGGCACGAAGTCATGGACCGCGACGATCTCGGACGCAGCGAGGGCCAAGGCGCCCGTTCGGTGGGCGCTGTATCGGAAGAAGGCCGGAGTCGCCGCAGGAACCGTCCCCGCCACGGGCTGGGCTCGCGTCGCCAGAGGCACGGCGCGCTACAGCTCTCTGTCCGGGCCGCTCTCCCGGTACCGGGTTACCGTTCCGGTGTCGAAGAGCGGAACGTACCGGCTCGACGTGACCTACCCGGGCTCGTCAGTGGCTCGTCCCGATGGCTTCTCGAAGTCCTTCAGCGCGCGATAGCCCAGGGGCATCAGGTTCAGTTCGGCAAAGGGCCTCCGCCGCCAAGGACGGAGGCTCTTGACGTGCGGCCGACAGCGGAATAGTATGTGCGTACACCATGACTTAGCACATACTAAGTCCTTCGCACAGGGAGCCTTCAATGCCCGAAACCGAGCGCACTCAGATCGACCCTCTTGCGTGCGAGACGTGCGCACTGTCCAGCGCTCGCGGTGGCGATCACATCGAGATCATCGCGGTCGAAGATGAACACGCTCGGGTTCAGGCCCTGAGATTCGGCATGGCGGAAGGTGCATGTGTGCAGTGCATCACCCGTATCCCGGCGGGCCCCATCGTGATCAGAAGCGGCCGGCAGGAGATCGCGGTCGGCAGGTCACTTGCGGACCGCATCCGAATCCGCCGCACGGCCCGCAGCTAGCGCCAGCGCGACGGCCGCGTGGAAGAGACCCAGCGACTGACCCGCAAGGAGTTACTAGATGACGCCCACATCTGACCCCACAAAGACCGCCGACGCGCTGTGCCACTGTCACCCGAGCGGCACGGAGGCGAGGCAGGGCGTCGACACCGTCGTCCTTGCGGGCAACCCGAACGTAGGCAAGTCGGTGGTATTCGCCGCCTTCACCGGCACGTATGTGGACGTCTCGAACTTTCCGGGCACCACGGTCGAGCTCATGCGGGGCCGCTTCGGCGACATCGACGTCATCGACACGCCGGGTGTGTACGGAGTATCGAGCTTCAATGACGAGGAGCGCGTCGCCCGCGACATCATCCTCACCGCTGACGTGGTGGTGAACGTGGTCGACGCGGTCCACCTCGAGCGCGATCTCTTCTTGACTCTGCAGCTGATCGACATGGGCAAGCGCATGGTGGTCGCGCTCAACATGGCCGACGAGGCGCGCAAGCGTGGAGTCGGCATCGATCGGGACCTGCTCGAAGACCTTCTGGGCGTTCCGGTCATCGAGACGGTGGCCGTCACCGGCGCGGGCATGGAGGAGCTTAAGACGTCGCTCGCACGCGGACGCTCGGGACACGCCGACCACGAGCTGGAGTCCGACATCATCGAGATGGCCACGCTCGTAGGCACGCGGGCGGAGGCCCTCATGGTGCTTGAGGGCGATACGGTCGTCAGTGAGAGACACGGCATCGAGCCGCGAGCGCTGCGTGACGAGATCTACCTCAGGCGGCGCGACCGCGTGAACGACATCTGCCACCACGTGGTCACCGAGACCACGCAGGGAGCGTCGTTCTCGGCTCGGCTCTCGCACTGGATGATGCACCCGGCGACGGGTCTGCCGATGCTTCTACTGCTGCTGTGGGGGATGTGGATCATCCTCGGGCAGTGGATAGCCGGCGGTGTGGTCGGCGTGCTCGAAGAGAGCCTGATGCTTGCCTACTGGGTTCCGTTCGTCCAAGGCCTCGTCGAATCGGTCTTCGCTACGGGATCGGCCATGTACACCATCCTGGCCGGGGAGTTCGGCGTGCTCACCATGACCCCCACGTATCTTGTCGGGGTGATCCTTCCGCTTGTCGTCGGCTTCCAGCTGCTGATGGCGCTCTTGGAGGATTCGGGCTACCTGCCACGCGTTGCGGCGCTCGCCGATCGTTCGCTTACCAGTGTGGGGCTCAACGGACGGGCGATCATTCCGCTGATCCTGGGCCTGGGCTGCGTGACGATGGGAACGCTCACCACGCGCATCCTTGGCAGCAGACGTGAGCGCTTCATCGCCACCGCGCTCATGGCCATCGCCGTTCCCTGCTCCGCGCAGCTTGCCGTCATCGCCGGCTTGATGGCCAGGACGGGCCCCTACTACTCCGCGCTGTACGTCTTCTTTCTCGTCGTGGTCTTCGGAGTCGTTGGGGCGGTGCTCAACCGGTTCGTGCCGGGGCAGTCCACCGATCTGCTGATCGACCTACCGTCGCTGCGGATACCGCGGCTGGACAATGTCGTGCGCAAGAGCGGCACCAAGGTGTGGCACTTCATGAAGGAGGTCACCCTGTTCTTCGCGGCTGGTGCGTTGATCATCTCGGTGCTCGAGGTGACGGGTGTCCTCGGCTGGATCATCACGGTAGCGGCGCCACTGACCGTGGGCTGGCTGGGGTTGCCCGCGGAGGCGGCGACCGCCTTCGTGATGGGCTTCGTGCGCCGTGACTTCGGCGCCACCGCGTTCTTCACGATGGAGCTCACCGACGCCCAGCTGCTCGTCGGCATGGTCACCATCACGCTGTTCGTGCCGTGCATCGCCTCGGCCATGGTCATCCTCAAGGAGCGAGGATGGGGCTTCTTCGTCGGCCTGTTCGCCGGATCGATCGGGGTCGCGTTTCTCGTGGGCGGGCTTATCGCCCGGCTGCTCGGGGTGGTGTAGACGATGACGATCCTGCCGGTCTGCCCCAGCTGCGGGCTCGAGTCACCCGAGGTGCGCTGCCCGCGCTGTAACGCGCTCAAGGCGATTGGTTGCAGCGGCGCGTGCACGATGTGCGGCTCCAAGAAGACCTGCTCGACCGGGAGCGCGCCCGCGGGCACTGCACGGCCCAGCGACGAGGCGCGCGAGGACGAGGAGCACCCGGGCACGCCGCTCGAGCGCTGAGGGCACCTGGCGGGTCGGGGGTGGCGGGCTGCGATACACTCGCAACCATGGACAACTCACTCTTCATCCGCCGGGCGGGCGAGGCCGACATCGGAGTGCTCGTCGACTTCAGGCTCGAGATGTTTCGCGCTATGGGCTGGACCGACGAGGGCCGGCTCGTTGAACTGGCCGAGCGCTACGACCTCTACGTCCGCGCCGCCATGGTCAGCCGCGACTTCGTGGGGTGGATCGCCGAGCTGGACGGAGAGGCGGTCGGATCGGTGGCCGTGCTGTGGGAGGTCGTGCCGCCGACGGTTCGCAATCTGAGCGGGCGGCAGGCGTACATACTGGCGCTCTACGTGGTGCCGGCAGCCCGACACCGCGGAATCGCGACCCAGTTGCTTGAAACCGCAGTGGGTTACGCCCGGGAGGAGGGCGCCGACGTGGTGTCGCTCCATTACAGCCCTGCCGGGCGCAGCCTGTACGAGCGCTTCGGGTTCGCGTCGTCTCCGGAGATGCGCCTGTTCACCGATCCGGATAGCGCCTCATGGGCGCCTGTCGCACCCGCACACACGGATGCTGACGACGCGGACTGAAGGAAGCCCCTTTCAGATCGCGGGCACGCTCCGGACCGCCGACACGCCTGAGAGCGCGGCGATACGATCGGAGGTCGCATCATCGACCTCGGCATCCGTCTCGATGAGCATGAGCGCACGAGCGCCCCGGCGTTCGCGGGACACGCTCATCCGCGCGATGTTGACCCCGCTTTCGGCGAGAATACCCGTCACGGCCGCTATCTCGCCCAGCCGGTCCTCATGCTCAACCACGAGGAGGGGCATTTCGCCTTCGATCTCGACGTCGAAGCCGTCGATGGCGGTGATGAGGACATCACCCCCTCCGAGCGAGGACCCGCATACCGACATCGTGTGACCATCGTGCGCGCGCAGCATGAGCCGCGCGGAGTTCGGGTGCACCTCGCCCAGGTCCGCTTCGGCGAACGTGACCGTGAGCCCGCTGTGCGTGGCGAGTTCGAACGCGGTCACGATGCGCGCATCGTCGGGCGTGAGTCCCAGCAGGCCTGCGACCAGTGCCAGATCGGTGCCGTGACCGGTGCCGGTGGAGGCGAAGGACCCGTGGAGTTCGATGTGAGCGGCTTGGGGCGTTCCGCCGAACACCGCGCGCGCGAGCGCTCCGAGCCGGACCGCACCCGCGGTGTGGCTGGAACTCGGTCCGATCATGATGGGACCGACGACGTCGAAGATGCTGCGTTGGCGTGCCATTCGCTCATGGTACACCGCAGTTCCATGGTGTACTCGCTGTACCCGGGAGAGTATGCTGTGTCGGCGCGTGAGCGCCGTTCAGGCAGGCAGGGAGAAGGAGAATCGAATGACAGAGCAGACCCAGAGTTCGAACCAGCAGACCATCGTCATCGGTCTGGTGGTCATCGCGGCGCTTCTCGCGGTGATCGTGGGAGTCTTGGTGTATCAGCAGACCCAGAACGCGATTCCGGCACCGACCGTCCAGTCCGCACCCACCGGCGCGGCAGGCGACGCGGCAGGACAGCAGATGCCTCCCACCGGAATGGGCGGAGCGGCGATGGGCGGCAGTGCCGCGCCGGCTGAGTTCGACCCGAAGACAGCCACCGCAGTACCGGAGGGCACCGAGCCCGAAGCGTTCGTCGAGGGCTACTACAAGGCATGCGAGGACGGCGACTGGACGGGCGCGTTCGACGCTCTTCCGGTAGACAAGAAGGCCGGCAACTCGCCGGACGCTCTGAAGGAGCAGGTCAGCGGCTACGGCATCAAGGGTTTCAAGATCACCGGTGCGACGACCGAGGGTGACAAGAGTATCGTCAAGGTCGAGCAGGTCACCGGCCAGTACGGCACGTTCGAGAACACGTGGACGTTCGTCAAGGGCGACAAGGGCGTCTGGCTTGTCGAGAGCAAGGCCGTCACCGGCATGAAGTAGTGCCCACGGCATGAGTGCACGACAGTGCGGCCGCCCCGAAAGGGGCGGCCGTTTCGTGTTCGGGGGAAAGGCCGCGCAGTCGGTGGCGAGTGCTACGCTGGCGCGTATGCATCCAGCCCTTGCACAGATCATCGTTCCCGGGACCGACGACGACGTGAGCGCCGCCTACGCCACGCTTCCCGAGCGCGCGCGCGATGCCGTCTTCGGGTTCGAGGACGAGGTGTGTATCGTCGATCTGGAGACCACCGGCTACGACGCTTCGCGAGATCGCATCATGGAGATCGCCGCAGCGGTGATGAGGGGTCCCGAGGTTCTTGACCGGTTCGCGACCTTCGTCGACCCGCTCATGCCGGTACCGCTGGAGATCACCAAGCTCACGGGAATCGACGACGCGATGCTTGAGGGGGCCCCTGGAGCGGAGGTTGCGGTGGGTCGGCTGCTCGAGTTCATCGGCGATCGGGACGTCGTCGCTCACAACGCATCGTTTGACCGCTCGTTCGTCCGGAGCGTGACGGGCTCACTTCCCGGCCGCGGCGAGTGGATCGACTCGCTGGTGCTGTGCAGGCTGGGGATGCCGCGGCTGCGGAGCCACCGGCTGCAGGATCTGCGGCTGGCGTTCGCCCCCGAGATCGATGGTGCCGCACATCGAGCAGACGCCGATGTGGAGGCGCTCTGTCACGTATGGAGATGTGCTCTTGTGGGCATCTCCGACCTCGATCCGGGGGTGTTGTCGCGAATCGTCGGCCTCGGCGACGGCGCGGCGTGGGCAGAGCGCGGCTGGCTTGCCCGGATAGCCGCCGCCAACACCAGCGCGGGCTACGACCTCAAAGAGGTGCGTCGCCGAAGGGTGGCTGCAGACAAGGCCGAGGTGCTGGACGACGCACACGAGGTCGCCTGCGTCTGCCCGGATGTCGAGAGCGTATGCGCCCACTTCAGCCAGACCGGTGCAGCCGGGCGCATGTACGAGGGATACGAGCATCGTGCCGAGCAGGTGCAGATGGCGCGCGCGGTCATCGCTGCGTTCGAGCACTCCACGATGGCCGCCATCGAAGCCGGGACCGGCGTGGGCAAGTCAGTGGCCTATCTGGTTCCGGCGGCCCTGTTCGCCCTGGAGAACCGGGTGGGCGTCGGAATCGCCACTAAGACGAACGCGCTCATGGACCAGCTCGTCTACCACGAGCTGCCCCGGCTGAAGACCGCTCTGGGCGAGGATCTACGCTACGCGGCGCTCAAGGGATACGACCACTACCCGTGCTTGCGCAAGATGGAGCGGGCGGCCGGCGAACTCGACGACACCGCCGAACCGGAGTACGTGGGGGCCCTTGCGATGCTTCTTGCCTGGTCCAGTCAAAGCGCCTGGGGCGATCTGGACGCCGTCAACCTGCACTGGCGTCGGGAGCTTCGGGCGGCGGTACAGGCGAGTCAAGCCGACTGCACCCATCGGCGCTGCCGCTTCTTTCCCAACCTGTGCTATCTACACGGCGTGCGCAGGCGGGCCGCGAGCGCACATATCGTGGTCACGAACCACGCGCTGCTCTTTCGCGATGTGGTCGCGCAGGGAGGCATCCTGCCGCCGATCAGGCACTGGATCGTGGACGAGGCCCACTCGGCTGAAGCTGAGGCGCGCAAGCAGCTGACCGTCGGAGCGGCGCACCTCGAACTGGCCACCGTGCTCTCCGGGCTTCATGGCCGGCGTGGCGGGGTCCTCGACGCTATCGGCCGCATTCTGAAGGGCCGTGAGGGCGCGGAGTCTGCGCTGGTGCCGATCGTCCGGATGGAGGAGGAGTGCCAGCGGTGCGCGACGCTCACTGACTCGCTGTTCGACTTCGTCAAGGACCTCGCACCGCTGGCTGGATCAAGCGAGTATGACTCGGCCGAGGTGTGGGTGACGCCGGAGATTCGCCAGAGTGGTCCCTGGGGCACCGTCGCATCCACGGGCGCGTCGCTCGCCAAACGGCTTGCGCGGGTGCTCGAAGAGGGCAAGACCCTTGGCGGAGCGCTCGAGGACCTTGGTCCCGAGCTGGCCGATCAGCGGGCGGACCTGAGCGGTCTGCTGGCTCGTCTGGCGGACCAGAGGGACGGGCTGGTAGCGGTTGTCGACGGCGAGGACGGGACGCTCGTGTACTCGGCCGTGCTGGACCGGCGACGGGGGGTCGATGCCGAACGGCTGGTGGCGGCTCGTCTCGACGTGGGCGAGGTGCTGGCCGACGACCTCTTCGGTCGCGTCAGCAGCGTGGTCTTCACGTCGGCCACCATCGCCGCAGGGGACTCCTTCAGTCACTTCGCACATGGGGTCGGGCTGGATCTGCTGCCCCCCGATCGCTGGGCGACGCTGCGGTTGGCCTCAAGCTACGACCTTGAGCGCCAGATGGCGGTGTTCGTCCCGACAGACCTGCCGCCGCCGAACGAAGACGGCTACCTGGAGGTGCTCGAGGGGCTGCTCGAGGAGGTGCACGTGGCGATGGGGGGCAGCGTACTCACGCTGTTCACGAACCGAAGAGACATGGAGCGCCTCCATGCCCTGCTGGAGCCGCGCCTACGTGGCGAGGGAATCGACCTGATCATGCAGCGGCGAGGCACGTCGGCCAAGCGGCTGCGCGACGAGTTCCTCGCGGACGAGCGGCTGAGCCTGTTCGCGCTCAAGAGCTTCTGGGAGGGGTTCGATGCCAAGGGCGACACGTTGCGCTGCGTCGTCGTCCCTCGCCTGCCGTTTGGGCGCCCGACCGATCCCTTGTCGTGCGAAAGAGAGCGCCGGGAGGGGAGGGCGGCGTGGTCACGGTACGCGCTGCCGGAGGCGGTCATCGAGCTGAAGCAGGCCGCCGGCAGGCTGATTCGCTCCAACGAGGACACCGGCTGTCTCGTCATCGCCGATGCACGCGTGGTGCAGAAGGGCTACGGAGCGCGGTTCCTCGACGCGCTCCCGGTGGCCGACGTGGAGCGTATGCCTCGAGCCGACGTGATCGCCGAGGTGCAGCGACGCTTCGGGCGCGCGGCGACTGACTGAAGCGTCGGGTGAGAACCGCGTGCCTGCGACGCGCCGGGCGGTCAGTTCTTCCGCGTGTGCGTTGCCAGCTCGCTCGCGGCCAACTCTCCGACAGCACGCCGCACTTCCTCGGGCGCGAGGACCTCGACGCCGCCGAGCCGCGCGACCACGTGGCGCGCGATCCAGCCAGTACCACCGTAGGGGACTTCGACGGTGAGCGCGCCGTCGCCGGCCGCTTCCGTCACGACGGCTCCCGGCCACTCGCGAGCGAGGAACTGGGCATCAGGGCCGAAGCGCAGCACCGCCGCGGGAAGCCCCGCCAGGCGTTGCAGGTTGCCGCGCTGCGGACTGCGTGCCGCGTCGGTGCGTGGCTCGAAGCGCTCGCCGGTCGGGCTGGCCGACCGGATCCGGTCCACGCGGAAGGTGCGCCAGCTCGTGGTCTGCCGGCACCACGCCGTCAGGTACCACGCGCTCCGCTCGGCGTAGAGCGATGACGGTTCGACTGCGCGCCGGGAGGACTCGCTCGCACCGGCTCGTGCGTACTCGAGGTGCACGACATCGTGGACTCCGATCGCCTGCGCCAACACGCCGAAGACCTCGGCCGAGTGACCGGTGGAGGCGGACCGGATCGTGTGTTCGAGGTCCTCAGGATCGAAGTCCGCTGCACCGGCGCCGGTAAGCAGCCTTGCCAGCAGGCCGTCGTCGGCACTGAAGCCGGCCGACCGGAGTGCCGCGGCCAGAGCCCGTGCTTCGTTTCCCGACAGGCGCACCGGGCCGCGCAGCCCCGGAAGCTCACCCGTGACAAGCAGCCACCCGTTCTGGACGATCAGGGGAAGGCAGTCGTCCGGGTCGTAAGGCGCCACACCGCAGACCGCCAGTACCTTGAGGCTCTCGGTGAGCGCGATCTCGTCGACGCCAAGCGTGATGGCGAGGTCGGAGATGCGGTGCTTGGTCATCGGTTTGAGCGTATTGAGCAGGGCTATCAGATGGCGGGCGGGCACCTCAGGCATGAGCGCCCTCCACCCTCTTGAGACCGGCGACGATCGCGTCTCTCACACCAAGGGGCTCGAGGATGGCGAGGCCGGGACCGTTCTCGACGGTAAAGGTCGCGAGCCGGGCCACCGAGCAGGCCGACACCGCCCACAAGGCAGAGCCATCGTCTTGTACCGCAATCGTCCCATGAGCGGAGGCGACAGCGGGCGCTCGCCAAGCGACCGCGGGTGCGAAGCGAATCACCGCCTCGAAGGGCGGGTCATCGCCTATCTGGAAGGGTAGCGCGACGTAGGACGAGACATCAAAGGAGTCCGGCCTGTCGAAGTCCGGGGTGCGCGGCTTCGCCCGGTTGGGGCTGACCTCGCTCATCCGGGCTACCGCGAACGTGCGCACCGCGTCCTTGGCCGGGTCTCTGGCCACGAGGTACCAGCGCCCGTCGTGGACGAACAGCCCATACGGTTGGACGGTGCGAGTCGAAGGCCGTCCACCGGCGTCGGTATAGGAGAGAGAGACCCACTTGCACGCCTCAACGGCGCCGCTGAGCTCCGCGACGACCGAGCCCTGGCGCTCCGGGTCTTCATCCGCTATGAGCGCCGTGACGGGGTCTCGTCGGGAAGCGGCGGACACCTTCGCCAGGGCGAGGCGGAGATCCTCAGGGAAGGGGAAAGAAGGGTCGTCCAGCAGCGCTGTCCCCGCGACGCGGAGCGCGGCAGCGTCGGTGCCGGTCAGGTCGAATGTCGACACATAGGTGGCCGAGACATCGAGGCGGTAGCGCCCGGATTCGTCGGATTCGATGGAGAAGCCCATGCGGCGCAGGTCGTCCTTGTCGCGCTCGAACATACGCAGGAAGGCGACCTCTTCCTGGTCGTCGGGGTAGCCGTACACTTCGCCGCGCACGTCGGCCGCGGTCACCGGCTCGCGCGCGGCAGCCAGATAGAGCGCGAGATTGACGAGTCGTTCGACAGCCATCGACACGTGGATGATCCCCTCGTTCAGCGCAATCGCGCCTCAGCGCGTCTCGACGTCGATTGTAGCGCCTGCGAAGGTCGAAGGACTCATGCCCGGAAAAGGAAACGAGGCGCGTGGGGGGCGCGCCTCGTTCAATATTCGAGCGGGCGGGCCCCACCTATGAGGGGGGGAGGAAAGGCGGGTCGCCCAGCTCGCCCATGTGGAAAGCAAGGCGCGTGCCGACTTTGCATGACTGCTGAGATTCATCTGCGTGGGAGCTCTGACCCAAGGGGACGGCTTTGCAGCAAGGCGATGAGTGCGGTACAACTCGACGGGGAGGAGAGCGATGGCGTCGGACCGCACACAGCAGCTGGAAGCGTTCTCAGTCGGCGATGCCGGAGCCGTGCTCGAGGCACTCATGCGGAGGTCGGGGGAGTGCATCCACGTGCTCGATCTTGACGGTCGGGTCGTACGATGGAACGCGGCCTGCGAGTGCACGTATGGCTGGCGCGCTGCTTCGGTGCTGGGGGAGGTACTGCCGTTTGCACTTGAAGCGCGCAAGTCGCGCGTCCTCCACGATATCCGGATGCTGGCGGCGTCGGGGAAGGTGACCGAACGTGAGGGGACCTTCGTGCGGCCCGACGGCAGTAGGATAAGGGCTCGAATGACGGTCATCCCAGTGTCTGATCACGATGGTCTGCCCTGTGGAGTGGCAGTGGTTTCGCGGGAGGCGTTGTCTGACGAGAGGCTGGATCGCCAGAGAAACGAGATCGCCGATTACGTCGCACAGGGGCTGGCGGCCCCTCTCAGTGTCATCGCCAACACTGCGGCGCTCATGGCGCGCGCTGAGGTGGGTGGCGACCCCGCCCGCCGCGCCCGCCTCGTTGCCTCGATCCAGGCTCAGGCCCGCATAGCGGGTGAGCTGGTGAACGATCTGACGAATGTGTCGCTGCTTGCGCGGGGAGAGCTACTGCTGAACCGTGAGCCTGCGGACGCACGAGCGATCGCGTCGCGGGCCGTGGCCTCGCTTGGCCAGGACGGACGGCGTGTCGTGGTCGACTTCGATCCGACGGTCCAGCCCCTACCCGTGGACGCCGCGAAGGCCGAGCGCGCCATACAGCTGTTGACGCGCCAGACGATCGACTCGCTGCCCGCCGGAGGACTCGTGAGCGTGAGTGTGCTTGATGCGGATGACGAGGTCATCATCAGGATTGTCGGCCGAACCCGGCCGCAAGGCGACGATGAGTCCAATGAGTACGTGGCGCGCCCCGCAGGAACCGACGACGGCATCGGCGCCGCCGAAGCAGGTGTGATGCGATACTTGGCTCGCGGGCTCATTGAGGCCCACGGGGGAACGATGAGCGCCGATATACTGGAGGCGGGGGGCCGAGCGTTTGAGCTTCGCCTCCCCGCCGACGGAGGACCCGCCCGCCTCAACGGAAGAACGAACCTTGGCTGAGCCGACGAACAGCCCCGACTTGACGCCAACGCGCCGTCCGCGTTGGGTCGTCTGGGTGATTGCTCTTGCGGGCGTCGCCGTCGCTCTAGGCTTGGTCTGGGCGGGGGTGACCGTCACGCAAGGGCGCGCCGCAAGCGGCGAGCTTGACCGCGCCACACAGCTCGTCGAAGAAGCCGACGTGATCGTGGTGGAAGTGGACAAGGTGATCGGGAGCCAGGTGACCTCCGAGCTTGCCACGGCGGCGGTGACGGCGCGGGCGAGCGTGGCCACCGCATCGGCCCTTCTGAATGAAGCGGTCGCGCTCATCGACAGCTCTGAAGCGGGCCTGTCCGGCAGCGAGGCCAAGCGAGGCGAGATGCTTCGAGAATCGGCCGAGGCGCGCCTGGCGATGATGCTCCAGGCGCCGGCGATCCTCGACACGAACCTCAGGGCTGCGACCGCCCTTCCCTTGGCACAAGAGGCATGGGACCACGTGGTTGAGGCGGACCGACTGTCCGACGGAGCGGTTGTCGCGTACAACCGGCTCACCGGCAAGGGAGTCAGGGAGTCCATGCGGCTGAACAAGCGCGCTGCTGCCAAGCTCGCGCAGGCCCGAGACGGGTTCGAGGCGGCGGAGCAGGCGTTTCCGGAGGCGGCCTTCGAGGCCTACCTGGCGTACGTGGCGATGAGGGTCGAGCTCAACGGGTTGTCTATGCGCTCGGACGCGGATTGGATCGCGGGCCGACTGGAGCAGGCGAACGCCGCTATCACGACGTACAACGATCTGGACGGGAAAGCCGTGGCGGCGGCCAAGGCGCTGCCGACGACCCCCGGCGACGCGGTCGCGGCGGGGTACGCAGCTGTCGCGAAAGCGGCCACCGACGAGTACTACGCAGCGCGGAGGCGAGCGACGAGCGCCGATGCGCAACTCAGGGGCCGCTAGCAGGCCAGGCGAAGGAGACACGATGACGTCGGTTGAGTTCTGGAGCAGCTGGTGGTGGCCTGCGCTGACCGCAGTGACAGGGCTCGTGTTCGCCGCGCTCGTCTTCGCGCAGTGGTTGGCGCGTCGCAAGGCTCACCAGTTGTGTTGGGCTGTCGGTCTGTTGATGTACGCGGTCGCGGCGATGATGGAGGCATGGTCCGAGTACACCGGTGTCTGGGATCCGACGGTCTATCGCATCTACATCGTGCTGGCGGCGTCACTGGTCGGATATCTCGGTAGCGGATCGGCATACCTGATGATCCACAAGCGGCGTTGGGTCGCGCATGTGTATCTCGCGTATAACATCGTGCTCACAGCGATCTTTCTGATCGGAGCCTTCACCGCCGAGCTTCGCATGGAGTACCTGGTTCCCGGGATCACCGTCGGAGGCCAGGCCCTGGGTGCGCCGGGGTCGTTCCCCCGGTACCTGTCGATGTTCATCACCATCCCCGGTACGTTCTTCTTGCTGGGAGGTGCGATCGTCTCGGTGTGGCGTTTCGCCCGCAAGAAGGAGTACGCGTACCGGATGTGGGCGAACGTTCTCATCGCCGCGGGCACGGTGCTCATCGCCTGGGCGGGCTCCCTGGCTCGTGCGGGGCAAGCGGTCGGGCTCTATCCCGCTGAGATGGTGGCGTCGGCACTCCTGCTGGCGGGATTTCTCATGGCGGGCGACCTGAAGAAGGGTGCGCATGCCGCGATCGAAGCCGGTCAACAGCGCCGAGCCGCCCAGGCCGAAGCTGCCGACGGGGCGGCCCAGAGGCCCGATCAGCCTTCGTCGTAGCCGCTGCTCACGCTGGCGAGGGCGCGCACGTCGAAGATGGTGATGGTGCCGCCGTGCACCTCGAGAATGCCGTCGTCTTTGAGGCGCGCGAACGCCCGCGAGAGCGTTTCGGGCACGGTCCCGAGCGCCATCGCGAGCTCGCTTTTCTTCATGCCGAGTTCCACGACGAGGCCTTGGGGATCGGGCTTACCTCCCTGCAGCGCGCGCTGGAAGAGGTAGCGGGCGAGTCGACCGGGCACATCGAGCGCGAGGGTGTGGACGACGCTTGTGAAGTTGACCACGCGGTTGGCCAGGTCGGCGATGAGCGTGCGGGCCACCTGCGGCTCTGACTCGAGCAGGTCGAAGAGCGCCTCAGACGGCAGGAGGGCCACCGTGGCGGCGGTCGCCGTCTCGATGTGCGCGGGGTAGCGCCCGCCGGACAACGATGCGACGGCGGCAAGCGGGTCGCCGGTCTCCATCGTCTCGAAGGTGAGCTGCTTTCCGTCTGCTCCCAGGTAGAACGCCCGGGCTCGTCCGGCGATCACGATCCCAAACTCACGCGCGGGCTCTCCTTCGACCGCGAGAGTGGTGCCCCGGGGCACGTCCCGGACCTGCGCGCGATGCGCCAGCTGCACCACCGCCTCATCGCTTGCCGTGCGCCACAGCCTGCAGGCGCGAAAGGCGGACCAGACGTCGGCTCTGAGCTCTCTCTGGGCGCTCACAGGCTCTTCCTCACTGGTTACCTGACTGCAAGGGTAAGAATTCTCCGCCCTCTTGACCTGCATCAAGGATACGGCGAAGCGGCGTGGGTAGCGTAGCAGTCGCCGGGGGCCTTCAGGGTTTGCGGCAGGAAAGGAGTTCTCAGATCGTGAACGAGCGATTCACCGGGAAGATGGCGGACAAGCAGGTGGCGCACGACGTCACCGTGCTCGCGGACTTCGTGCAGCTCTGGTGCGATGGGCACCACGCGGAAGGTAAGCGCACGCTCGTGGAGACCGATGCTGCCAGGCTGGGCGTCTACGGACGCAAGACGCCCACGTTGTGCGCAGAGTGCGTAGCCCATCTCGCGTATGGCGAGAAGCGCCGCGCCTACTGTCCGAAGGACCCCAAGCCGTTCTGCGCACACTGCGACACCCACTGCTACTCCGCCGAGGAGCGGCTCTGGCAGCAGCAGATGATGCGCTACTCCGGTCCCCGATCGTGGCGCAAGGGCCACGCGATCGATGGCATCAAGCACGTGTTAGGGGCGCGCACGTGGCGCCGAGAGATGGCGCGACGGGCCGCCCAGGCCCCCGCGAGACGAGAGGAAGACTCATGACAAAGACGGTCAACCGCCAGATCGTGCGGATCGACGAGGAACTGTGCAATGGATGCGGCGTATGCGTCAGCCCGTGTGCCGAGGGCGCCATCGTGCTCGTCGACGGCAAGGCGAAGGTGGTTCACGAGGAGCTGTGCGACGGTGCCGGCTTCTGTCTAGGGGTGTGCCCGACCGGCGCACTGACCCTTGAGTATCGCGAGACGGTCCCCTTTGACCATGACGCCGCCGCGCCGATCATCGAGGAGAAGAAGGCGAACTACATCGCCCAGCACTGCTTCAACTGCAGCGCTTCCGAGGACGAGCGGCCGCTGCTGCCTGTACGCATCAAGGGTGATTCGACGTGGGTGTGCACGAGGTGCCTGCCTGCGCTCATCCACGGCTGATTGGGTCAACGACCCTACCCAGACACCCCAGACCCGACGAGAGGAATCGCATGACAACCCAGCTATCCGAGATGTTCTGTAACCAGTGCGAGCAGACGGCCAAGGGAACAGGCTGTACCAAGGTCGGCGTCTGCGGGAAGAACCCCGACGTCGCCGCGCTTCAGGACCTGCTCGTGCACGCGTGTCGCTCGCTGGCCGCGGTTGCGGCTTCGGCCCCAGCCGGAACCGACCTGAACGTGGAGTCGCGATTCGTCGAGGATGCGCTGTTCACCACGCTCACCAACGTCGATTTCGGTGCGGAGACAGTGGCCGCGAAGGTGGACGAGGCCCTGCGCCTGCGCGACGACCTGGCACAGCGGCTCGGACTGCTCACCTCGGTGCACATGATCGACTCGGCCCTGGGGCGCGACGTGGCAGGCAAGATCGAGCTCGCGGCCTCGCTCGGCAGCCCGTGGGACATCACGCGCGACATCGACGTGCAGTCGCTTCAGGAGACCACGCTCTATGGCATGAAGGGCATCGCGGCCTACGCGCACCATGCCCGCACCCTCGGCCAGACGGACTCCGAGATCGATGCGTACCTGTTCCGCACCCTCGTTTCGCTGGATGATCAGGCTCTCGGCCTTGAGGAGTGGGTGGGCATCGCGCTCGAGTGCGGCAAGGTCAACCTGCGCACCATGGAGATCCTCGACGCCGCGAACACCGGCACGTTCGGGCAGCCCGAGCCGACCAAGGTGACCCTGGGTCAGCGTCCGGGCAAGGCGATCCTCATCTCCGGTCACGATCTGGCAGACCTCAAGGCGCTTCTCGAACAGACCGCGGGCACGGGCGTCGACGTCTACACCCACGGCGAGATGCTCCCGGCGCACGCCTACCCCGAGCTCAAGAAGTACGACAACCTCGTGGGCCACTTCGGCACCGCGTGGCAGAACCAGCACAAGGAGTTCACCGAGTTCCCCGGCGCCATTCTGCTCACCACCAACTGTCTGATGCCGCCCAAGGCCGAGTACAAGGAGCGCCTCTTCACGGCGAACGTCGTCCAGTTCCCCGGTGTGCCGCACGTGCATCGCGACGATCTGTCGGCCGTCATCGAGGCGGCGCGGGCCTCCCAGGGTTTCGCGTGGGACACGACTGTCGGTGAGGTCATGGTCGGCTTCGGCCACAACACGATCCTTTCCGTCGCCCCGACCGTCATCGAGGCCGTGAAGTCCGGTGCCATTCGCCACTTCTTCCTGGTCGGCGGCTGCGACGGTGCGCGCCCGGGCCGTAACTACTACACCGAATTCGTCGAGGAGACCCCCAGCGACACGATCGTGCTGACGCTTGCCTGCGGGAAGTTCCGCTTCTTCGACAAGGATCTCGGCGAGATCGGCGGACTGCCGCGCCTGATGGATGTGGGCCAGTGCAACGACGCCTACTCCGCGATCAAGGTCGCTGCGTCGCTTGCAGATGCGTTCGAGTGCGGCGTGAACGACCTGCCGCTGTCGATGATCCTGTCGTGGTACGAACAGAAGGCCGTAGCGATCCTGTTGAGCCTGCTGTATCTGGGCATCACCGACATCCGGCTTGGCCCCACACTGCCGGCGTTCATCACGCCCAACGTGCTCGGAGTGCTCGTCGAGAACTTCGGCATCAAGCCCATCGGGGCGAGCCCGCGCGAGGACCTGGTCGCGATTCTCGGACACGCGGAGGCCTAAGGTCATGAAGCGAGCCCTTCTCATCTCGGTCGTCGCAGTTGCCGTGCTGGTCGGTGCAGGGGGATTCGTGTACGCGTTTGGGACGCCTCAGGCACCCGACGTCGCCGCTCCAGCGGCGGTGCCGGGTGCAGCGGCGGGCTTGTCGCCCGAGGAGGCGACGGCCCCGCAGGTTTCGCCCGTACCCCCAACGGAGCCGGGAGACGGTTCGTCGACCATGGGCGGAGGCGACCCTTCTGCACGGGGCAAGAAGGCCCCGCCGGCGGACCCCAGCGCTCCGCTCGCCCTGGAGATTCCGGGGTGCGTGTGTCACAGCGATGACCCGAAGCTCGTCGAAGAGCACGCGGGCTATCGCATGAATCAGTGCGCCGGCTGCCACGTCGGCGGTACGCCGACGGGTCAGGAGTAGCACGCGCCACCGCTGTTTCAGCGACGTCGAACCTCCGAAGTGCCAGCGGGTACGATAGGATAGGGGAGGCACCCGCCACCGAGCGATTCGCCGTCTTTCGTTAGGGGAAGCGATGGCTGAACTGATCGAGCACGTCCGCGCCCTTGCGAGTGAGATCGGGCCGCGGCCCGCAACGAGCGACGGTGAGCGCCGCGCTGCCGAGTGGATCGAGCGCAGTTTCGCGGCCCGCGGACTCGCGACTGAGCTGCAGTCGTTCGATTCGATTCGCACGTACTCCTGGGCCTACGTTCTCTACAACCTGGCTACCCTGGCGGCCGCATTCGTCGCCGGTTGGTGGCCGCAGTTTGCATGGCCGGCGTTCGCGGTGTCGGCGATCGTGGCGTTCTTCCTCTGGACCGATCTTGACACGCGGTGGGGCCTGACGCGCTTGATGCCGAAGAGGCCAAGCCAGAACGTCATCGCGCGGCACGTCCCGCGAGCCCGCCGGGGCGAGAAGTTCAAGCGCATCGTGATCGTCGCCCATTACGACTCCGCCAAGTCATCGCTGGCCTTCTCGCCGGGGCTCGTGGGCAACTTCGCCACGACGATGGGCCTGATGAAGATCGCGACCTTCCTGACCCCCGTGTTCGTGCTGGCGCTGGCTCTGCCGTGGACCCGGGCCTATGAGCCGTGGGTCTGGTACGCGACGCTGGCGGTCGCCGCCTACCTGATCGTGCCCGTCGTCATCAATATCCACCGGGAGATCGCGATGCCGTTCGTCGCGGGGGCCAACGACAACGCCTCGGGCGTCGCCGCCATGATCGGGGTCATGGAGCGGCTCGTGCCGGAGGCGGACGCCACGTCGCTGTCGACGTCGCAGTTTGGTGCCGTTCGACGTGACGCGCGGGCGGCCTACGACGAAGATGTGGTCCCGTCGGGGGCTGAGCTCCGCTACACCCCTGCCGGCCCGCCTGCTGAAGAGACCGCAGCCCTGCCCGATGACTTCACGTGGGCCGAGCCGGTGGCTGCGGCTCCCCGGGGTCAGTCGGTGCTGGACTTCGACACCATCGACTTCGTTGCCGTCGCAGACAATCCCGCCGCGGCGCGCGCCACCACCGGCCCTTCTGAGGGCTGGGCCGCCGACACGGGCGGGCATGCCGCACTCCCGGTCGACGTACTGCCGGCTGACGTCGCGGGTCCCGCTGTCGACGAGATCGTTCCGGCCCGTCGCGAACGCAAGCCGCTATTCGGAGGCTTGGGACGAAAGAAGAAGGGAGCCGACGCCGCTCCGCGCGAGTGGCTCGGCGTCGACGAAGACTTCGATGCGCGCAAGGCCGGCAAGAACATCGGCAGCTGGGACAACTTCGACGAGGACGCGGATGACGACGGGTTCGGCTGGAAGGGCGGCTGGGCCGGCGATGACCCCATCGGCGACCCCGATTTCGCTGCCAGCGAGGCTGCCCGCATTCGCCGTCGTGTCACCGAGTCGATCGACCGCGAGCTGACGGAGAAGGAAGTCTGGTTTGTGGCCACCGGTGCCGAAGAGGTCGGAACACTGGGCATGCAGGCGTTCCTGAGAGACTACGGCGAGGAGCTCCGCGATTCGCTCATCATCAACATCGACGGCTGCGGCGCCGGAGTTCTGCACTGGGTAAGCGCCGAGGGGATGGCGCGCCGTTATCGCGCGAACGCTCGGCTCGTCGGACTCGCTCGTCGCGTCTCGCGTGAGACCGACACGCTCATCAAGCCGCGGCTCTACAAGGGGATGTCGACGGACGCGACCCCCGCGTTGGCCCGTGGCTACAAGGCCATCAGCATCATGGCGTTCGACCCGAACGGAATGCCGGCCAACTGGCACTGGAAGACCGACACGGTGGACGCTCTGGACCCCGAGCTCATCGAGAAGACGGCGGAGTTCGTGACCGCTATGGTGCGCGAGGCGTAAGGCCGCGCGTTTGTGGCGCCGCCCGGCCGATGCCCGGCGGTCGGCTAGAAGTCCACGTCGTGGTCGACGCGTGCGGTGCGCCGCACGGCGATGCGGCTTGCGTAGAAGCTCATCGCGGTGCCGCCGACCATGAGCACCGTGCTCGCCCAAAACACCGGCAGCATGAACGGTGAACGCTGCAACACGGCTACCACGATGCCGAACACGATGAACCCCAGATGCAGAAGCCCGCTACCGAGCTTCGTGAAGCGCCCCTCAGTGAGGTAACTCGGACCCTTGGCTCCGACGGCGGTCATGACCACCACGGCCACCTGAATGAGGGCCGCGAGTGCGAGGTAGACCGCGATGCCGTCTGCGAGCGAGCGCGTCACGAGGTAGGCTCCGACGCCTCCCGCCACCATGAGTGCGGACACCACGATGAGGGTGCGGCGGGCAAACAGGCGCTTGGGGACGCACAGGCCCATCACGACGACCAGCCCCATGAGCTGCGGGGCCGCGATCGCGTTCATGGCCTCCACGTAGCCCGTGTAGGAGACCTGCTCCCAGCCGGGAATCGTGCGCTGGGCCCACCACACGTAGATCGTCCCGAGGAAGCTTTGCACACCGAGCCCTCCCAGCAGCACCACCGTCAGAACCGTGAGGCCGAAATCCCAAGAGCGCTGGCGCGTAGTCTCTAGTTCGCTCACAGCCCTCTCACCGCCTCGAGGACGAGCGCTGCGAACTGCGTCGGTGCCGCCAGGGCGTAACTGTGGGCACCGGGGACGACGTAGGTGGTCACGTAGGTCAACACCAGAATCGCGAACGATAGCAGCGACAGGCCGGCCACCGTCTTCCACATGCCCTGGCGGCGCAGGTACAGCCGGGCGTGCAGGTAGGCGGTGTACAGAAGCCACATCATGAGCGACATGTTGACCTTGCCGCTCCACCACCAGGAGTCGCCGCTCCACGCCAGGATCGCCCACGGGAAGCCGATGAGCATGCCGAACGTCAGCGGTAGGTAGCCGAAGCGCGCCCACCGGTAGGAGGTCGTCTCGTACGCAGAATGGCGATGCGAGATCATGAGCAGCGTGGCCAGGAACGACAGCGCAAACGCGCCGTAGCTCAGAAACAGAAGCGGGGGATGCACCCACATGTACCAGGCGTTGTAGTAGTACTGCATCGCGTTGTACATGCCCTCGAAGGCCTGCTGCGCGGGCACGCCCCCCATCGAGGTTGCTTGCAGATAGCCGGTGAACTGCCCGATGAAGCCGGGTACGGGATCGGTGAAGGGCTGGCCCACGAGGGCGGCACCTGCGGCCAGAACCGCGGTGATGAGCATCGCGCCCGGCAAGAGTTCTTCTCGGTGGCGCCGCATCACGCTGCCCAGCACCGCGACGGCGAGCGCCCAGACGAAGAGCTTCTCAGACTCCACCCACAGAGGCACCGCCACCCGCCCCGCGATGACGCCGGTAGCGGGATCGACCACGGCCGAAAGCTGCCAGAGCTCGAAGTGGAACCAGGCCAAGACGGCCTCACCCATAAGCAGCAGCCCGGTCATGCCCCCAAGGACCCATCCGCGCCAGCGGCGGGCAGCCGGAAGCACCGCGGCCAGGCCGAGAAGCAGCGCGGCTGCAACCAGTAGCGCTTGGTACGGAGTACCGATCAGCGCAAGCGTCTGCGTCAGCGACTGCAGCTCGGCATAGGTCTGTTCGGGCGAAGCGGGCATCCGCGCTCCAAGATCGGCGACCCCCACAGTATAGATGCTTGGCCCGTATCAGCGGTTCTCGTTAGCCCTATCGCGTGACCCGAATCGTTCGGGAGGTGGCCGATTTCGCGGCAGCGTAGCGGCTGTCGCCCGAGTGCGAGGCGTAGATCCGCCACGTGCCGACGCTGGCGGACAAGAACCGTACCGACGCGCTGTAGCGGGAGTACGTCGAGTAGTTCGTGACCTTCGCCGGAAGGTAGCCACGCGTCTTCCACGTGCCGTTGGCCTGGCGTTGCTGCAGGTAGACACGCATGACCTTCGTCCCCGCCACGTGCCGCGGCTTGAGGTTGCCGTATACCGTGAAGGGTCGGTTGACCTTCGCGCTGGCCGGCACGACGGGGGTTCCTATCGCCGGTCGCGTCTTTGCGATCAAGTTCCAGCCGGACACGTTGCACTGCCCCTTGCCGTTGTCGCCGGTGGCGAGAACCTTGCCGGCCGAGGTCAGGGCGACGGTGTGATACGAGCCGCCCTCGACAGCGGTGACGCTCTTCCAGGAGCCGGTGTTGCGCTGGCCCTCAAGGTTGCGACCGAGCGCCACGACGGTGCCGTCCGTCTTGAGGGCGACCGTGTGCCATCCACCGCCGGCGATGGCCTTGACTCCACTGAGGCCGGAGGTGTTGCACTGGCCGGAGTCGTTAGCGCCCACCGCCACGACGGTGCCGTCGGTCCTCAGCCCAATGGTGTGGGTGATTCCGCACGCGATCGCTTTGATGCCGCGCATCTCGGAGACGTTGCACTGGCCATGGGGGTTCTGGCCGGTTGCTACAACCGTCCCGTCCCTCTTGAGGCCCACGGTGTGGTTCCCGCCGGCAGCGATAGCGATGATATCCCGCCACGTGGAGACGTTGCACTGACCGTAGGCGTTGTAGCCCACAGCGACGACGGTACCGTCTGTTTTCAGGCCCACCGTATGGCCGCCGCCGCCAGCCACTGCTTTGACGTTGCTCCACGCAGATGTGTTGCCTTGTCCGTCGTTGTTGTGGCCGACGACCTTCACCGTGCCGTTCGAAAGCAGGGCGACCGTGTGATAGCCGTGCGCGGAGATCGCGACGACCGACTTGAGGCTGGCTACATTGGTCTGGCCAGCGAAGTTGGAGCCCACTCCTACCGCGGTGCCATTCGACTTGAGCCCGATCGTGTGATCCACTCCGGCGGCCAGCCCCGGCGTTGCCGCGACGGCGGCAGTCGGACTGAGCATCCCCACCGTCCCGAGCACGAGGACGGTGAGTACGGCGACCACTGCTACCTGTCGCTGACTCAGGGTGATAAGCGGCGTGTGAGTTCGCATGCGCGTTCACTCCGTTCGGCCAAGAGGCTTCCCCTGCGTTGGTCCTTCCCCGGGCTCGATAGTAGCAAACGATTGTCGGCCCACGAAATCGAGGTCTGTTGCGCCCTGTGTGCCCGCGGCGCCGGTTTGCTGCTCTTCCCGCGCCACGGGTACACTCACATTCCGTGCACGGGCCGAGGGGTCGTGCCGTCGAAGGGAAGCGCCGCACCCCATGTGGTTCAGCCGATTGCGCAAACGTGTCGAGCGCGCGCTCATCGTTTCGTGGCGCGAGCAGCCCAGCCGTCACGACATCGAGGCTCTGCAGGCGAACATCCGCCGCGTCGGCCTTGTGATCAGGGTCCGCTGGACCCTGATCGGCGTACTCGCGATCTTCTCGTTGCTCGCCGCCTCGGCGTACATGACGCTCATGGACGTCAGCGAACTAGCGAGTCTCATGGCCATTCCGGCGCTCAGCTTGGGCTTCGTCGTCGTCTATAACGCCTTCTACGCAGCGAACTACCGCCGGCTTGGCAACATCGCGGTATGGAACAACCTGCAGCTGGCCCTCGATGCGGTGGTCGTCACCGTCCTCGTCTACTTCAGCGGAGGCGTGAACTCCTGGTTCTGGTCGATGTATGCGCTGTTCATCCTTGAAGCGGCGTTCATCCTGCCGCGAAGCAGGTCGGCGTGGCTGCACGCCGCCTTCAGTCTCGCGTTGCTCACCGTGGTCGAGTGGGGGGAGTTCTTCGGACTCTGGCCCCACGTGGCCATTCCCTTCGCCAACGCCGAGGTCCACACCGATTTCGTGTTCGTCTCAGTGCGTTATCTGTGGCAGGTCGCCGTGCTTCTGGGGACCGCCTCGGTGGCGACTCAGCTTGTCGGTGAGTTCCGGCGGGAACTGGCAAGCCGCCGCTCCCAGGCGCTGATGGATGAGATGACCGGCTTGTACTCGCGTTCGTATTATCTGCGCTCCCTCGCCTCCGAGATCAGGCGCGCCGAGCGCGACGGCAGAGAGTTGCACGTGCTCTTGGTCGACATCTACCGCTTCGGCGAGTTCAACACGCGTTTCGGATACGAGCGGGGCGACGAGATGCTCGTTGCCGTCGCTGGGGCGACCTCAGCCGCGCTGATACCGACCGGCGATGCGATCGCCACCACGAACCTGGTTTCCCGGTTCGGCGGCGAGGAGTTCGCCGTGCTCTACGCCGAGGACGAGCGACTCGACGCGGCCCCGCTGACGGCTGATGCGCTCGGAATGGGCGAGCACATATGCGAGACGGTCGCGCGCGTGCTCGTGCAAGACGTCGGGGTGGTGGTGTCGGTAGGCGTGGCGTCGTACCCACTCGACGGGCGAACGGCCGATGAGCTGCTCGACGCCGCTGACGTCGCGCTGGGATGTGCGGCGCGCGAGGGCGGGAACCGGGCGGTTGCAGCCGCCGACTGCGTGCCGGACGACTCCGAGGACGTCTAGTGTTCCGCTGGACCGTGAGGGCGCTCATAGCGCTCGCGCTTGCCCTGTTCGCCCTCGGTGTGGCGGTCGTGCCCTTGCAGGCCCCGCAGTTCACGCACGCACTCTCGTCGCGCTACTCGCGCGCGCAGGAGGCAGGGCTCTCAAGCGATCAGATGCTGAGCGTAGCCCAGAGCGTTCGGGTGTTCGTCGTGCAGGGGACGGGCGCTCTCCCCGAGCGGGTCGCCGGTCGCGAGGGGTTCGACGAGGCCGCCGTCGCGCATCTGGTTGACGTGCGTCGGGTGCTCGACGGGGCTCGTGTCGCGACGGGCCTGCTCGGCCTGGTGCTTGTGGCGTGGTTCGCCGTTGCGTGGAGGGCCCGCAGGTACGATGAGGTCGCAGCCGCCCTCGGGCTTGGCGTCCTAACGACGCTGCTCGTGCCCATGCTGGCGGTGCTCGTGGGCGTGGTGGATTTCGACGGATTCTTCACGGCGTTTCACGGCGTCTTCTTTGCGAGCGGCACGTGGACGTTCCCCGCGGATTCCCTGCTCATCTTGACTTTCCCCGAGCCGTTCTGGGTGCTCAGCGGCTTAGCGTGGGGGGTCGGAGTCCTCTCCGTGGCGGGCGTCTACGGCCTCGCGTGGGTGCTCGTGCGGCGGCGGGCGACGACGACGACGGACTGATGCGTGTCGACGATTGAGATTAAGAAGCGTGACAAACGGCCGAGCAGGTGTAGACTTTCCTACGAAGCGGGCCATGTGAGCCCGAATACGGGGGAAAGACCGCAATACCTTGCCACACCGGCGAGTGCCCCACGCGGTCATTACGTGAAGGAGGCGACTGCGAATGCCAGCCAAGGAAGGTTACTGCGTCAAGTGCAAGTCCAAGAGGGAAATCAAGGACGCCCAGGATATCACCATGAAGAATGGTCGCCCTGCGACTCAGGGCCTGTGCCCCGAGTGCGGCACCAAGATCTTCAAGATCGGCAAGTCGTAAGCCGACCGCATATCCTGTTCAGGATGTGATCAAGCGCCGTCAGCCCGATAGGGCAGGCGGCGCTCTCATTTGTTGACACCTGTGAGAGCACAGGCGTAGCGTGTCGCCGGTGCGCATGACTGCGCACGATTCGCGGGGAGGCCGAAGCCATCACATGAACGTCATCGTAGTGGGATGCGGGCGCGTCGGCTCACAGCTTGCGACGCTGCTCTCGATCGAGGGCAACAACGTAGCCGTGATAGACAAGGATGCGGACTCCTTCCGCAGACTGGGTTCCGCCTTCAACGGCGTCACGATCAGGGGGCTGGGCTTCGACGAAGAGGTGCTGCTCGAGGCCGGCGTTGAAGAGGCGGACGTGTTCGCGGCCGTCACCAACCTCGACAACACGAACCTCATGGCGGCCGAGGTGGCGCGCAAGCTCTTTCACGTACCGCACGTCGTGGCGCGGCTGTACAACCCCCAGCGCGAGCGCACCTACCAGCAGCTCGACCTCGACTATGTCTGCGGAACCACCCTTGTGGCCGAGTCGCTGCTCGACAAGATCAAGTCGGGGCACGGGCATCACGTGGACACGTTCGGTGACGTCGAGATCGTCGTGTTCAAGCTGCGCTCGGATTGGGCCGGCAAGAGAGTCCGTGAGATGTTCATCGAGGGACAGATGCTCCCGGCGATCATCGCGCGAGGTAACCGGACATTCATTCCCAGCCTGGACTCTCAGTTCGAGCTGGGCGACGTGGTGCGGGTTGCCGTGAAGAACGAAGTGGTGCCCAAGCTCTCGCGTTTCATGGAGGAGTAGCGGTGTACATCGTCATCAACGGCGGCGGCAAGGTGGCATCGTACCTAGCGCGGACCCTTGCGGAGTCCGGGCACGATGTCGCGGTGATCGAGAAGCGCGCGGACGTGGTGGACAAACTCGTGGTGGAGCTTCCGCGCAAGGTGCTCGTGATCCTCGGGGATGGATGCGATGCGGCGTATCAGGATGACGCGGGCGTGTCGCGCGCCGATGTCTTTGCGTCGGTCACCGGTGACGATGACGACAACCTCGTCGCGTGCCAGCTGGCCAAGGTCGCATTCGGCGTGCCGCGTGCGATCTCTCGCGTCAACAACCCGAAGAACGAACACATCTTCAACGCGCTCGGAATCGAGGCGATCTCGTCCACGACCATCATCAGTCGCATGATCGTCGAAGAAGCCACCGTCGGTGACATACGCACCCTCACCACGTTGCGCGAAGGCAACATGGCGATTGTCGAGATCGAGCTGCCCAAGGACCGCTGCACGGTGTGCAACCAGCCCGTGGCGGACCTCAACCTGCCCAAGGACTGCGTGCTGATCGCGGTGCTGCGGGAGGACGGAAGCACCGAGACCGTGCGCGGCGATACGCTGCTCAACGCCGGTGACACGGTTATCGCATTCACCGCCGTCGAGTCGGAGCGCAACCTCAAGAGAGTGTTGACAGGGGAGTAGCGTGGCGAGCGGGCATTCGGGCTGGGGCGAAAGCCGAATTCAAGCCATCACGTCCCGGGTACACTGGCGCGGTTACGCGCTGGGAATCGCGACCGAGGTACTGTTCGTGCTGGCTCTGACCGGTGTCGGGTTCGCGTTGGCCGTGATCGCGATGGTGTTGTGGGGATGAGCGTCCGCCCCCGCGCAGAGGACCATCTGCTCATCGGCAAGTACACGGGCAAGGTGATCGTCGGTGTCGGCATGTTGATGATCGTGCCGCTCGTCGTCTCCCTGGTGTTTGCAGAATGGGACACCGCGCTGGACTTCGTGATCTCGATGATGACGTGTTTCGTCTTCGGGTTCGGAGCCCAGGTGTTGTGTAGGACCGAGAAGGATCTGGCGTGGAGCCATGGGCTCGTCGTGGCATCCGGCTCTTGGATCTGGGCAACCGCGATCGGCTGCCTGCCGCACTACCTGTCCGGCCACATGGGCAGCTACGTTGACGCGACGTTCGACGTGATGAGCGGCTACACGACGACCGGTCTGTACCTGCTGCAGGATCTCGATCACATCAGTCACGGGCTGAATATGTGGCGTCATCTGCTCACCTACGCCGGCGGCCAGGGGATCGTGGTCATCGCTCTCACGTTTCTGTTCAAGGGGACAGCGGGCGCCTACAAGATGTATGTCGGCGAGGGCAAAGACGAGCGGCTGTTACCGAACGTCGTGCAGACCGCACGCGCCATCTGGCTTGTCTCGCTCACGTACCTCGTGATCGGAACACTGGCTCTCTGGGCGGTCTCGCTCTACTTGGGCCAGGCGCCGATACGGGGATTCCTGCACTCCATGTGGGTCTTCATGGGCGCATGGTCTACCGGCGGGTTCGCGCCGCAGTCCTACAACACCATGTGGTTCCACTCCTTGAGCCACGAGTTGGTCACCATCGTCATCATGGTCGCGGGCTCGTTCAACTTCGCTCTGCACTGGGCGGTCTGGAAGGGAAACAGAAGAGAGATCGTGCGCAACATCGAGACGGTGAGCTTCGCCATCACGCTCACGGTGTTCACGATGGTGGCGACGTTCTGGCTCGCCAGATTGGGCGTCTACCCTGACGCGATGGCGCTCGGCCGCAAGGTCTTCTACCAGTTGGTTTCCGGGCACACGACCACGGGGTTCTCCACCATCTACTCGCGAGCGTTCGTCACGCAGTGGGGCGCCGTGGGCCTTGTGGCGGTTTCTGCGGTGATGGCCATCGGGGCCTCGGCCTGCTCGACCGCGGGCGGCATCAAGGGCATTCGAGTGGGCGTCATCGCAAAGGCTCTGGTGGAGGACGTTCGTCGCATGGTCGCCCCGGAGTCAGCGGTCATCCGCGAGCGCTATCACCACATCAAGGAGAACTGGCTTGATGACCGAGTCGTGCGCACCGCGATGACCGTCACCATCCTGTACCTCGTCATGTACCTACTGACGGCGCTCCTCGGCGATCTCTACGGATACGAGTTCAGCCAGGCGCTCTTCGAGGGCGTCTCAGCGGGCTCGAACACGGGCCTCAGTTGCGGCGTGACTTCGCCGTTCATGCCGACCCCGATGAAGATCGCCTACATCGTTGCCATGTGGCTCGGGCGGCTTGAGTTCATGAGCGTGTTCGCGCTGCTCGGGTACGGCATCTCGATCGTAAGGGGGCGGTAGCGTGAATCGCCTGGCACGCCTCGCCGCTGTCGTGGTCCTGTGCGCGGTCACCTTCGCGGCCGGCGCCGCGCCCGCTTTCGGGTTCGAGAGCCCCAACGACCCGTCGAGTGCGGAGCTCGTGGAGAGCCCGAGGGAGTTCGATGGCACCACGATCACCTTCGAGGGCGAGGCGATAGGCGAATCGATGGTCCGCGGGGATCACGCCTGGCTGCACCTCAACGATGATGCGTACATGTACGAGAACGTTGAGGAGGGTGCCCGGCTCGAGGGCTACAACAGCGGCATGCCGGTCTGGCTGCCGGCCGATCTCGCCCGGCGCGTCGAGGTGTTCGGCGACTACAAGCACGAGGGCGACGTCGTCCGGGTGATCGGCACCTACAATGCCGCATGCGCGGAGCACGGCGGCGACACTGACATCCATGCGACAGAACTCACCGTGCTCCTTCCCGGTCGCGACGCTGAGGATCCCGTCGAGCCGTGGAAGATAGGGTTGACGCTTGTCATGACGGGGGCGGCCGCTGCGGTCATTCTGGCCGATCGCCGCCTCGGGCGCAGAGAGCTCCTGGGCATGGCACGCGCACGTCGTTGACCGGTTCGATGGAGCGGTGCTAAGGTTCGCCCACACCGCAGCCCGTTGTGCGGACGAATGAGTGAGAGCACGAAGGACGTGAGGGAAGAGGGCATCATCGGCCCAGCCACCCCTCCGAAGAGTCCCCCGCCAGGAACGCGCGGAGAGCGCGGATCGGAAGCGGGTCGGTCCCGGACCGGTATCCCGGGAAACGAGGCTCGCAGCGCCGCAGACCGCGGCTCGGGCGAGCGAAGATAGGTGGTACCGCGACGCCCCCTCGCCCTATCAGGCCGAGGGGGCTTTTTGTGTTCCGGGCGCTGATGGGCGCCCGAAGGGGTAGGTGTTGGTCATGGGTACCGCACGGGTAGTCTTCGATCGATGGGGTGACAGGTACGCCTCGCGGTTAGCGGGAGTGCGCTCGAGCGCCGTACGCGACCTGTTCGCGGCAGCGTCTCGCCCGGACATGATCTCGTTTGCCGGTGGCATGCCGGAGGTGTCGCAGGTCCCCGCCTCTGCCGTCGCGCGCGCGGCGCACGACGCGATGCTGCATCAGGGTACGCAAGCGCTCCAATACGGGTCGAGCGAAGGGCGCCTTGAGACGCGCGCGCTCATCGTCGAGCTGATGGCAGAGAGCGGCGTGCGAGTGAGCACCGATGACGTCGTGGTGACGGCGGGAGCTCAGCAGGCGCTCGACCTGCTGGCCAAGACATTCATCGACCCGGGCGACGTGATCATCACCGAGGGACCCACGTATCTGGGTGCGCTCCAGGCATTCTCGGCGTATCAGCCGGACATCCATTGCGTTGCGCTCGACCGTGACGGGATGCGCATGGACCTGCTCGAAGCCGAGCTGAGGCAGCTCGGTCCGCGCGGCGCGAAGTTCATCTACACGATTCCGAACTTCCAGAATCCCGGCGGGGTCACGATGAGCGCGGAGCGCCGCCGCCGCCTGCTCGAGCTCTCGCGCGAGTACGACATCCCCGTGGTCGAGGACGATCCGTACGGGCGCCTGAGGTTTGAGGGCGGTCACGTGAAGGCGTTGCGCGCTCTTGACGACGAAGTCATCTACCTCGGCACCTTCAGCAAGATCTTCGCACCGGGGCTGCGGTTGGGATGGGTCGTCGCGCCGCACCCGATCCTCACCAAACTACTGCTGGTGAAGCAGGGAGCGGATCTGTGCGGCAGCAACTTCGCGCAGGTGACAGCCGAGCGCTACTTCTCGGGAACACGATGGCGGCGCGTTCTGCAGGGGCTGACGGCGACCTACTCCGAGCGCCGCGACGCCATGCTGGCGGCACTCGACGAGCATTTCCCGCCCGAGGCGGTCTGGACGCGCCCGGAGGGCGGCTTCTTCGTCTGGGTGGAGTTGCCGCCGTACGTAGACTGCCAGAACATGCTGGCCGAGGCGGTCGAGCACGGCGTGGCATTCGTGCCGGGAGACGGCTTCTACCCCGATGGTCGCGGCCGCAACTGCATGCGTCTGGCGTTCTGCTACGCCGAGCCGACGGCCATCGAGGAGGGCATCCGTCGGCTTGGTGAGGTGCTGGAGGACAGGTTGGAGCTCTACCGAGCGTTCATCGCCGCCGGCGCCCTCGAAGCGCCCACGACCGACGCGGCATGAGCCGCAGATAACGATTCGCACACCGGCTGGGAAGTCATCAGGAGGAATCAGAACGATGAAGCACAAGATCGCGGTTCTGATGGGGGGTCGATCGCTTGAGCGCGAGGTCTCGCTCGCAAGCGGCAAGCGCGTGTGCGAGGCCCTGGAGGCGGCCGGGTATATCGTCTTGGCGCTGGACGTGACGGCCGACCTCGTATCGACGCTCAGGTCAGAGCGGCCGGATGCCGCCTACATCGCGCTGCACGGCAAGTACGGCGAGGACGGCACCATCCAAGAGCTGCTCGAGTTCCTGTCTATCCCCTATACGGGGCCAGGCGTCGTCTCATGTGCCCTGTCGTGGGACAAGTCAGTCACCAAGCATCTGCTGGCGGAGAATGGGCTCGCCACTCCGCAGTGGATCACGCTGACCGCTGACGCATTCAAGCAGATGGGGGCGGCCACGGCGGTCGACCTGATGGGAGCGGCCGTGGGCGGGTACCCGGTGGCCGTGAAGCCGGCGCGGCAGGGCTCGGCGCTTGGATTCTTGCGCGTGGACGAGGAGGCGCGACTTGCCGAAGCGCTTCTCGACGCTCTGTCGTACGACACTGCGGTGATCGTCGAGCGGTGGATCGACGGGACCGAACTCGCGGTCAGCGTACTCGGCGACGGCGAGGGCGCCGAGGTTCTTCCGGCGGTCGAGATTGCTCCCAAGTCGGGCACATACGACTTCTCGGCCCGCTATGCCGAGGGCGAGACGGACTTCTTCGTGCCGGCCCGCCTCGAGGAGCCGGTGCTCGCCGAGGCGGCGCGTGTCGCGGCGAAGGTGCACTCGCTGCTCCGGTGCCGCGATGTGAGCCGCGTCGACCTCATCGTCGATGCCGCGGGGACGCCGTGGGTTCTGGAGGCCAATACGTCGCCCGGAATGACGGAGACCTCGCTCCTCCCGATGGCTGCAGCAGCAGCAGGCATGTCCTTCCAAGATGTGGTATCAAGAGTGACTGAGGCTGCGCTTACTCGAGGGGAATCGGGTATAGAGTACTAGTGAGGCCCGGCAGGCACGAGAGCCGGGCCGGGTGCGCTTCATCGGAATCAGCTGCATCGAATACGGAGGTGCGTGACCATGTACGACTATCGCCGCGGGGGTTCGGTCTTTGGCGCGTTTCTGCTGGGCGGTCTGGTGGGGGCCGTCCTGGGCCTGCTGTTCGCCCCGCGCTCAGGCAAAGAGACGCGCGAGATAATCACGGCTCGGGCTGAGGAGTACTGGGGCGAGGGGCTCGAGATGTATGAGTCCGGACGCGAGAAGGTGACCGAAGCCTACTCCAGCGGCAAGGAGAAGGTCGTCGAGTCGAGCGAACAGCTGCGCGGCAAGATCGACGAGGCCCGTGGCCGGCTGCAGGAGCAGGTTGCCAAGTCCGCTGAGATCGGCCGCGACAAGGTCGCCGGCGCGGTTCCCGTGGTCAAGGACGCCGTCGACAAGGCTGCGGATGCGACCAAGAGCGGCGTCGAGGTAGCAGGCGTGAAGACGGCGGAAACCCTCGACTTCGTGGCCAAGAAGGCGCAGGGAAGCGCGGCGCCCGAGGCGACGTTGGGCGCCGATGAGTTCCTCGCTGGCGCGGCGGATTCCAAGCCCGAGGCGTAGGCGCTTCGAAAACCTGTAACATCGAAGGCCGGTCCCGGGCGCAGGGGGGCCGGCCTTGCTGTCTGAGTGGCACCCGTGGAGGTCGCAAGCGTGCGTTCGCTCATAGAAATCGGCAGACTCCCGGTGGTCAATGAGGCCGGCAAGCGCATCGGTCGTGTGCTGGATGTGCTGTTCGCGCCTGAGGGTGCGCGGGTCATCGGCTTTGCCGTTGCGCGGCCGCGCATCCTGATGCTGCTGGACCGCAAGGATCTCTATCTTGCGTTGGACCGTGCCACGCTGGAGCCCGACCGAGTCGTGGCGGCCAGGGGAGCGGCCTCATGGGGCCGCAGCGCCGCAGCCCGCACGGGAATCTCGTGGGACGATTCGGTCATCTGGGTCGGCATGCCCGTGCGGTCCGAATCCGGTGCGTCACTGGGGACGGTGCGCGACGGGCTCTTCGACCCGCAGACGGGTCAGCTGGATGCGATCGGTCTGACCGGTGGGATCGCGGCTGACATCGCGGTGGGAGTTCGCGACCTTCCGGTCGAGGTGGTCAGGGGGTTCGATGGGCAAGCCGTCGTGCTCTCTGATGACGCCGCTGACACCGACACCTCCGGCGGCGCCGCTGCTGCGGCAGGGCGCGGGGTGGCCGTGGCCAAGAAGACCGGAAGCGATCTAGGCAAGCAGGCAACGGGCGCCGCTCGGACCGCCGCGGTCTATGGGGCATCCGCCGTCCGAGCGGCCGCGAAGAGCGAGACAGGCAAGAAGACCATAGGCTGGTTCAAGTCCATCAAGGACGAGGTCGTCGACGCGATGGGTGATCCTGACGATGACGCGTAGACTGCGCCCACTCGAGTTCGCCGACCTTGCTCGCCTGCCCGGTGAGTGCGGCGGCTGTGTGTTCTGGGAGTCCGCAGGAGAGCGCGAGCGGGTCTGCGGTTCCGTCCTGGATGTAGAGCTCGCACAGGCATGGCAGCGGCGCGTGACTGACGAGTGGGGTGACTGCGGACGCGTGGCCTACGAGGACAACGACGTTCTCGGTTTTATCAAGTACGCGCCAAGTGGCTACTTTCCGCAGGCGGCAGCGTTTCGGGCTGCTCCGAAGGACCCGGTTGTGCCGCTTATCGCATGCATGCACGTCGCGCCGGAGGCGCGCCAGCACGGGTTGGGGACGCTGTTGCTGCGTTCGGCTCTGAGGGATCTGGCTGTGCGAGGAGAGAGGCGCGTGGAATGCATCGGCAGCGTGCGGAAACCCGCGGTGCTCGAGGCTTCGCCCTTTCTGGGGGTCGACTTCCTGCTTCGCAACGGGTTCACTGTGGTTACTCCCGACCCGGAATACCCCCTGCTCAAGCTCGACCTGCGCTCACTTGCCATGATCACGGAGAACCTGGAGGTCGTCTTCGATTCCCTCAGGTTCCCGACGCGCGTGCCGAAACGAGAGCCCGCCACCTGGATGAAGGGACGCTAGGTGTCTGATTCACCGAAGAGGACCAGTTCGCGCGAACGGGTCAAGACGTTCCTCGAGGCGCACGGGCTTGCCGAGGGCTTGACCGAGTTCGCTCAGTCGACCAAGACCGCCGCCGAAGCAGCGGAGGCCATGGGCTGCGAGCTCGGGCAGATCGTGAAGTCGCTCGTCGTCACCGTTGACGGCAGCCCGGTACTGGCGCTGGTAGCGGGAGACCGACGGGGCGACCTCGTGGCGATTGCGGCTGAGTCTGGCGGCACCAAGGCGCGCATGGCCGACGCCGACACGGTTCGGGCGGCAACAGGGTACGCCATCGGCGGCGTTTCGCCGTTCGATCTTCCCGCGCAGCTGCCGGTGCTCATCGATGACTCGCTTGCGCGCTTTGACGTGGTGTTTCCGGCTGCCGGAACGCCTACGTCGATGGTGCGCTTGGCGCGCGCGGACCTGGAGGCCGTGGTGGTCGGTCGAGTGGCACGTATCTCGCAGTGATTTTCTAGGATGCATTCGCGACGCAAGGGGAGGAACGTTTCGCCCAGTGCCTTACTATTTCGTTGAGAAACCTCGCAGAGCACGCCTGACGATGACCGTCGTGCTGGTCGGTATGGGCGTGGTGGCCGTGGCCGCCGCAGCGGCGAGCTTCGCGCTGGCGCGTCCGGTGACGGTCGCGGTCGACGGAGTGAAGCGCCAGGTCGAGCCGGGGATGACGGTTGCCATGCTCGAGTCCGCGGGAGCCTTCAAAGCTGCGCCGGGAGACCTGCTCGCGGTCAACGGCAGCATCGCCGAGACAGCGGCCGGGGCACCTCCGCGCATCTTGCGCAACGGTCAGCCGGCCAATCCGGCAGAGAGGCTGGTCCGCGGTGACGTGCTCGTGAGTCGGCGCGGCGCTGACGTACCCGAGTCGCTCGAGGAGACGACGGTGCCGATCGACTTTCCCACGCGCGTGGAAGGGAAGGGCTCGCTCTCCGAGGTGAGCCGGGAGGGAAAGCCGGGGATGCGGCTGGTCAAGCGAGGAGTAGTGTCGCGCATCGAGTTGGAGAGCGTCGTCCTCACCGAGCCGGTGGCGCAGGTGGTCACACGATTCACGCCGCGCCCGGGTTCGAAACTCGTGGCGCTCACCTTTGACGATGGCCCGTGGCCCACCCATACGGACCAAGTGCTCAGGGCGCTCAAGAAGGCTGACGTTCCGGCGACGTTCTTCCTGCTGGGCGGCAACGTGAAGCGCTACCCGGCGATGGCTCGCCGTATCGCCTCCGAGGGGCACCTTTTGGCCAGTCACTCATTGGGCCACAAGGATTTCGCACGCAGCACGCCCGCCCAGATTCGGCGTGAGGTCAACGGCGGACGCAATGCCATCAAGAAGGCGACGGGGGTCACCACCAACTGGATCAGGCCCCCGTATGGAGCCATGGACGAAGCGGCGTGGAAGGTGGTGCGCCGCAGTGGCGGGCGTGTCGTGATGTGGGATGTCGACAGCAACGACTGGCGCAAGCCCGGCGCGGGCAACATCGTGAACACGGTGGTCAAGAACACGCGCCCCGGGTCGATCGTGCTCCTGCATGACGGCGGCGGGGATAGAGCGCAGACCGCAGCCGCCATCCCCGGAATCGTGAAGAAACTCAAGGCGAAGGGCTACACGTTCGTCACCGTTGAGGGCCTCGTTTCGGCCAGGGGCGTGGCCAAGGCTCCGGCTACCAAAGCGGCTGAAGAGAATCGCCCGAAGTAGCGCCCCCCAATCTTCCGCCGCTCATCCCCCCATAGCGTAACCCGTCCGTATTCTTCGCCGTTCGGCGTCGAAATGCGACCGCTTAGAACAGCGACCTGTGCTCGTGCGCGCGTGCGCACGATACTGAAGGGTGGAGCTATGCCCGAATGAACGCTCGCGGTTGACCGCGGGTGGAGGGAGCGCGTCTTGAATCGAGCACGCCGTAGTCCGATTGCGCCCGTATCCCGACTCGCTCGATTCGCCCTCGCTTGGGTGATTGCGACTTCGTCGGTGGTCATGCCGGTCCTGACCCCGGCACCGGTCGCCGTCGCCGCACCGAGCGTCGCACTCTCCGCATCGGTGCCCGACGCCCTTCTCGGCGATCAGGTCACCGTCCGTGTCACCGTCACCAACGACACGAGCGACACCGCGATCACGGCCAAGGGCTACAACCTCGACATCGCGGCGTCGTTCGACTCCAGCCTGACGAGCCCGAACGGCCAGGTCACGTTCGTGTCCGCATCGGACGGTTCGGGTGCGCAAGTGCCCGTTGGCAATGTGCTCGACCCGGTCACGGGGATTCGCTCACTCACTTTCACGAACCTCAAGGACCTCGCGTACGGCGAGTCGTACTCGCTGAACCTCGTGCTCGACACAGCCGGCGACCCGACGTGGGAGGTCGGCCAGAAGATACTCGGAGCGTTCTCGGCCACGCTGTACCAGAGCCCGACGGGCGTGGGTCCGGTTGTTGGTGCGGCTGCGGCGAGTGGCACGCTCGTGCCGCTGAGCCTCACGAAGTCGGCGAACCAGTCGACCGCCCTCGACCAGGCCAGCGGCACGCAGACGAGGACGTTCACCCACACAGTGGTCGTCCAGAACAACTACGTGCGTCCGACGGCGAGCGTCGTTATGACCGACGTCGTGCCCGACGGGATTGAGTATCTCGGCATGGTGTCCGGCCCCGCACCGGACGCCGGGTTCCCGACGACGAACACCGTGACCGGCGAGAAGACACTGCGCTGGACACTCGGCACGTTCGCGCCCGGCCAGAACACGACGATCGTCTATCAGACGGGCATCCGCTACGACTGGTACGGCACAGCGAACGGCGGCACGAACCGCCCTCACGACTCGGCGCTCGTGCCGACCGGCACGGCGATCCCGAACCATACCCAGCTCCAGAACCGCGTTGACTTGGACGCGCGCTACCGGGGGACACTGCCCGCGACCATCTCGGTGGTCGCTTCGGACACGGCGCAGGTCCGGAGCGCCTACGTCACCTTGGCGAAGACGGGCGGACCTGGAACGGTCGGGTACAGCGATGAAGTGACGTTCGACCTCACCCTGTACGCGAGCCAGTACTACTCGAGTGACGGTATTGAGATCCGCGATACGTTGCCCGACGGACTGACGTTCACGACAGCGACAGTGGCTCCCTCGACGGTCACGACGTTCGCCGACGGAACCACGCTGCTGACCTGGCTCCCCAGTGTCGTCGGCACGCTGGCGGCGTCTACGGACTACACGATTCAAGTCAAGGCGACCGTCGACAAGACGTGGCAGGGTGCCGGTGGGCCGGCCGGCGAGCCGATCAGGGCGAACGACGGGTTCACAAACCGCGTCGAGTTCGACGGGACGTGGCACGACGAGTACTACCCCGCGCGTACCTTGGCGGAGACCATCATCAACGAGGCCTCGGTCCCCATGGGTACGGGTCTGCCCGAGATCGCGAAGGACGTCTACGACCCTGCGGCCGGAACGTGGTCGAAGGCGACGAGCGCGACCGTCGGCGACGTGCTCACCTTCCGTGTGCGCTTCAACACCGACGACGGGGCAACAGCTCTGCGTGACGACATCACGATGGGCTACACCGAGGTCACCGATTGGTTGCCGCCGGGACTCGCCTTCAACAACGACGCCGCCATAACCCGCTCGCCGGACACTTCATTCAGCGTGCCTTCAACCGGCACGCCCCGGCCGCTCAACCTCGACTCTCCCGACTTGGTGACCCTCGCAGGTCTCGACGGCGTGCAGTGGTTCTTGGGCGACGTGGGCGAGGACGCGTGGTGGGAGGCGACGTTCTCTGCGACGGTCACCGACACCGTCGGCGTGCAGGACGGCGTGGTGGATACCAACTACTGGAAGCTCACCGGCCTCGATACCAGCGGCCAGACCTACTCGAAGCGCGACGCGAATACCATCTCGTACCAGCTGCCGGACCTCACGCTGACGAAGACGGCACCGGCTGCGCCGGCGTTTCTCCTTCCCGGCGTGCCCGCGGCGTACACGATCTCGGTGACGAACACGGCGTTGGAAGCCGCGCGTGATGTCGCGATAGTCGACACGCTACCCGTCGGCATGCGCGAGACCTCGCCAACCGTGACCTCGGTGCTGCGCGGCGGCGTGCCGCTGGTCCAGGGTGTGGACTACAAGGTCGCGCCGTACGATCCGGTCACAGGCGTTCTGGCCTTCGACTTCTTCGATACTGCCGCACCGGCCGTGGACACGTCGTTGCCGGGCGGATCCAACTTCGTGATCACGTACTCGGCTGCGGTGGATCAGGGCGTTGGTGCCGGCACGTCGCTGACGAACACCGCGTCGGTCAGCTACTCGACGCAGAATGTGGGTGGGCGCAGGGTCGAGCTCACGGGCAACCCGGCGGACCTGAACACGGATGTGTCGACGAAGCAGGTGCAGCTCGTCACGATCGTCAAAGGAATTGAACCACCCGGCAACCGCACGGTCGGCGACACGATCTCGTACAACATGACGATGACGGTCCCGCCTGGGACGCGGGCGTACTGGCCGTCTCTTCGTGACGTCTTCACGCGTGATGGCGTCCAGTACGTACCGTTGTCGAGCACGCTCGTGACGGTTTCGGGGAACCCGCCCTCGCCGGCGAGCTTCGTGACGCTGCCCGAGCCAGCGATCATCACCACCGCGGGCACACCTTCGACGCGTCTGGACTGGAACCTCAACACGATCGACAACTCGGGGACCGCGACTCCCTACGTGTTCGCGCTGAAGTTCCAGGTTGTCTACACAGGACGGCTCGACAACGGCAACGCGGAGATGGTGATCGCCAACACGGGGTCTACGGACAACAACCTGTCGAACACCGGCAGTGTGCGCTGGAACACCGTGGATGCGGGCCCGGGTGCCACCAATCAGACCGCTTCGACGGCCCTACTCAACGTCTCAATCAGGCAGCCGCGTCTCATCAACTCAAAGGCCGTCATCAGTCCGGGGCCGTACACGGGCGGCATGCCCATCTCCTACGAGACCACCTTCACGAACACGGGAACGTGGCCGGCTTACAACGTGTCTTGGCAGGATCTTCTGCCGTCGCAGCTAGGGACCGCGACCTTGACCTTTGTGCGCCACAGCACGGTCGGGACGCTGACTGCGGGTGTCGACTACACGGCGAACTTCTCGTCGTTGCCGACGCTGACCATCAGTTTCGAACCGTCCGTGACGGTGGGGGCCGGCCAGAACATCGCCGTTCGCTACGTGACGTCGGTGATCCCCACCGCCGGCGCCGGTGCGCAGCTGACGAACACGAGCGATGTGGACTGGTACTCGAGGGTGACCACGGCGTCGCCGACCCGGGTGTACAACGACCAACCATCGACGGCACAGGGCGAGAACGTCACGAACGACACGCGCACCGTCACGATCCCCATCCAGTCCGTCTCGGCCGTCAAGAGCATCGACTCAACCCCGAACCCCACGATCGGCGATGAGGTCACGTACCGGGTGCGGGTGACCGTTCCGACCGAGACGATCATGTACCAGAACCCCTACATCCTCGACTCGATCGCCACGACCGGGCTCGCCTACGTTGCGGGCTCTGCCACCCTGACCGATGTTTCGGGCAGTGCTGTCACCTCAGCCGCCATCTCCTCGGTGGTCACGAGCAGTGCGGGCGCCCCCGGCGGAACGGTGCGATTCAACCTCGGACCGATCGTGTCGAACGCGAGCGTCCTCTCGCCGGAGGGTGACTCCGCCTACGTCTTCGACATCGTCTTCCGGATGAGGGTCACCGGTCGACTCAACTCCGGAGTCGAGACGTGGGCTCCGACGGCAGCCGTGTCGAGCCTCGACACGATAACCGCCACGTGGTTTGATCAGGCATCCGGCGGCACGAGTCGATCGAGCGCGGCCTCGACCCGCACGGTGTCGATCGTGCAGCCGCGGCTCGTGACCACGAAGTCATTCAGCGCCGCTGTCGTTCCCGCCGCTGGCGTCGTGACCGCGACGGTGACGGTGACGAACTCGGGGCTCTCGACCGCCTATCCGCTGGTCGCTGCCCCGTCGCTCGTCGACGCGCTACCGTTCCAGCTCATCGATCCGGTGATGGTCTCCGCGACGAAGAACCCCGGGGCCATTCCGTTGATTGAGGGCGTGGACTTCTCCACAGCCTACGCGGGTGGTCAGCTGCGGCTCACGTACCTGACAGCTGCGATGGAGATGGCTCCCGGTGACTCGATCACGTACGTGTACACCTGCGACCTGAATCCGTTGGCGGGTGCTGGCTCCATCGCCACCAACACCGCCGATGCGGACTGGAGTTCGCTTCCGGGCGATCAGCCCGACGAGCGCATCTACGACGACACCAACGAGCCGCTTGAGGGCACACAGGACACCGCCGTCTCCTCGGTGAACGTGCCCGGCGCCACCGTCTCCAAGGGGCTCGTGTCGCTGCCGACCACCTACACCATCGGCGACACGGTCACCTACGACGTGACGGTGACGATCCCGCCGGGAACGACCGCGTACTCGGCTGTTGTGACAGACACCGCGGTCGACGGGCTGAGCATCACCGGCGCCACCGTCCCCTTTGGCGCGGTCGGAGTCGGGCCCAAGACGGGCGCCGGGACGGTTATCACGTGGGCCTTGGGCGATGTCAGCAACGCGCCCAGTGCCACAGCCACCATGCGGGTGACCGCGCGCGTCGACGATACTCGCAGCGTCGGCGGGCCCCCGGTGGCCGGACAGACCTTGACCAATACCGCGCTGCTCGGTTGGTACGATGCGCCGGTCGCAGGCGTACTGCGCACGAGCACGCAGGCGGTGAACGTGACCGTCGTGGAGCCCCGCCTTTCGATCGTCAAGGCCGCGAACGTGACCACTGTCGCGGCGGGCGGCCTCATCGACTACACCCTCACGATGGCGAACTCGGGCACCGCCCCTGCCTTCGGACCGCGCGTCCTCGATCGTCTACCCGACGAGCTGTTCTCGGCGAGCAGCCCGGTACTACTCGACGTTACGCTCGACTCGGTGCCCGTCGCTGGCGCCGACTACACGGCCGACCTGACGACTTCGCCGACGTTGACCGTCGACTTCGACCCTGCGTGGTCCGTGCCCGTTGGTTCGACGCTTCGGATCCGGTACCGCGCGACAGCCGAGCCGGGCGTCACCGCAGGGCTTGTTCTTGTCAACCGCGCCTCGCTCACGGAGTACTCCACCCAGCCGGGGACCCCGTACGAGCGGGTCTACGCGCCCCAGGCCGCGCAGGCCACCGTGACCGTGCAGGCGCCCGCCCTGGTCACCGCCAAGACGGTGCTGGGTGATGCGACGCCGCAGCGAGGCGGCACCGTCAACTATCGGTTCACCGTACGAAACGTGGGCTCGGCTCCCGCCTATGCGGTGGAAGCGACCGACACCTTGCCCGCCGGGTTCGAGTACGTGGCCGGTTCGACGTCGGCCGCGTGGCCCTCCGGTTCCTCGACCGCTGATCCTGGCGGCGGCACCGGTCCGGCCTTGAGCTGGCCACTCGGCGCCGTACTGGCACCCGGTGAGACGCTCACGCTCACTTACGATGCGCTGGTCACGCCAGGCGCGCCCACCGGCACCGCGACCAACACCGCAGGTGCTGTTGGCGTGGATGGCGGGGGAGCGGCGATCGCCGCGAGTACCACAATCCCGGCCGACACTGACGCCGATGACCGCTCGCAGGCTACCGTGCTCGTGACCGATCCCAAGGTCACCGTCACGAAGGCTCTCGCGGTCGGGCAGTTGAACCCGGTCCGCCCGGGTGACCCGGTCACCTTCACCATCAATGTAGCCAACACCGGCGACACCACTCTGACCACGGTGCCGCTGGTGGACACGTTCGACGAAGCGACGCTGTCGTTCGTCTCGGCGAGTTTGACGCCGAGCGCGACCATTCCGCTGGGGACGCTCACGTGGAACGACATCACCGGGTCAGGCTCGCTGGCCCCGGGCGTCTCGACCACGATCACCGTGCGCTTCAACGCGCTCGCCTCATCGCCGAGCAGCGTGGATACGGCGACCGTGTCGGGCGCCGTGGACGTGAACGGGGACTCGCCGCCCACAGCCACCTCGAATGCTGATATCGCTATTCGCAGAATTGCGGTTGCGGTCAACAAGGTGCTCTCCTCGGGTAGCGCAGCCGTGTTGGTGGGCTCCCCGGTCAGCTATGACATCGGCGTGACGAACACCGGCGATACCACGCTGACCACGGTGCCACTGTCCGACACCTTCGACACGCGTTTGGGCTTCGTGAGTGCGACGCCGGCGCAGACCTCGATCAGCACGCCGACCGTTTCGTGGGCCAACCTCGGTTCCCTCGGCCCCGGCGTCACGACGACGGTCACCGTCACCTTCACGGTACTGGCGACCGGTACCGCGATCACGGACACCGCAAGGGTCGCGGGAGCCACCGACGGCACCTACACGGCGCCCACAGCCGAGGCCACGAACTCGGTGCTCACCGGAATCGCGCCGCATCTCGTCGTGACCAAGGCATCGAGCGTCACCACGGCCGAGGCCGGCCAGGTCGTCACGTACACGGCCACGATCCACAACGACGGCACCGCGCCGGCTTACGATGTCCACTGGTACGACACGATGGATCTTGCGCTGGTCAACTTGTTGTGGCCCTCACCGATGCCCGTCTCGGTCTACCGTGACAGCACGCTTCTGATCCATACGGTGGACTTCTGGGCCATCTTCATGGGGATACAGTCACCTTCGGTTGACTTCACGGATCCACTTCCGGTTGGCTCAACCTTCACTATCACGTATACCGCACGCGTGAACGGCGGCGTCACTCAAGGTCAGACGCTTTCGAACACGACGTATGCTGACTACGCTTCACAGACAGGGCTTCCGTACACGTCCAACAACGCCGATGTCACGGTGACCGCCGTCAGCCCGGCACTCGTCACCAACAAGACGGTCAGTGACACGCACGTTCAGCGCGGCGAGGCCGTGACGTGGACGTACGCGGTCACCAACGTCGGCGGCGGCTCGGCGCGCTCGGTCAACCTGAGCGATACGCTGCCGGCCGACTTCGCCTATGTGCCCGGCTCGACGAGCATCACGTGGCCGTCGGGCTCGAACTCTGCCGATCCCGCCATCTCCGGACAGGACCTCGCGTGGGGCAGCGGCGCGACGCTGGCACCCGGCGAGACGCTGACGCTTACCTTTGATTCCACGGTCACCGCAGGCGCTCCGCTCGGCACCGCCGTCAACACGGCACAGGCCACGGCAGTCGATGGCGCCGGCTCCACGGTGCCCGCCGACGCGAGCGTGTGGCTGCCCGCAGACACCGACCCAGACGACACCGACACGGCGCAGGTGCGCGTGACCGAGCCCGACGTCGGTGTCTTGAAGACCGTCGTCACCGGCCAGGACACCGCCGTGCAGGTGGGCGAGGCCGTATCCTTCGACATCCGCATCACCAACACCGGTGACACCACGATCACGACCGTGCCGCTTCACGACTCCTACGACGCGACGCGTCTGACCTTCGTGTCCGCCACGCCGACCGAGGACGCGAGCTCGACGGGTTCGCTTTCCTGGAACAACATCGGGCCGCTCGACCCGAGCGCGTGGGTCACGGTCACCGTGCACTTCACCGCTCGCGCCACCGGAGCTGCGCTGAACTCCGCCGAGGCCTCCGGCACCGACGAGTTCAACGACCCGGTCCCGCCCGACTCAGACTCCGACGGCGTGCGCGTGACCCACCCCGCCATCACCATCGACAAGATCCGCACCTCGGCGGCGAGCCTGCCTGTGGGCGGCGCGGCCACCTACGACCTCGTCATCCGGAACTCAGGCGACACGACCGTCACCACGCTGCCGCTCTTCGACACCTTCGACTCCACGCACCTGGCCTACGTGACGGCGAGCCAGCTGCCCGACACCGTCGGCGCCGCCCGGCTCGACTGGACCGACGTCACCGGAGCAGGCGGGCTCGCCCCGAGTGCCACCACCACGGTGAGCGTGACCTTCCAGGTCACCGCCCCGGGCTCGGCGATCACGAACTCGGCCGAGGCCTCCGGCACCGACGAGTTCTCAGACCCCGTGCCGCCGGTGACCGACACCGACTCCACCCTGACCGGTACGCGCCCGATCCTGTCCATCGACAAGATCGCGAGCCGCGCCACCGCTCCGGCCGGCGCCACCGTGACCTACACCGTCACGATCGAGAACTCCGGTGACTCCGCCGCCCACGACATCGCCTTCCAAGACACGGTCGATGCCGCACTGCACACCGCCCCGACCTCGCCGCGCCTCATCGGTGCAGCCATCGACGCCGTACCGCTTCCCCCGGCCTCCTACACCGCCGTCTTCGGAGCAGGTCCGGTCTCCACGCTCACCTTGGGTGCGGCAGCCCCGCTTGCGGCCGGCTCCACGCTCACCCTCGTCTACGAGGCCACGGTGGCAGGCGGGGTCAGGAGCAATCAGACCCTCGACAACACCGCGACCGTCACCTCCTACACCTCGATGCCGGGTGTGGTGGCGGGCGAGGGCGTCTACGGCCCGCTCTTCGACACCGCACGAGTGACCGCTCTCTCGCCTGCGCTGATCGTCGACAAGACGGTCACCGGCGACACGCACCCGCAGCGCACAGGCACCACGAGCTGGCGCTTCACCGTGACAAACGTCGGTGACGCGGCCGCCTCCTCGCTCACCGTGACCGACACGCTGCCCGCGGGCTTCAGCTTCGTCGCGGGCACGGCGTCGGCGACCTGGCCGACCGGCTCGACCTCGGCCGACCCGGCCGTCGCAGGCCAGACACTCACCTTCGCCACCGGCGCGACGCTGCAGCCGGGCCAGACCCTCACGCTCGACTTCACGAGCCTCGTGGGGGCCGCGACTCCGCTCGGCACGGCCGTCAACACGGCACAGGCCACCGCGGTCGACGGCGGATCCTCGCCGGTGCCCGCCGACGCGAGCGTCTGGCTTGCCGCAGACACCGATGCAGACGACACCGACACGGCTCAGGTGCGCGTGACGAACCCGCACGTGAGCGTCACAAAGGCGCTTTCGGCAGGGCAAGACCCCGTGATCCAAGCGGGGCAGACCGTTCGCTTTGACGTTGTGGTCACCAACAGCGGCGATACCACGCTCACGCAGGTTCCTCTCACCGAGACGTTCGATGCGACGCGTCTCGAGTTCGTCGCAGTGACCGCACCGTCGGGTGCCGCCGGCGGCGCGCTGCAGGCGTCCAGCTACACCTTCGCCAATGTGGGCCAGATGGCTCCGGGCGCAACAGCGACGTTCACGTTCACGTTCCGCGCGCGTGGCGCGACCGGCGTGGCCGTCGACACGGTCACGGTCTCCGGCGCCCGCGATGAGTTCGCTGATCCCGTCCCGACCGCGACTGCTACAGCCAACGTGCTGATCACGGCCCCGTCGATTGCCGTTGCGAAGACCCTGAGTGCGGGCAGCCCCAACCCCGTTCGCCTCGGCGAGAACGTAAGCTTCGACATCCGCGTCACCAACACCGGCGACACGACGGTGACGACGCTGCCGCTGACCGATCTTGTCGACGCAGGGTTGCGCTACGTCTCGGCGACGGTTCCGCCGACCTCGGTGACCGCCTCCTCAAGCGGCGGCACCGACCTCGCTTGGGCTGACATCACCTCGGCCCTCGGCGACATCGCCCCTGGGCGTTCGGTCACGCTGTCCGTGACGTTCGCCACCGAACGCGCGGGCACAAGCCTGGGCGACAGGGCCGTCGCCGGGCCGGGCACCGACGTCAACGGCGACCCCATCCCCAGCGACGATGCTCGCGCTGAAGTGGGCGTGTACGACGTGCGGAGCCTCGTGTGGGCCAAGCGGGCCGAGTCGCCGGGTGGAACGATCATGCTTCCCGGCCAGCAGATCACCTATTACCTCGAGGTGACGAACAACACAGGCGTCGAGGTGCCGGGGCTCTCGCTCGTGGATACGTTGTCGCCGATGGCTGATTTCAACAGCGGATCGCTCGCCATCTCGATGAACGGCGGCACCTACTCGCCGCTGACGGATGCGGCTTCAGATGACGCTGGCGAGTACTCGCCTGCGACGCGCGTGCTCACCGCTCGCTTCGCCCCGGTTGCTGCGGGGGCGACGGCCAGCGTGCGCTTCAGCGTGACCGTCGGTCCCGAGGAGATCTCGCGTGCAGGCGTCCTCAACACCGCGTCGCTGCTGGCGGGCGGAGCGCTCGCTTCCGAGTCTGGGCCGGTGTATCACCCCGTCGATCCGATCGCCATCGAGAAGACCGGCACCGACCTGAACGGTGGCTCCCTTGAGGCCGGCGACAAGATCCTGTGGACTATCGTTGTGGGCAACACCGGCCTCGTGCAGACGACTGACGTGGTCGTCACCGATGATGTGCCGGCTCAGACGACGTTCCTCAGTGGAAGCATGACCGGTCGCGGAGCCGTCGAGTCGGCGGCGCCTCGCCTGAGGTGGAACGTCGGAGTGCTCCAGGTGGGCGAGAGCGCACAGCTCACGTTCATCTCCACCGTGAATGCGGGGCTGGCGAATGGGACCAAGATTCGGAACCAGGCAACCGTGACGTCAGACCAGAGCCTGCCCAAGTCCTCGGATGACCCGATGACCAGTTCTGCCGACGATCCGACGCTGCTTCAGACCGGCGATGACGAGCGCTGGACGCTGGGGCTGTCGCTCATGGCGCTCGTAGCGGGTGCGGTGCTGATTCTGGCGGGCCGTGGTGGCAGGGGCAGCCGGAGACGGCGTCGCCTCGCGTGACGAAGAGCCGCACGTGGATGACCGTGGCCGGGGCACTGCTGCTCGGCCTCGGTCTCGCGGGCGTGCTAACCGTGTACCTGCCCGATATCGAGTACGGCATCGGCACGCTGGTTGAGCGTGACCCGCTGCCCGCGCTTGCGGTCGAGACGAGCGCGGCGTCGGCACCCGGCGCCATCACGCATGCAGGCACCCGCGTTCGGCTCCCGCGCGTCGGCATCGACGTGTCGGTCGGCGGCGGGACCGCGCGCGTGCGCGAGGAGGTACTGCTCGTCGGCGCTTGGTGGCACGCGGGCACCCCGGAGCCCGGACGCGGATCGGGCAACACCGTGCTCGCCGGGCACCGCGTGCGCCGTCTGTTCGCCAAGCTCGCGCACGTTCGGCCCGGTGACGAGGTGGTTGTGGATTGGAATGCGCGCCGCTACCGCTACCGCGTGGAGCGCGTCTTCACCGTGGCGCCTGAGGACACGTCGATTCTCGATCAGAACGGCGAGGAGCGCCTGACGCTCTACACGTGTCTGCCGCGGGCGTTCGGCAACAAACGCAGGGTGGTTGTCGCTACGCCCGTACGATGACCCGCGTCGGCGTGACCACCGCGTCGAGACGCACGTCGTGGTCCGCGGACGGGATTTCGGGCAGCAACTGCTCGTCGTAGGCGAGTCCGACTCGTGCGCACTCCGGCCGCAGTAGCGCGAGCAGGCGGTCGTAGTAGCCGCCCCCGTAGCCCAGCCGCCAGCACCCCTCGTCGAATGCGACGCCCGGCACGATCACGGCGTCGACGGCCGCGGGCGACACGCGAGGCGCGTCGGCCGCCGGCTCACGGATGCCGAACATGCCGGCGACGAGGTCCGCGGGTCGTGCGATGAGGTGCAGCCCCAGCTCGCCCGGGGCTTCGACGCGGGGGTAAGCGATCGCGATGCCGCGCTGTCGCAGGAGCGTCACGGCTGGCGCGGGGTCGATCTCCTCGACCGACGCGCCGTACGCGAGCACGAGGCGTGCGGTCGCGAACGCCGGCAGCGCGACGAGGCGCTCGGCCGCGGCCCCGGTCGCCGCGCGACACACCGCAGCGTCGAGAGCGCAACGGGCCTCACGCGCCCGCATACGTGCGGAATGCTTGGCGGATTCGACGTCATCGGCCGCATGCGGTGCCGTTTCTCGCGGATCGTTGCTCACAGCAGGCCTACCGCCTTTCCAATCTGCATACCGAAGAGCATAACCGTAAGCGCGATAACGGTGACGATAGTCCCGTAGGCGAAGATGTTCTGGAGGCGGGAGTTGACGTGAACACCCATGATTCGCCGATCGTTGATGAGCCGAACCATGAAGATGAGCAGGAACGGCAGCAGGATGCCTCCGAGGGTCTGCGAGAGCACCATAAGGGTGATGAGCGGGGCATTCGGCAGCAGGACGATAGCGGCGCCGGCGAAGATGACGAACGTGTAGATGGCGTTGAACGCGGGCGCTTGTGACCACGTGTGGTCGATGCCGCGCTCCCACCCGAACGCCTCGGTGATCGCGTAGGCCGAGGTGAGCGGCAACACGCTCGCGGCCAGCAAGGAGGCGCCGAAGAGCCCGACGGCGAAGAGGAGACCGGCGTACTGACCGGCGACGGGCGCCAGTGCCGCTGCCGCCTGTTCGGCTGAGGTGATCTCGATGCCCGCCGGGTAGAGCACCGTTCCGGTCACGATGATGATGAACCACGCGACGATGCACGCGGCGGCGACCCCGACGTAGGTGTCGAGCCGTTGCGACGGGAGGTCCTCCACGCCCAACCCCTTGTCCACGACGTTGCTCTGAGCGAAGAACTGCATCCACGGCGCGATCGTCGTGCCGATTGCGGCGATGACGATGGCGATGAAGCCCACCTCCGGCACGAACTGCGGGACGAAGGTGGCGTGAATGACCTCGCCCCAGTCAGGCTTGGCCATGAACGCGGCGATCGGGTAGAGCACGAACACCGCCGACAGGCCCAGCAACAGCTTCTCGACGCGCGAGAAGTCCCCGCGAACGACGACCAGCCACACCAGGAGCGCGCACGCGGGCACGGAGAGGTACTTCGAGACGCCGAGGAGTTCAAGGGCCGCAGCGATACCGGCGAACTCGGCCACACTCGTCGCGGTGTTGCTGACGAGGAGTACGAGCATGGCCAGCAGCGTCGTGCGCACGCCGAAGCGTTCGCGGATGAGCGAGGCCAGGCCCTTGCCCGTGACCGAGCCCATGCGCACCGCCATCTCTTGCACGACGGCCAGCGCAAACGCCATGACGAGGATCATCCACAGCGTCGCGTAGCCATAGCTGGCTCCGGCCACCGAGTAGGTGGTGACGCCACCGGCGTCGTTGCCAGCCATCGCGGTGATGATGCCCGGTCCGATGATGGCCAGCGTGGCTATGATGCCGGTCCGACGACGGGTGCTGTTCGACGTGGCTGCCATGAGGCTACCCCAGCGTCACAAGCCAGCCGCCAGCGAACGACAGCGCGGTGTAGACGGCGGCGGCGAACACCATCGAGGTCGTAGCGAGCATGGTGGACGAGACGGGCTTATCGGCGTCGCGGCGCCTCAGGGCAAGTTCGGCGAGCAGTCCTCCGAACAGCACGGTGAGCACCACCGACAGAGCGGTGACGCCGCCGAATACCGCAGCGGATCGCTCGCTACCGGTCTGCAACTCGAGCAGAGCGAACGCGATGAGTCCGGCGATCACGCTCACGACGACCCCCACGCCGCCTTCGGTGAGCAGCCGTCTCCCGAGGGAGGGCCGCTCGTCCTCCGCGGAGCCGGTGATGAGCTCAGCGACCGCACGCGAGGAAGACTCCTCGCCGGTGCGGAGCAGCAGGGGCATGAGCACCGAGGCGACAGTGGCGAAGGCGAGCCCGTAGAGAATCCATGGCTGAACGGCGAAGGGGTCAACGTCTCGCATGCGTGTGCGCACGATCTGGTCGGCGAACAGGACCACCAACCAGATGATCGCCCACGAGCTGCGCCTCACGACCCACCAGCCGAGCGAGGCGGCGTTGCCGCGCTCGTGGGATGAGCCGGTCGCCAGTGCGAGGTCTTCCTCCGCCTCCTCCTCAAGCACGTCGAGGGCATCGTCGACGGTGACGATGCCCAGCAGCGTGCCGCGCTCGTCCACGACGGGCAGCGCGAGCAGGTCGTACTTGGCCATCTGCTCGGCCACATCTTCCTGGTCGTCGTCGGGATCCGCCGTGAACAACTCCGTCTCTGCGATCTGTGCGACCGTCGTTTCGGGCTGAGCGAGCAGCAGATCGCGCAGTGAGATGACGCCCGCGAGCTTGCGCTCGCCCTCGACCACGTAGACGTAGTAGATGCTTTCGCGCTCTTCGGCGACCTCACGCAGGTGCTCGATGACCTCCTGGACGGTCATGTCCTCGGTCACGATCGTGACCTCGGGTGTCATGATGCCGCCCGCCGTCTTCTCCTTGTAGCCGAGCAGACCGCGGATCGCGCTCGCGTCATCGAGCCCCATGAGCCGAAGGAGTCGCTCCGCCTTGTCGTAGGGAAGGTCACCGATGATGTCGGCCGCATCGTCCGGGTCCATCTCGGCCAGCAGTGACGATGCGCGCGTCTCGGACAGGTCATCGATGACGTCTGCCTGCAGATCGTCTTCCAGCTCCGAGATGGTGTCGGCGGCCGCCTCGTTGTCGAGGTGCGCGAAGACCGCCGCCCGCTGCGAGGGCGAGAGCTGCTCGAGGATGTCTGCGACATCGGCCGGGTGCAGCTCGTGCAGGCGCTTGTGCGTGACCGACAGCTTGACCTGCGACAGGTCGCGGTCGAGCAGATCCATGTAGTTCCACGCGATGAGGTTCTCGTTGAGTTCGGTGCCGAACAGGCGCGTCGCGCGCGCCACGAACGTCTCGAGCACCGGGGAGACCCCGCGCAGAATCCCGCGCATGCCGACCTCGGCACCCAGGAGCCTCAGTTGGTTGCGGCTCTCGGAGAGCTTCAGGTCGTTGACGCGCACGACCTTCATGCCCTGGGTGTCGACGATCTGCTTGTTGAGCAGGTCGCGATGGAGCAGTACCTCGTCGGGCTGCAGGTAGCTGAAGCGGATCTCGGGCGCGGGGACGGTGAGCGTCACCTGGTCGTCGTCGATCTCGCCCACGTACTTGCGCCACGAGAGCATGAATGGCGTCTTGTCCGGACCAAGGAAGGCAAGCGAGGTCACGCGCGGGAAGACCTCGCCGGTTGCGATCGCGATATCTGAGATGGTGCCGATCCGGCTGCCGGCGGCATCGACCACCGGCTTCCCGAGCATCTGGGACAGGTAGATCATCAGGCTCCCTCCTTCCCGCGTGGTCCTCTCAGTGTCGGGGCCCGGCGAGTGAGGCCGGCGTACTGAAGGCGCAACGGGGATGGCTGTAGGTGCGAGGTCGGCCTCCGGCCGGCACCGCACCTAGGCGGGAGCTCGTCCGGAGGGCTACGGACTGTGAGGCTTCACGTAGACCCTGTCTCTTCGGTTACAGATCGGACGGCAAGAGAAAAGCCCCTGCATCCGGTGGGATGAGGGGCGGCGAGAGGCGTGTGCCGTGGCGGCACAAGCCAGCGAACGGTCGCCCCGAGGGGCCGACACGAACGCGACACCACTCTCATCCCTCGTCTGTGGATTTGGCACTGTCCGACGTAAGGACCGCAAGGGTATCGCGGCCGGCACCCCGTAGGGGCCGCACGCCCAGCCACCTTAGCCTTCGCCTTAAGCCGGCGAGGGCTGTTCTACCCATTGGCGTCTCTCGACATTTCCGGGCAGTGGCCTGTGTTCGAACAGGAGCCGCACCGTAACGGATTCAAGTGCGTTTCCTTGCTGTCAACTGTTTGCAGGCGAACCTGCGCAACAGACGTATTATACCCTACTCGCCTCGGGCATCCATCCAGAGGCGCGCGAACGCTGCCCACCCGTCCCCGCGACTGCCGCGCACGAAGGCGGCGTTCGCGTATCCAGCGGCCTCGGCTGCAAGCCCGGGCACTTCAAGGGCGTTCTCGACGAGCAGGGCCAAGCCCACTGAAGGTGCGCTCTGCAGGTCGGTCTGCGCGTCACCGATGATTGCCGCTTGATGGGGAGCCAGGCCACGCTCGGCAAGGTCGAGTTCGATGGCTCGACGCTTCGATACACCCTTGGGGACGACGTGGTAGGCGTGAAGGGGCCCGTCGCACGTCAGGCCGTGTGACGTGCGGCGCACGAGTCCGTTGTCCAGCAGGTCCATAGGCAGCTCGAAGGTGTCGAGCACCGCTTGGGCGGCGGTCGTGTCGAAGCAGCCGCGCAGCACGTGGGTCGCATCCCGGTGCAGATGCCACGGGTCGTGGTACTCGACTTGCCGCGGGAACGCCTCGACGAGCGCTTCGTAGGCACCGGAAGCCTGAATCTCCTCGAATACCGTGCGGCCGTCGGTCGGCAGATCCTGTGGCCAGTGCGGCGTATCGAAGATGAGCGCGCGGGTGGTGCCGTCCCAGCGCGAACGGATGGCGCCGGCTTCGGCGATGAAGTCGTTCCAGCCACAGATCCGTGCGAGTTCGACAAGCTGCAAGCGCGAGCGTCCCGAGACGATCACCACGGGAAGACCCGCGCGGTTGACGTCGACCACCGCGGTGGCAGCGGTGGTGGAGGGTGAGCCGGCGCCATCGACGAGCAGAGTTCCGCCGGGGCCCAGCAGTGTGCCGTCGAGGTCGGTGTAGAGGATCTCGACCCTAGCGAGCGCTTCGAGGTGTTCGGCGGACTCAGTGAGGTAGATCGGGGTGTCCATGAGCGCTCCGGGTCGGTGGCTGCTGCGCGTCGGGCTCGACGCGAGTCGGCACGCCGATGATAGCGCACGCACGCCGGCTACCCGCCGGGGTGGCGCGGCGGCGCCGCTGACCGAACTCGCGCTGCAGCGTGCGAGGTCATGCGGTATAACAAGTGAATGCGTTTCGCTCGGTGGGGCTGATCGCCGCCCCGAGCCTTTCGAATCCAGTGAGGGAGCTGCCCGATGAACTCCGAGTTCGATCTTCCTTTCCCGCAGTACCGCTGCCCCACGTGTGGCAAGGATCTCCCCTTGGGCGAGGCGCGCATGTCCGTGACGTGCGCCGGGCATACTGAGAAGCCTCCCGTCGAGTTCACAGTGCGTCGCGGTGAGCCGTCCGACCGCGGTGCGATCGAGACCATCTGCGACCGGGCCATCGGCGAAACGGTCGTCGATGTGTTCGGCGAGACGGTCGACGTGCTGGAAGGCGTGAACCTCATCGGAGAGTCCGACGGCGAGCTGATCGGACTCATGTCGCTTGTTGTACGACGCGGAGAGGCGACCGTCGTCTTCATCTCGGTCTACCCCGAGCATCAAGGGACCGGCGTGGGTGCGGCGCTCTTGGACGCAGCCGACCGTTTCGCAGCCGAGCGCGGATTGAGCTTCCTGCGTGTCGCTACCACCAACGACGATATCCCGCTCATCTACTTCTACCAGCGGCATGGCTTTGCGATCTATGAGGTCGCCGTAGGCGAGGTGGCCGACAAGTTCGGCTCGGCCACGCCGGGGTTCTCGAGCATTCCTGTGCGCGATGAGATCCGGCTGCGCCGCGCTGTCTGCGCCGACTGACCACAACGAAGGAGACCCGCCCATGATCCGACAGTTCCGTTTCGCACGCCTTGCGGTTGCCGGTGCAGCCGCGTCGCTTCTGCTCGTCGCGGGGTGCACCTCTCCGGCGCAGCCGACACAGACCAACCCCGAGCCGCCCGCCGCCGTCCCGCCCATCGCCATCAAGATCGGCACCCTGCCGACGGAAGACTCGCTTCCCCTGTGGGTGGCCGAGGACAAGGGCTACATCGGCGAGGAGGGCGTTCCTGGTTTCGAGATCGTGGTGTTCCAAAGCGCCCAGGAGCGAGATGTGGCCTTTGCCTCCGGTGCCATCGATGGCTACATGGGCGACATCATCGCTTCGGCGAACCTCGAAGCCGCCGGAACCGGCGTGACGCTTGCCACGGTCATGCTGGGAGCCGACCAGAGTCAGGGGCGGTTCGGCATCGCGGCGCCGAAGGGCTGGAAGGGCGCAACGGGCATCGAGGCGCTGACCGAACTTGCCGGTGTGCCGGTGGGCACCTCGTCGGCGACCATCCAGGAGTACGTTCTCGACGGGCTGATGGCCGAGGCGGGCGTGCCAGCTGATCAGGTGAAGGTCGAAGAGGTCAAGAAGGTGCCGGTCCGCTACGAGCTGCTGATGTCGGGCAAGCTCAAGGCCGCAGCGCTGCCCGAGCCGTTCCTGTCGCTTGCGGAGTCGGAAGGCGCGGTGCTGGTTGCCGACGACACGACGAGCAAGTCGAACCTCTCGCAGACGGTTCTCGGGATTTCGGACACGTTCATGAGCGAGGCAGGTGGCACCGAGACGGTCGACGCCTTGATGAGGGCGTGGGATCGCGCCGTCGCCGACATCAACGCGGACCCCGAGGCGTACCGGCCCCTACTGGTTGAGCAGGCGAGGCTTCCCAAGCCGCTCGAGACTACCTACCAGGTGAACACCTATCCGACGCACACACTGCCGACGAAGGCCGAGGTGGACGCCGTCATCACGTGGATGAAGGGCAAGGGCTACCTGGAATCCGAGGTCACGTATGAGGACCTCACGCTGGTGCTGCCGAAGAACTGACGCCGGTGTACGCACTCGAACTGATCGAACTGACGCTCACCTATGAGGGCTCGGGCCGCAGTGTCCGGGCCCTCGAGTCGTTGTCGGTCAGCGTCGAGGCGGGCGAGCCGGTCTCCGTGATCGGTCCCAGCGGCTGCGGGAAGTCGACGATGCTGCTGGTGGCAGCCGGGCTTTTGCAGCCGACGGGCGGCGGCGTCAGCGTGGCGGGCTCACCGCTGAAGGCGGTTCGCCGAGAGACTGCGCTCATCTTGCAGGAGTACGGGCTGCTCCCTTGGAAGACCGCGCTGGAGAATGCGGCGCTCGGGTTGCAGCTTCGCGGGGGCAGACGGGCCGACGTGGTTCGCGCGGCGACGGAGGCGCTTGAGCGTGTCGGACTCGCGGAGTTTGCGCGGGCGTATCCGGCGGAGCTCTCGGGCGGCATGCGTCAGCGGCTGGCGCTTGCACGCGCGGTAGCGCTCGACGCCGACCTGCTGCTGATGGATGAGCCGCTGTCTGCGCTCGACGCGTTGACCCGCGAGGACCTGCAAGATGTCCTGCTCGACCTGTGGCTTCGTCGCGGGCACGCTCAGGTGCTGGTGACGCATTCGATCGAGGAAGCGGTGTACCTCGGGCGGCGCGTGCTGGTGATGTCACCACGGCCGGGCCGCGTCGCGGCTGTCGTCGACAACCCGGAGATGGGGGAGGTCGGCTATCGGTCCACGACTCTGTTCCACGAGCGCTGCGTGGCGCTGCGCGCGCTGCTGGCCGGCGAGGGCGCGCTGCATCCGGGCGCGACGGCGACAGGGGGTGCGACGCTGTGAAGAACGTCGCATCCAAGCTCCTCGGATACGCGGCGGCCGTGGCGGTGCTGCTGGTTGCGTGGGGGGCTATCGCCCTTGCCATCGACTCGCCGGCGTTGCCCGGTCCGGTGCTCGCCCTGACCGAGTTCGTCACGCAACTGCCGGCGCTCGTGCCCGAAGCGATCGTCTCGCTGCTGCGCGTGGTGGCCGCCATGGTCCTTGGCACGGTGCTGGCGGTCCCGCTCGGCCTGGCGCTCGGTCGCTCGAAGAGAGCTGACGCGGTGTTCGCTCCGCTGGTGTTTCTGCTGTATCCGATCCCCAAGGTGGTCTTCCTTCCGGTGTTTCTCGTGTTGCTCGGGCTGGGCAACGCCCCCAAGATCGTGTTGATCGGCCTGATCGTGTTCTTCCAGATCCTTGTCACCGCGCGCGATGCGGCGAAGAGCGTTCCTGAGCCGAGCGTGTTGTCCGTCCGCTCTTTGGGCGCCTCAGGACTCGACGTCGCTCGCCATGTCGTGGTGCCCGCGGCGATGCCTGAGATCTTCACGGCGCTGCGCATCGGGACCGGTACTGCCATAGCGGTCCTGTTCCTTGCAGAGTCGATCGCGGGCACGAACGGGCTGGGCTGGTACATCGTCGACGCGTGGGGACGAATCGACTACCCGGCGATGTTCGCGGGCATCATCGCGATGGCGCTGCTGGGCGTCGTGCTCTATGAGGCGCTCAACGCGATCGAGTCTCGCGTCACACGGTGGAGGCATGCAGGGCGCTGACGCCGTGCTCTAGCGTTGTTAGTGCGACACCTCCGTTCTACAACGAAATAGTTGTATCAACATCGAAATCATTGTAGAATCCCCCTATGACATCGCTCATCGCCATAGGGAATCGCCTTGTCGAGGCGCGGGTGGCTCAGGAGCTCACGCAGCGCCAGCTCGCTGAACGCGTGGGCGTCCACCAGCAGCAGATAGCCCTTTGGGAGCGGGATCGGTACGCATGCGTGTCGCTTGCGCGGCTCAGTCACGTTGCCGACGCTCTTGGGGTGACGTGGGCACCGCAGCCTGAAATGCCGCTGATGGCCGCGGAGGCGGGGGGAGAGTACGGCGGGGCCCTGGGCGCCGCGTCCGCTACCGTCGTGCAGCTTCCCGTACGTGATCTCGGCGAGGTCGTGACGCGCATACGCTCGCACGTGCCGGAGCTGGTAGACCGCTATGGCATCACACGCATCGCGGTGTTCGGCTCCTTTGCTCGTGGGCAACAGCGGGCAGATAGTGATGTCGACCTGATCGTGGAAGTCGAGCACCCGACGCTCGAGACGGTTTTCGGTGCGGAAGAGAGACTGGCGTCGATTCTTGGCCGAAAGGTGGACGCCGGGTCGCTTGAGTCGCTTCGCCCTCGCGTGCAGCCGCACGTGGTCAGGGAGGCGGTAGATGTCTGGAGTGCGTGATGTCGGGGCGCACGTGGAGGACATGATCGACGCGTGCGAGAAGATCCTGTTGTTCACCCAAGGGCTGGACGACGCGGACATACTCATCGAGACATCGCCGTTGTGGGGCTCAGTACTGCACCACCTTGTGGTGATGGGCGAGGCAGCCAAACACGTTCCCCCGGCAATCCAGGCACGCAGGCCCCAGATCAACTGGCGCCGCATAGCGGGAATGCGCGACAAGCTCGTGCACTACTACTTCGGCGTTGATGCAGGACTCGTCATCAACGCGGTCAGGCAGTCGGTTCCAGAGGCATTGCCTCAGCTTCGCAGCCTCCTTGTCGAACTCGACGCGTAGGGCGAGCGCTGATTTGTCAGTCCGGGGTGCTACGGTGAACTCACGGTGGTCGGCACCCTTTCGGGGACCGACTCACGAGGGGAGAGGGATTGAGGTTCCTACACACGGGTGACTGGCATCTCGGGCGGACGCTTCACGGCCGCTCGCTCATACAGGACCAGGCGTGGTGGCTCGAGCGCTTCGTTGAAGCGGTAGCTGAGACGAAGCCCGATGCCGTCGTCATCGCAGGTGACGTCTACGACCGAGCCGTTCCTCCCGCCGAGGCGGTGGCCCTGCTCGATGACGTGATCACGCGAATCGTGCGCGGACTCGGAGTCCCGGTGCTTATGGTCGCGGGCAACCACGACGGACCCGAGCGCGTGGGGTTCGCGTCGCGCGTGCTCGATGAGGCCGGCCTGCACGTTGCCGGCGTCATCGGACCAGAGGTGCGCTCGTGCGTGATAGGCCACGGTCAGGACGCCGCCCGATTCTGGCTGCTGCCGTATGCCGATCCCATCGAAACCAGGGCGGCGCTCCAGCAGCCTGAGGTTCGTGACCACGAGGCAGCGGTAGAGGCCTCGGTGGCGCGCATCCGCGCGGCGGCGGCCTCCGAGCCCCTGCAGGTGCTGGTCACGCACCATTTCGTGGCCGGAGGCCTCACAAGCGACTCTGAGCGAGGGCTCACGGTGGGGGGAACGGGCGCCGTCGGTGCATCGGTCTTCGACGGGTTCGACTACGTCGCGCTTGGGCACCTCCATCGGCGGCAGTCGCTTGCCGACGGGCGCATCCACTACCCGGGTTCGGCGCTCAAGTACGCCTTCGACGAGAGCGCGCAAGCCAAAGCGGTCTCGCTCGTCGAGTTGACCGCAGGCGAGCCTCCCCGCGTCGAAGCGGTCGAGCTCGGTGCCGCTCGGGATGTGCGGCGCATCAACGGCACATTCGCCGAGCTGCTCGCTTCCGCCGCAGCCGACGCGCGCCGCGACGACTACATCGAGGCGGTGCTCGACGAGACCATGATGCCGCCGGATGCGCGCGGGCGGCTTGCCGAGCTCTACCCCAACCTCATGCGCGTCGTGCGCCGACTGGAGGCGAGCGACCCGGATTCTGACATCGGCGAGCCCGGCACGGTGCACGTGGAGCGCCTCTCGGACGAGCAGGTGTTCGAGCGCTTCTACGAGTTCGTGACCACGGGAGTGATCGCTGAAGCGCAGCGCGCCACCCTTCATGCGTTGCTCGCCCAACGCAAGGCGGGTGAGACGCGATGAGGCCGATTGTGCTCACCATCTGTGCATTCGGACCTTATGCGGCCACTCAGACCGTGGACTTTCGCGAGCTCGGCGACAAGCGCTTCTTCCTCATCCACGGCCCCACCGGAGCGGGCAAGACATCCGTGCTCGATGCGCTGACTTTCGCGCTGTACGGCGCCACCACCGGCGACGAACGCAGCGGAAAGGAGATGCGCGCACTGCAGGCCGATGCGGCGCAGCTCACCGAGGTGACCTTCGACTTCGGCGTGGGCCCGGACACCTATCGCATCTGGCGCCAGCCCGAGCAGGAGCGGCCGAAGAAGACGGGCGGCGGCACCACCGTGGAGAAGCCCAAGGCGGCTTTGTGGAAACGCACGGGGTGCGCCTCGGATGCGGATGAGGGCGAGGTGCTCGCCACCAAGATCGGCGAGGTCGATGCGCGCGTTCGCGAGATTCTCGGGTTCGACTGCGACCAGTTCCGCCAGGTGGTCGTGCTGCCGCAGGGGCGCTTCCGGGAGGTGCTGTCCGCAGACGTCAAGACACGCGAAGACATACTGCGCCAACTCTTCAGGACCGAGCGCTTCGTGCGCATCACCGATTTTCTCAAGCAGCGGCGCAACGAGGCTCGGCGAGCCGTAGAGGATCTCTTCTCGCAACGCGCCGGCGTCTTTGCCAACGCCGGTGTCGAGTCGCGAGATGAGCTCGACGCCTTGGTCGGGGCCGCTGAGACGGCCGTTCGTGACGCGGAGAACGTGAGCACGCACGCCGCTAGCGTGGCAGAGTCGGCACGAGCGGCGCTTGAAGCTGGTCGTTCGGTCGCCACGGTGCTCGCCGAGGCGAAGACCGCTGCCGAGGCGCTTGAAGCGCTCGAGGCGGGCAGTGACGACATCGTCTTGGTCCGTGACGAGCTGGCGGGCGCACGCGCCGCACTGGGTGCGCAGTCCGCGTTCGACGCGAGGCGTGTTGCACATGAGACGCTCGCTCGCGTCTCGGTTGAGCACGCTGCCGCTGTCACGGAGCTTCCGAAGCTCGAGGGCGCGCACGTGCTGGCCTGCCAGGCAGCCGACGCCGCCGACGCCGTCGAGGCCGCGATCCACGAGATCGATCGGCTCGAACTCGCGGCCACCGAGGCCGAGCGCCACGCCGCAGAAGCAGGCCGCCTTGCCGAGTTTCGGGCCAGCGCGGCGGGGGCCGAGGCCGAGCTGGCAAAGGCCCGCGAGCAACTCGAATCAGTGCGTGACGAGGCGACCGCTGCCCACACGTCCGCGTGCGAGGTCGAGGAGCGCTGGCGCGCGAATCGTGCGGCCGCCCTTGCCGAGGCCCTGAAGCCCGGGGAGCCGTGCCCGGTGTGCGGCGCGTCGGAGCATCCGGCTCCCGCTGTTGCGGGCCAGGCCGCGGTTGCCGACGCCGAGCTCGACGCGACGCGCGCGCTCGCGGCGCGGACTGCGGCGGCACATGCTGCGGCCGCGGAGCGGGTCACCGCGGCGGAACGGACACATGTCACCGCGTCGGCGAAGGCCGCGACAGAGGTGCAAGCGGCAGGTGAGGCTGCCGAGGCGGATCCACTCGAACTCGCTGCGGAAGCGGCAACGTTGCGCGAAGACGTGACGCGTCGGCGCGCGGAACAGTCCCGGGCAGCGGCCGACCTGGCGGACTGTCGGGCGAAGCGCGACGCCGCGACGGAGGCGCTCGGAGGCGCTCGAACGGCGCTGAGTTCGGCATCCCTGCGCCTTGAGGAGGCGAAGGCATCCATCGAGGCCTGCGACGAGGCCTTCGCCGCCGCGCTTGCGACCTCCGGACTTGAAGGCGAGCGCGACTTCACCGAGCGCCGCCGCACCCCGGCCGAGATCGACGCACTCGAAGGCCGCGTCAGGGCGTTCGACACCGCGCTCGCAGCAGCCAAAGACCGCGCGGCGCGAGCGACGGCGGCCGCCCAAGCGAGCGAGACTGTCGACATCGCCGCCCTCGAGAGTACCGCTGTAGCGACGGCCGCCGAGGCCGCCCGCACGGCAACCCAGCTGGGGGCCGCCCGCGAGGTCCTCGAAACGCAGAGGACTGCGGTCGCCACGATCGAGCGCTACGAGCGCGAAGGCACCGAAGCGTCGGTGGCCTACGAACTCGTGGCACGGCTCGCAGAGGTCGCAGAGGGCAACAACGACCTCAAGCTTTCGCTCCAGCGCTACGTCTTGGGTTCGTACCTCGACGACGTGCTGACGCACGCGAACCACCGCCTGCAGCTGATGACGGGTGGTCGCTACCGGCTCCAGCGGTCCACCGCCGTGGAGCATCGCGGCCGAGCGGCCGGGCTCGCGCTTGCCGTCTTCGACGAACAGGCGGGTGAGTCGCGGCCGGCGGGCACGCTGTCGGGAGGCGAGGGGTTCCTCGCGTCACTCGCCCTCGCTCTTGGCCTAGCCGAGGCGGTTCAGGCGCACGCGGGCGGCGTGAAGCTCGAGACGATCTTCATCGATGAAGGTTTCGGTACCCTCGACCCCGAGTCGCTCGATACGGCGATCACGACGCTGCTTGGGCTGGCTGGTGTGGCCGCGGATCAGGGGCGGCTCGTCGGCATCATCAGCCACGTGCCCGAGCTCAGACAGCGCATCGACGCTCGGCTGGAGATAACGCCTTCAGAGCACGGAAGCACGGCACGCTTCCTCGTGTAGTACCGACGCGGCTGAGCCGGTCAGCGCATCGTCGCGATGGCTGCCGCCACCACGATGAACGCACCGACGACGGTGACGACGATCGTTGCGAACGCGAGGGGCCCCGTTGCCAGAGGCGTCATGTGTCCCGATTCGTTGGCGCTGGCGACGCGTCCCCGGGCGAGCAGCGCCACGAGCGTTCCTGCGCCGAATCCGAGCCCGAGTATCGCCCCCATGAGGGGCGTGCCCATCGCTACGGAAGTGGCGAGCACGGGTAGCAGCGGAACGCACGGCATGATCCCCACAAGCAGACCGAGCAGCCAAGGCGAGCGCTGGTGTGTCGCGTAGGAGATGGCCCGAGCAAAGGAAGGGCTGCGAACGAGCCAGGTGCCCGGGCCGGGCACGGGCATCGCGCCGATGTTCGGACGCGCGAAGATCGTGATTCCCGCCACTATCATCGAGGTTCCCGAGAGCGCCAGCAGCCACTCAGGCAGGTAGTGGATCCGAGACAGGTGCGATACCGGCGACTCCGGGGCAAAGAGCATCCAGCCGAACAGCCCGAAGACGGTGGTCATGACGACGTTTCCACCGATGCGTCCGGAGTGGTAGGCCCCCGACGCGACGACGCGGTCAACGTCCGCGCCAGCGCGCCGCATGCTGACAAACGATGCGAGCATCAGCGGGCACATCGAGAAGACCGCTGCGACGCCCAGCGCGAAGGAGCCGACGAGGCATGCCAACAGAGCGACCTGGGATAAGGGCATAAAGCTGAGCTCGAGCACGTGCACGATCCTCTCGTCAGCGGAACGGTCCCATTAAAGACCCTGAAAGGGCATCGCGTCCACCGCCTGGGCGCAGACGGCATGCGCCGGGCAGAGCGGCGGGTAGATTCAACGTGGAGGTGACGCAGGGTGTTCAGCGATCGCGTGGACGCAGGCGAGCAGTTGTCTCGGCCCGTGCGTGCGCTGCTGGCCGAGCCCCCCGGTGGCGATGATGCCGCGCTCATCCTCGGGATCCCTCGCGGCGGCGTCGTCGTGGCGGCGCAGGTCGCTCGCGCGCTCGGATGCCAACTGGCGGTAGCAGTGGCTGCCAAAGTCGGTGCGCCGGGGTACGCCGAGTACGCCGTAGGAGCCGTTGCCGCTGATGGCGAGGTTGTGGCGAACCCGGCGGCGGGCTACTCGCTGGGCGAGGTCGAGGCGTTGGCCGGCCCCGCACGAGCCAAGGTTCAGCGCGAGGTAGCCAGGTGGTCGAGCGGTTCGCTCGCCCCGGCGGTCGCAGGCAAGACAGCGGTCCTCGTCGATGACGGCCTTGCGACGGGGTTGACCGCGCTCGCCGCGGTAGGGTGGCTGCGACGGGCGGGCGCCGCCCGGATCGTGGTGGCCGCTCCGGTCGCCCCGCCCGACACCGTGCGCATGCTCCAGGATGTGGCCGACGACGTCGTCATCGTCGAGGTGCCCGAGCACTTCGCGGCCGTTGGTCAGTTCTATCGCCGCTTCGGTCAGACCGACGACGCCGAGGTCGATGCGGCGCTCGGGCTCTAAACGGCGAGGCACGATACACTGGGCCGACGTCCGTATCGCCCGGGAGCCGCTGTGACCGAACGCTGGGTCGCCCGTGACTTCGATATCGTCAACTCCCGACCCCCCGCGGCTCAGCGCACCCGTATGTTCTTACCGTACTGAGACCACGCGGCTGCATGCGCGGCGTCCGCGTGGTAGGCGCGTAGCCGCCATGTTCCCTTCGTGAACGAGCTCGTGGCCGAGTAGGTGGAGCGGCCGCGCACGGTGGAGACCCTCGCAAGGATGTAGCCTCCGGCGCGCTGCCACCGCCCACGACCGAGGTAACGCTCGCGGTAGACCTTCACGACGCGTGCGCCATTCGCATGAGCCGGCGAGAGCGTGCCGCGGAAGGTGGCCCGCACGCCCGCCCGCAGACTCGTCGTCCCGGTCGGGGTGCCGACCTTTGCGCGGACCTGCACCAGTACCGGTCCGCTCGTCGAGCCCTCATGCTCCGCGCTGCCTGCGTAGACGGCCCGGTACCAGGTCTTCGTCGACGGGTGCACGGTGAAATCGAACGTGCCATCTGAACCGCTCACCACGACCGTCCCGAACGGGGCGAACGTGAGCCCGTTGCTTGAGCGCTCGATCGTGATCGCCGCACCTGCCAGACCAGTGGCATCAACGGTGATTCGACCGGCGAGCATCGTCAGCTGCCCGTAGGTGATCGTCCGGCCGGCGGACGTGATCGTCGTCTCAGTCGCGCGCTTCGCAAACGGCTGGGTCGAGACGGTGACCGTGCACGGCGCCGAGTACGTGGTCCCATCGCTCGCGCGGTACGAGAACGTGTCCGAGCCCACCCACATCAGGTTCGGGTGATAGGTGAACGCGCCACTCGCGTTGACGACGGCGGTGCCGTGAAGTGGTGGCGAGACCAGTTCGGCAGCGAGCGGATCGCCGTCTGGATCCGAGTCGTTTGCGAGCAGGCCGGGAGCCGGTACGGTGAGCGTCGCGTCCTGCTCGGCGGTGTAGGTGTCCTCGACCGCCAGCGGCGGGAGGTTCGTCGGTGTCGACAGCACAGCGGCCGTCGCGGTGACGGGAAGGCTCCATCCTCCCGTGAGGTCGCGCGAGAATGCGGTGTAGTAGTAGGTCCCGGGTGCAAGCGTCTCGACCCGCGCGACGAAGTCGCCCTCGTACGCCTGGACGCTCGTCGCATCGGACGGACCTTCGGCGAAGCGGAGCGTCGAGCGCAACAGCCGGGTGGCGAGGAAGTCAGGGTCGGTCGGGTTCGACCACGCGACCGTCACCGTCTCACCGTCGGCGCTGGCCAGCAGCCGTTTCGGCGGCAGGGGTGCCGGGTCGGGCACGATCGGCGGTGGCCCCAAGTACAGCAGCGCGTAACGCGAGAAGTGCTCCGGCGAGAAGCTGATGACTTGGCGGTCCGGGTCGATCACGCGCTCCATAATGGGCTGCCATTGCGCCGTGGGCGTGTCGTAGACGGCGGGCAGGCAGACCTCGAGCGGCACGCCCGGAAGAGGCTGCAGTTCCATGCGCAGACTCGGCGATGCGAGGACCGGCATCGGCAGACGGTTGGCGACGGGCACTGACGCCGTTGTGACCGTGTCGAGTTCGGGCATCTGGTTCACGATGTTCACGTTCACGTCGAAGACCTCGGAGCCGTACTGCATGGGACCGCCTGCCGTCATCGGTGCGGGGCGGGCGGGGGCCGGCAGCTGTCGGACCGCGAACTCAAGGGTCGGGCCGGGCGTCTCGGTTGTGCCCGGCATAACGGGCGAGGCGGAGAAGAGCCGTATCGCAGGCCCCATGCCCGAGAGATCGAACGGCGCATCGCCGCTCACCCAGTTGAGCAGACGTGGCGTTCCGCGAGACCCGAACTCGGGGTCGCAGCAGACGTCGAAGAAACTCACGACGCGCGAGCTCTTGTCTTCGCCCTTCTTCGTGTCGCCGTCGATGTCGGTCGCCGTCTGCTCGACGGTCCTGATGAGCGGCGGAAAGACCGCAGGGTCACCCGAGGCGACTATCGACTCTGAACCCGTGAACACCTCGATCGTGTCGATGTCGTCCTCGTTGCGCCGACCGTCGCCGTCGTTGTCGGTGTTCAAGTACGTCACCGCGCTTGGGCCGACCCACTTCGCCAGCTCGGCGGTCGTGGTGCGGTCGTCGCGGTTGCCGAGGTAGTCGGCGAGGCTGGTGGTGTGTCCCCCGGTCGTGGACGGTGGAAGCGGCGTGAGTGCGTCGAGGATGGCCTGCGTGAGGACGCCGTTCGAGATGGGCTCCTCGGCTGCGGTCTCGTCCCACGCTGCCGCCGCGACGACCTCCATGTGGCCCGGCCTCAGAGGTTTGCCGGCGCTGTCCGTGAGCCGCTGCATGTCGTTGACGAAGCTTCCGGCGTGGCAGCAATCGAGGATGACCACGATCGTCACCGACTCCGGGAACCCTGATAGCCACTGGGCGATCGTGTCGTCGCTGATCTCGACGCCGCCTGCCACCTGGATCGTGTCGTCGACGCCGACGAAGTCGTTCTTGTCGCCGTCGCCGTTCATGTCGACGCCGCCGTCGTCACCGTCGACGTCTCCATCACCGTCGGAGTCGCTGCCGGCTTCACGCCACTCGGGCGTAGGAGTTGCATTGCGCCGGCGCACCGTGACCTTCCCGGTGTCGTCCTTGACCACTTGGGTGTCGGTAGCGCCGTCGCCGTCCATGTCGACGGACCGAACGCGCTCGTAACCCGCTGGCGGCGTGGGCATCCTGCTGCCATCGAAGCGCCCGAACTCGGACTCGGGCACGCGGTTGGCGGACTCATCGCCGTTCCCGTCGACGAAGCCGCCGCCCATCTTGCCCTTCTTCTTGTTCCAGCCACCACCGTGGCCCGAGAAGTAGAAGACGAACTCATCACCCGGCTTCGAGGATGCCTTCGCCGCATTGATCGCGGACTGGATGGCGGCCGGGGTCGCCCCCGCGCCTTTCAGCTTCGCCATGTCCGCTGAGTTCCAAGACGGCGTATGGTCGTCGAGTGCGTCGCAGATATCGTCGACGTCCTTCTCGGGGTACTGGAGAGGCCGGTTGTTCACGCCGACGAAGACACCGCGGAACCGCGTGGCCTTCGTGTTGTCGACGACCTTGGACTCGGTCTCGTAGGTGTCGGTGTCCTCATAGCGTCCGTCGCCGTTGACGTCCCACCACACCTCGTCGTAGCGTCCGTCGCCGTTCCAGTCCACGGCGACCTGAGCGCCGCCGCCGGCCAGCGGCGTGACCCTCACGCGCATTCCGGGCCTGCCGCGGGGCGAGCGAAACGTGTTCCCGCCCGTGTTCTCTACCTCGACGCGGTCGACGACACCGTCCTCGTTGTCGTCGTGCCACCACTCGTCGATCAGACCATCGCCGTCCCAGTCGACGCCGAACAGTTCGGGTTTGCCGTCCCTGTCCGAGTCGGCCCATACGGCAATCGTCAGATCCTGACGTGCGGCATGTGCAGCGGGCATCGGCATCAACGAGATGGCGAGGAGCACTGCGATGCAGAGCCTGCCGATTCGTGGACCCATGCCGACAGCCTGCCGGATGCTCGAGATGAGCATGACGAATCACCCCCAAGCGCTCCGCGGCACCCCGGCCGCGGCTGCGGCGACCCCACCGCCGCGATGTGCGGCGACCCCCACGCCGCCGCGCGTAAGGTCACTATTCCCAGCATCAGGGGAGGCGGGTCGCCGTCTGCGGATTTGTGCGCTCGCAGCAGTGCGTGTCAGGCGAGTAGTCGCACGGGGCACTCGGTTACGCGCGCCATCGCGCGGTCAGCGGTGACGAGATCGCAGTCGAGCTGGACCGCGAGTGCGGGGAAGAGGGCGTCGTGGATCGTGAGGTCGTAGGCGAGAGCCAGTTCGAGCGCCTGTGCGAGTAGCGCCCCGTCCAGCGGGACCAGCGCGACTTCTGCTCCCGCGAGCTGTCCCGGAACACGTCGGAGGTACTCGTCGCCCAGCCGGGAGTATCGGAGCCCGTTGAGCACCTCGGTGGGCATGTGAGCCGGCGCCGTCAGAAGCAACGTCCCGTCGCGGTGACCTTGCAGCAACTCAAGGGCCGTGGACACGTGCGACTCGTTCTCGTCGTTGAACCACTTGTACGCGACCGAACTGTCGATGACGTAGAGCGGCCGCGCGGGGCTCATTCCCCGGCTCCCTCACGCGGAGGCAGCCACGGCTCCGGGAGATCACGGAAGCGGCGGATGATCGCGTTGCCATCGGTGCCGGGAGGCATGTGCTGGGCGACCTCGCGCATACCCGCCATCGCCACGCCGATACGGTCGGCACGTTCGAGGCGCGCCTTCTCCTCGTCGAGTTCGATGATGTAACGAGCGGCCGCCTCTTGAACGAAACCGCTGCGTGTCGTACCCGTTTCGGATGCTCTTCGATCGACCTCGGCCAGCAGCTCGTCAGGCACGGATATGGTTGTCTTCGCCATAGTGGTAGTACCTCGTGTAGTATTAATGGTGGTATCGAAGGTAACACCGCCGCCCAAGAGCGTCAAGCGGGTGCGTGAGCGCAGGAGAGCAGTTGTCTCGCCCCGTGCCGTGCGCTGCTGGCCGAGCCCCCGGTGGCGAGGTTGTGGCGAACCCGGCGGCGGGCTCTCGCTGGGCGAGGTCGATGCGGCGCTCGGGCTCTAGACGGCGCGGCGCGATACACTGGGCCGACGTCCGTATCGCCCCGGGAGCCGCCGTGACCGAACGCTGGGCCGCCATCGACTTCGAGACCGCCACGCGCGAGCCGAACAGCGCGTGCGCTTTGGGCGTCGCGCTCGTCGAAGATGACCGGATCGTCGAGACCCTGTCGTGGTTGATCCGCCCGCCGTTCAACGAGTACGAGTTCTGGAACACCAACGTGCACGGCATCAGCGCCGAGGATACCGAGTTCGCACCGGAGTTCGACGAGGTCTGGTGGGAGGTGCGCCAGGTCCTGGAGGGCACGCGCCTTCTCGCCCACAACGCACCGTTCGACATGCGGGTGCTGCGTGCCCTGTTCGAATCGCGCGAGATCGACGCGCCGCACTACGAGTACGCGTGCACCCTCGCCATCGCGAGGAAGGTGCTTCCCGAGCTGCCACGCCACACGCTCGACGTCGTCTGTGACCACTGCGGTATCCGGCTCGTTCACCACGACGCGGCGTCGGATGCCGAAGGATGCGCGCGCATCGCAGTGGACTGCATCGAACGCACGCAAACGGACTCGATCTCGTCCGCGCTCGAACAGCTGGGCGTGCCGTTGCGCGGGCTCCTCCCGTGAGCGGGCATCCACACGGCTCGCATCGGCTCTTCAGCGTCGACGCGCTGAAGGGCTTCGCGATCTCGTGCGTGGTGCTGGGCCACGTGCTGCTGAGAAGCGTGCCCGAGCCCGCCGACAACGCACTCTACCTGCTGCTTTCGGCGTTCGAGATGCCGCTGTTCATGTTCCTGTCCGGCTTCGTGTTGCCGGGGCGGGTGAGGGGCCCTCGGCCGCAATGGGTCTGGCGCCGCGCGGTGAGACTGATGGTGCCGTTCCTGGCCTGGCACGCGATCTTCTTCCTGTCACTGCGGGTGACAACGCTGAATGAGCAGCAGCCGGTCGCGCTGGCCCAGGGGCTTGTCGGCTACCTCGCGCGCATCGTCGTATCGCCTACCGCGGGGCTGTGGTACCTGCCCGCGCTCGTGCTCTGCTCGGCGGTTCTGGCGCTCTTCTACAACCTTGCCGAGCGGCCGTTGACGCTTCTCGCCGCCGGCTGGGTGACGCTGTTGCTGTTAGCGTGGGCGCGCGAGGCGCTGGGGGTAGCGCCTGACTTCGGCCTGCTCAAGACCGTCACCTACTGGCCGTTCTTCGCCGCCGGCTTCACCTGGGGACAGTGGAAGCGCCCGCTGCAGCCCGACCGCCCCTTACTCAAGTGGGTGCCGCTGCTCGCCTACCCTTTGATAGCGGTTCCACTGATGCGGACGATGGGTGTCGCGGGCGCGCTCGCCGGCGGCGCGCTGAAGGTGGTGCTCGGCCTAGCCGGGACCGCTGCCGCAGCAGTGCTCATCGAGTTCGCCGAGCCGGTGGCCAGACGGTTCAGACTCGACGCGCTGGGGCGGCTTACCCTGGGCGTCTACTGCGCTCAGTGGCTGTTCCTGCGCGTGGAGTTCGGCAGCAGCCTGGCAGCAATCGCAGCGTCGTTCGCGTTCACGCTGGCGGGCTCCATCGCGGTCACGCTCGTAATCGGGCGCGTGCCGGTGCTCAAGGGCGTGTTGCTGGGCGAGTGGCCGCGGAAGGCGGCGTCCGCGTCGAGCCGATGACCCTCAACAGCTTCGGGCCCATTCAGACGATGAAGGGCTACAGCGACCAACCCGCTCGGGGCGCCCTTCTCGATCACCCTGACCGGGTGCGGCGTCAGCGCATCTGCCGCACGAAGATGGCGGCCGACTGTGGAAGACCGGACGCGAGCGCGTCGTCGACGTACGAAGCGGTGTCGGAGCGGTGGGTGGTGTAGGCGGCACGTGCGAGTGCGTACTTCCAGACGCCCTCGGACGGACTGGCCTCGATACCCTTCTCGGCGTAGAAGCGGGAAAGCCCCCAGTACTCCTCGGCGGACAGCTCTCCGGCGCGCTGGTACAGGATGTCGAGGGCGAGCAGCGGAATCTCCACCCGGCCGGTCGCCTCAGGGGGGTAGTCGGCCGCCAGCTTCCGAAGCATGTCGACGGCCACTGAGTCGGGGACCGCCAGGCTCCCTCGCCGCTGGATGAGGGTCAGTTCGCTCGTGAGGTAGCTGTAGTCGTCAGTGTCGGACAGCGCTCGCTCGATGCGGCTGATGAGCTCCGGATAGTTTTCGGCCCGTGCGGTGAGCAGCCGTGCGTTCACGGCCGGAACGAGCGCCGCAAGCGAGATCAACGTTGCGACCGCGGCTATCGTCACAGGGACGGCGACGACGGGGGAGCGCCATGAGAGCGAGGGCTTTGGGGAAGAGCCGCGCAACGAGCCGCTGGTGATGAGGCAGCCCACGATCAGGCTCACGCTCAGAAGGGCCAGCGGCTCGGGCCACGACGAGAGCATCGCCACGAACAGCGCGACACCACCGGCTGCGAGCACGCGGACGGAAGCGCTCGAGTGCGCTGCCTCGACCGAGCGGACGATGTGGAGGCCCAGCACCGTTGCGGCCAGCCCGAAGGCGGCCAGCCCGAGCAGCCCCGCTCCCATGAGCCAGGTCAGCAGGATGCTGTGTTGGTCGTAGGTGAGAGAGGCGCCGACGGTACCGTCTGCCATCACGTCCCACGTGATGATCGAATCGAAGGACCCGGGGCCCGCGCCCATGAGCGGATACTGAACCAGTCTCTCGCCGGCATGGTTCCAGATGGCGAAGCGACCGCTGAGGAGTTGATCGACGCGGCTGAAGGCATCGGGACCCAGAATCCCGCTCCATGCCGCGGAGACCACCCCGAACCCGACGCCGAACAAAGCCAGTGCAGCGGCGGACACGAGGCGAACGGCCCGGCTCGGGCCGGTGTGTCCGCTTTCAAGGATCCCGTAGGCGGCAACGCCGATGACGATGCCGAGCAGGGCGGCGCGCGATCCGGCCGCCAGAATCGCCGAGAACTGCAGGAGCGCGAGAAGGATGTAGCCGAGACGCACTCGCGCATCCTGGTTCTTGCGCAACGCGAGGCTCACGGTCGCGGCGATCGTGAGCGTGAGCACTTGGCCCAGCGAGTTGGGGCTGTCGAACAGAGCCATGGCGGCGGCCCCGCTCCGCTCCTGATAGGTGGCGAACAGTCCGGCCGACTCGAAAAGCGTCCACAACGCGGCGAGACTCCCCAGCCACACGAGGACTCGTACCACCCGCATCAGGTCGCGACCGTCAGCGGCCGCGACAGCTACCCAGAACCATCCCAGCGCACACGCCCACAGAACCCAGCCCTGCCACATGGGGCCCCCGCCGAGCAGGGCCTGAGCCGGACTTGCTGTCCGCAGGGAGGTGATCAGCATGAGCAGAACAGGAAGCGATGCGACGGCGAGCAGCTGGATGCGCTCTCGGTCGAGCCGCAGGCGGGTGAGCGCCCAGGCAAAGAGGGGGATGGCGAGCGCGGCGGCCATGAACTCCGAGCCGAGTGTGGGTGCGTTGAACCTCTGCGCGACCGCATCGCCGACCCAGACCAGCACGAGAGCCAACGGCAACATGACGGCGGCAAACCGCCGCCCGGGTGACTGCGTGTCGGGAGCCTTCATCGGGGTTGATCTCCATGAGGATTACGATGGCGCGCAATGGCATCGCGAACGAGCAAAAACCGCGCCACTGGACGAAGGCGGGATTCTCAGCAAACGGGCGCTAGAACACAAGGTGGGAGAGGGGGACACACCTTCTCCCACCTGCGGTTATGTGTTGTGAGACGCGAATGCCACGTAGCCGAGCACAGCGCACAGATCGGAGTTCCCGGCTTCGATGAGGCGCTGCATCTCGGCTAGGGATCTTGCGGACGGACCCGGTAACCAGCGTGGGGTCGCTCTTGATGTATAAGTTGCTCGCATGTCTACTATCACGTAGGATTATCTCGTTCACTTGATCTGACTTCCGGGGGAGGAAGCCGTGCCAGCTCGGGGACGTGCCGTCGCAGTGGTCGCTCACTGCCATCTGAATGCGAACACCAAGGTCCATGGCCTTGCCGATTACGAGGGTGCACGTCGTGACGTCGTGGATTCCCTCATTCAATGCGGGGTCGGCATCGTCCAGCTGCCCTGCCCCGAGGCCACGTATCTCGGTCTTGCGCGGTGGGGGATGACGCGCGAGCAGTACGACGTCGCATCGTACCGACGTCATTGCCAGAAGCTCCTTGAGCCGATCGTGGAGATACTGCTGGCCCTCAAGGCGGACGGCTGCACCATCGAAGCGGTTGTCGGCGTCGACGGCAGCCCAAGCTGCGGTGTCAGCCGCACCTGCGTCGGCTACGCCGGCGGAGAGATAGCGGCGCTGTCTGACACGGGAATCCCACAGGCCTCTGAGGCGCCGAAGCCAGGCGTCTTCATTGAGGTCCTTCAGGCGCTGATGGGTGACGCGGGGCTGGATGTTGAGTTCCGAGGTGTGACAGAGCACCTCTCAGGATGAAGACCAGACGAAAGGACTATGGCATGAGGAAGACCTGGATTGCGATGCTTCTTGTGACGAGCCTGATCATGGCGCTCGCCTTGACCGGGTGCGGGGGGGAGTCGACCGATGCCGCCCAGCCGGCCGAGCCCGCTGCTGCAGCGGACGACTCGCTGACGAAAGTCATCGACGCCGGGCAGCTGGTGGTGGGCCTTGCCCCCTTCTACGCGCCCTTCGAGTCGACGAACGAGAAGACCAAGGAGATCGAGGGCTTCGACGTCGATCTCATGAATGCGATCGTGGCGAAGATGGGGGTCAAGGCGACCTTCAAGCCGGCTGAGTGGCAGGCGCTTCTGGGCGGCATAGAGAAGGGCGACTACAACCTCATCTTCTCGGCCATGTCCAAGAAGGAAGCGGCAGAAGCCAACGTTGAGTTCTCAGATGTCTACTACCAGCTCCCGGACGTGATCATCGTCGCCAAGGGCAACCCCGCGGGCATCACCGACAAGGCGGGTCTCAAGGGCAAGGTCGTCGGCGTGCAGCTTGGCTCCGGCTCGGAGCAGATCGCCGACAACCTCACCGACGAGGTTGGCTTCAAGGAAGTCAAGAAGTACAAGCTGACGCAGGACGCCATGAACGACCTCAAGGCCGGGCGCATCGAAGCCGTGCTTGCCGGGCAGGCGTTCGCCGTTGAGCAGAGCAGGGTCGATCCGAGCTTCGATCTGGTCGGAGAGCCGCTCGAGACCGCCGACCTGGTGGGCGTGTTTCCTAAGGGTGACACGGCGCTCGTCGAGGCATTCAACGCTGCGCTGGCCGAAGTCCGGGCCGACGGCACCTACGACAAGCTGCTCGCGAAGTGGCTCACCGTCCAGAAGTAGCCGAACTCGTCGGGCGTTTCACGCTTCAAGGGGGCGGCGGATTGCGGGCCGTCCCCTTGACGCTCTCATGAGGGAGTCTCGTGCAATCATTGCAGTGGCAAGTGGTCTTGGACTGGATGCCCGAACTGATGGTCGCCGCCACGGTGACGATCAGGATCACCGCCATGTCCTTCTTGCTGGCACTCGTGATCGGCACATTCGTCGGCACGGTTCGCAGCCGCACGAAGTGGCTCGGTCGATCCCTGTCCGTCTACGTGGAGCTCTTTCGCGGGACGCCGTTGCTGGTGCAGCTCTTCTTCATCTACTACGGGCTCGCCCAGGTAGGGGTCGTGATGCCAGCGACCGTGGCCGCTGTCGTCGGACTTGGGCTTAACGGCGGCGCGTATGTCTCGGAGATAGTCCGGGGAGCATTGGCCGGCGTCAGTCGGGGCCAGCACGATGCCGCGCATGCTCTGGGAATGCGCTGGTGGCATACGCTTCTGTGGGTTGTGTTGCCGCAAGCCCTGCGCACGGCGACGCCGCCGCTGGTCAACTCCTTCTCATCGATGCTGAAGGACACCTCGCTGGTGTCGCTGCTAGCGATCACCGAGATGATGAACATCGCCAACCAGGTCTACTCGCGTACGTTCCGAGCCTTCGAGATATTTGCTGTGGTCGCCCTGATGTACCTGGCTATGACGCTCGTGTTCTCGATGACCAGCCGGGTCTTGGAGCGGCGGCTTGCGGTGGGCCAAACGTAAGTGAGTCGCGACGGCAGTGGGCTTCAATCGGGATACGGACACGCCTGGCCCCTCACCACCGTTCGGTCTAGCCGCCGCGCTGGTCGAGGCTCGTTCCCATGCAGACTCCCAGCTTGCCGCGCGCGTCAGCACGCTGGCGAAGTCGCGCGAGGTCGAGGTCGCGCTCCTGTTCGAGATGCGCGAGCCGGAGTTCGGGATCCTGCTGATGGTATCGATCACCGTCGCTGTGGCCGCCGCGATCTTGGTAGGAGTGTGGTTGCGCTGGTACCGAAATCGTCGGGTAGCCATCCTCACTGCTGAGCTTGAGAGCGCACGTTGTGCGATGTACGCCGAGCTCGGTGAGAAGCGATCGGCTGCCATAAGCCGGCTGACGCGGACGCTGGTCGGCGTGATGGAGCGACACTACCCCGGGGCGGCCGTGTCTGAGATCGAAGCGGCGACCGGACTGCGGGTCGACACGACCGAACTGCTCGCCGGCGAGCGGGACGATGTCATCATCGCGTTCGCCGAGCGGCACCTCAGCGCAGACCCTGTCTGCGCGAGCGATCTGTAGGACATCGCGGAACGAGAAAGGCCAGCGAAGCAGATACGCCCCGCCGGCCTTCGTGTATGTGTGGTGCCCCCGGCACGATTCGAACGTGCGACACCAGGTTTAGGAAACCTGTGCTCTATCCCCTGAGCTACGAGGGCGGTTGTGCATTCCTGCAGGTCGGACCCAGCGTTTGCTCGTGCTGTCAGTGCGCTGCGGCGAGTCTGGTTACCGTGTAGGTACCGAAACCAGATCCACAGGAGCCATCCGCCAAGCCACGAGCGTTCGTATTGTAGCGTTTGACGGGCGCCTTGGGGGTCGTTGTCTGGCGACGGGCATCGCCGTCGTCGCCGACTCCAGCGTCAGACGACCCGGACGGTGCAGGACTTGACCCTACGGGACTTTCACTGATAAGCTGTGTTTCACCAAATGGTGAAAGAGGTTATTACAGTGAAAGAAGCCGAACTCCTTGAGTCGCTCCCCAGCGCAATCGAATCATGCCTCAGGAACGTGCCGAAGACTAGCATCAAGTCCGTAGAGCGGGAGGTCATCTACCCGGACGGGATGAGTGCAGATCTGGTGGTACGTCTCAGTGTTCTGGGGCGAGAGCGCACGCTGCTGTTCAAGACAAGCGCCGTCGGCCAACCAAAGCGAGCTCGGGAGGCAGTGGATCACCTCAGCCGACTGATGCTCGCGCAGGCCACCCGCGATGCGTATCCGGTGTTTGCGGCGCCATTCATCTCGGATGTCAGCGCTGCAATCTGCCGGGAATCGGGCGTTGGCTTCTTTGACTTGGCAGGGAACTGCTGGCTGTCGCTTGAGGATGTCTACGTCGAGAGGATCTCGCCGCAGAACCCGTACCGTGAGAAACGGGACACAGTCGCACTGTTCACTCCGAAGTCCTCGCGTGTGCTCCGGACGTTGCTGAATGAACCGAAGCGCACGTGGCAGGTCCAGCAGCTGTCAAAGACCGCGGAAGTGAGCATCGGCCTCGTTTCGAAGATCAAACGAGCGCTCGAGGAACGAGAGTGGATTGCCACCGGTTCGGGAGTCATTGAGCTGGTGGAGCCGGAAGCGATGTTGCTGGCATGGGCGGATGCCTACTCATACAAGCAGAACAGAGTGTCGGAGTTCTACTCTCTCGAGTCGGTCGCCGATGCCGAGGTCGCCGTCGCGGCATGGTGCCGAGAGAGTGGCGTGCCGTATGCACTCACCGGCTTCTCAGGTGCGCGGCTGTCGTCTCCACGAGTCCGCTACAACCGAGCGAGCATCTACGTACCTTCCGGAGTCGACAGCCTAGCGCTGAACACCCAACTCAAGTCGGTCGACTCCGGAGGCAACGTGCTGTTGCTCAAGCCGTATGACGAAGGCGTCTTCAGCGGCTCCCAGACCCGATATGACCTCCGCACGGTCTCACCCATCCAGCTCTTCTTGGATGTGAGATCCATGGCTGGCCGTGGCGAAGAAGCCGCCGAAGAATTGCTGATTCGAGAGCTGAGGCCATCATGGCGATAAGCCAGTCCGACTATCCTCCGGATGCAGTTGAGGCCGCAAAGTCGGTTCTTGTAGAACTCGTGCATGTTCTCGGTGAGTACCGCGACGACATGGTCATCGTGGGAGGCTGGGTGCCACCGCTCCTCATGCCCGACAGCACGGGACATGTCGGCAGCACCGATGTCGATGTCGCGCTCAATCATCTGGCTGAGACGGACGAAGTCTATGCGCGAATCAGTGCATCACTAAGAGCCAACGGTTACTACCAGGACGAATCCCAGCCGTTCATCTGGTACCGCCATGTGGAAACTGGCGGCGAGCCGGTCACGGTCGAGGTCGACTTCCTAGCTGGTGAGTACGGCGGCAGAGGCAAGGGGCACCGCACGCAGCGGGTCCAGGACCTGCAACCGCGCAAGGCCCGAGGGGCTGATCTGCTGCTCTTGGGCGCGACAGAAGAGCGACAGGTCGAAGCTCGCCTGCCCGGCGGTGCCATGGACTCAGTCATTGTGAGGGTTGCCGGCGTGGCCCCGTATCTCGTGATGAAGGGCTCGGCGTTGGATAGCCGCATCAAGCAGAAGGATGCCTACGATATCTGGTTCGTCCTGGCGAATTACCCAAGAGGCATCAGTGCTGTCATTGGGGAGTTCGCGCCGTTCCCCGGACACGGGCTGATTGGCGAAATGGTGGGCATCCTGGAGCGCACGTTCGAATCGCCGGCTCACTTCGGGCCGTCCGCCGTCGCGGAGTTTCTCGAACAGATGGACGGGGATGCCGAGATCACCCAACGCGATGCATTCGAGCGAGTCCAGGCACTTCTCGCGGGCTGAGCCCGACGGCCCCAGACGAACGCGGCTGAGTCATCGAAGCCCCTGTCCAGTGCCGGTCGATCCAAAAAGGGCCACTTCGGGTATCACCTTTTTCGAGGCAACGAATCGACTTGGATGACTCCACTTCCGGTGGAGCCACTCATTCGGTTGCCACGTTCGTGGGCGACGAGTATGCTCGCGGGACTGAGTGTTCTGAGTGTGGGGGGATCCACATGTCGGCTCGGCTTGGCGGCGGGCTCCGTCGGGCGGGCGGTGGCGAGCCATCGCCCGTTTGG